>DATBLZ010000178.1:0-7627 GCA_036555065.1 Gammaproteobacteria bacterium
AAGCGCGGCAGTACTACGCGCAACCACAGAATGCCTTTTGGCGAATCATGGGCGCGCTCGTCGGGGCCGGACCGGAGCTTGCGTACCGACAGCGCCTGGCGCGGTTCAAGCGCGCATCGCTCGCGCTCTGGGACGTGCTCGCGGCAGCCGAGCGCACGGGCAGCCTCGACGCGTCGATCGTCCGCGAGTCGGCCATCGTCAATGATTTCGCGGGCCTGTTCGAGCGCCATCGCTGCATCGAGCTCATATGCTTCAACGGGCGCACCGCGGAAGAGCTCTACCGGCGGCGTGTGCTGCCGCGCCTGTCAATGCGGTTCGCGAGCATTGCCCTGCACGCGTTGCCCTCGACGAGCCCGGCGCATGCCGGCATGCCCTATGCGGCTAAGCTCGAACGCTGGGCGCTGTTGCTCGAGCACGCCGCTCCCCGAGTTAGTGCATAGGCGCCAGCGCGCGCCCCGGCACGGGGCACACGGTACCCTCTGGACAAGGAATCCGGCCGAACACGTGCGGGCATGGATGTTGCAGAGACGCGGTTGGCATGGCGCACCAGCCACTGAAGGCGTCCCCGCATGTTCCCCCTCGGAGGTCGCCGAATTCGAGCTGGCGCGACTCGTTGACCCGGCTTCTTCGGAAGCCGGGTCCTTTTGCGTTCAGAAGCGGAACGTATAGCTGTACTTGATCGTGACTTCGTTGAAGCTCGTGTGAAACGAATTGTTCTTGTCGAAGTCCTGAAGGTTGTGGTTGAGCACGAGATAGCCTTCGCGGCCGGCTTCTGGAATCCAGTGCAGTCGACTATTGATCCCGATCGTCTCGGATTGGTTGTCGTACTGGATCAAATTCGTCCATGAGAGCGTCGAAGAGAAAACGGCATCGAGCTGAAGCCGAACCAAGCGCGTGATGAAGCGTGTCGGGCCGAAGTTGATATCGTTGTACTGATAGTTGATGTTGGTGCGAAAGTGCTTGTTCGGCCTGAAGCCGATGAAGCCGCCCACGCCGAACTGCTCGCCATCGTAAAACCCACCGTCGTTGACGAACATTCCTGCGCCGAGCTTGCGCTGATCGCCGGTGCGGACCGAGACATTGGTGTACTCGAACTTGTAGTTCCCCACTGGAATCGTATGGCTCGGGTGGATGGGAAACGGCTGGCGCAGCCCTTCCTCGGCGAACGTGTAGCCCGCGCTGAATGCGTCCTGGGAGTCGAGATTGACGTCGATCGCATTGATGCGAAACGCAGCCGACTGGACGGCACCGTTGTCGAGGAATTCGATGCGTGCGGCGTCGATGCCGGAGTATAGGGTGCGGATCTTGCCACCCTCGGGTCGCAGCGTGTCGCCGAAGTTGAGGCCGTAGGCCCGTACTCCCGTGCGGCGCACGAAGCCCATCGCCGGGTTGTAGTTGGCTTGGTACTCCACCGTGTCGAACCCGCCGCTCCAGCCCTCGCTGTTCGGGAAGCGCACGCCCAAGCCGTAGGCGCCGTCGTCGCCGGCGACGCCTTCGGTATCGGTTTGCTGAACCCAGGCTTCCCCCTCGACGCCGCGGCCGCCCCGCAAGCGGCTGTTCAAGAAACGAAAGTCGACGCCCGTGGCGGAGTTGTCGAGATTCGAAGCCGGATCGCCGTTCGTGACGATCATGCCGAGGCTCGATTCCTCGAGAACATTGGCGGCGACCCGGGCCACGAAGAGATCGGCGGCGTCGACCGTGCCGAATGCCTCTTGGCGGATCGCGAGCGTGCCGATGTCGAAGCGCCCGATGCGCCCGCTGATCTTGCCGCCATAGTCGATCGGTACTTCTTGCCCCGTGGCGCTCAAGCCGATCGTGCGCGAGAAGAACGGCCTCCCGTCCTGCTCGAGCCGTCCGAATTGGAAGATATCGACGTCCTGCAGAAAAAAATCGCGGCGTTCCGGAAAGAACAGGCTGAAACGCGTCAAGTTGACTTGCCGTGCGTCGACTTCAGTCGCGGAGAAATCGGTATTCACCGTCAGTGAGGCGTTCAGCGAAGGCGTAATCTTGTAGAAAACGTCGAGCGACGGATGCGTATCGGAGTCCGTGGCGGTTCCGACATAGTCTTTGCGGTCACGCACGCTCAACGACGGCACGACGTCGAGCCCGACGCCCTGATCGACCTGCGAGATACCGCGCACGTCGCCCATCGTGCTCAAATCCGTATTCCGATTGCGCGACTCCCACGCCATCGATTCGTTCTTACGCGCGATATTGCGCAGGAAGTTCATGCGCCATGTCGTATTGCTCGGATCGAACGAGAGCGTCTTGAACGGGATTGCGATCTCGACCGCCCATCCTTGCGCGTCGATCGTTGCCGCCGCCTGCCAGATGCCGTCCCAGTCGAATGAGCGTTGGGTGATGTTCTCGAAGATGCCGTCGTAGCGCACTCCGTTCGGGTTCACCCCGAAGAGATAACCGCTGCGGCGGTTGGCGAACGAGTCCATATGCACGAAGAATCGATCGTCCGAGCCGATCTGCTGGCCTTGCCGGAGGATCAGGGCATTGATGCGCGCGGGCTCGGCGTCGAACATGCGCGCGCCGACATAGATCGCATCGCGGTCATAGAGAACGTAAACGTGCGTCTCCTCCGACGGAGCCGCGAACTCGACGGGGTTGACCTGATGAAGATCGGCGATGACCGGTGCGCGCAGCCAGTCCGCTTCATCGAGCCGGCCATCGATCACGGGCGGGCTGCTGACGCGTTGAATACGGCTCGTCTTGCCGCCGGCAATGCCGACGCCGAGACCTTCCTGGGCGAGAACGCTCGAAGGGATGGAAACGCTCGTCAAGAGGCACGCGCCGAGCAAGCGTAATAGACTTTCCGCGGGCGAGATTCGGGAAGAGCGCGACATCGGGATCCTTTGAAAGCGCACATTTGACCATGACCCCTCGGAAAAGTGCAGTTCCCTACTCGACGCTCGAGACGTTGTTCCTCGATGCGGGGAATACGCTCATTTGCATGAACTACGCGTGGATCGCGAGTGAGCTCGAGGCGCTCGGAATCAACGCAAGCGCGGCCGAGATCCGCCGCGCGGAAGCGGCCGCACGGCCGGCGACGTCGCAACGCATCGCGGCCGGCTTAGACGATGACGATCACTTCGCATTTCATCTCGCGCAAACCCTCGCGCGGCTCGAGGCGAGAAGAGCGCGCACGATGACGGACGCGACGACGATCGCGCGGCGCCTGGCCGCGACGCTCAAGAAGCCCGGCGAGGACTATCGCCTTTGGTCGTGGGTGCTACCGGGCGTGCCGGAAGCGCTGGCGGAGCTCCGCGCGCTCGGGTTGCGCCTCGTCGTCGTCAGCAATTCCGACGGATCGGTGGCGCGCGCGCTCACCGATCTCGGCCTCGCCGCGCGCTTGGACGCGATCTTCGATTCCCACGTAATCGGTTTTGAGAAACCGGACCCGCGATTCTTCGCGCACGCGCTCTCCGCGAGCCGGTCCGTCGCCGAGCGCACCGCGCACGTCGGCGACATGTACTACCAAGACGTGCAGGGCTCGCGAGGCGCCGGCGTCCACAGCGTGCTGCTCGATCCCTACGGCGATTGGTCAGTCGAAGACTGCGAGCGGTGCCGCAATTTGACCGAGCTCGTCGATCGTATCAGACGCGCCCGAGCTCGGCGGTAAGCTCTCCGGAGCGCGCGCTCGTCTGGGGCTGCGCCGCGCCGACGAGCGGCAGCCGCAACGAGACGACGAGACCGGGCGCGTTGTCGCCGAGCTTGAGCTCGCCGTCGTGTTGCAATGCGACCGCGCGCACGAGCGGGAGTCCTAAGCCATTGCCGGGTTGTGAGCGCGCTTGATCGAGCCGCGTGAAACGCGCAAGCACGCGTTCGCGATCGGCTGCCGCGATCCCCGGGCCCGTGTCGGCGACGGTCAGGCGTGCGTCGCGATCGTCGGTCTCGAGCCGTACGTCGATTCGTCCGCCGGCAGGCGTGTATTTGATCGCGTTGTCGAGCAGGTTGGTCATGGCTTGCGCGAGCAGCTCGCGGTCGCCGAATACGACGGCGCCCTCGGTGCAGTCGCAGCTGAGCCGCAACTGCGCGTCTTCGGCTGCCGCCCGATACAGGTCGCAAACGTCGCGCACGATGCGGCTGAGATCGACCGCGGCGAAGGCGCTGCGATAGGCGCCCGACTCGATGCGCGCGATTCTGAGCAGCGCATTGAACGTGTCGAGCAGCGCGTCGGCTTGAGCAATGCACTCCTCGAGGCTCGCGCGGCTCGGGGCCGGCTCGGCGGCAAGGATCTCGAGGCGGCTCCTGAGCCGCGTCAATGGACCGCGCAAGTCGTGGGCGATGCTGTCGCCGACGTGGCGGATTCCCGCGAGCAGGCTCTCGATTTGATCGAGCATCGCATTGACGTTGACGGCGAGCTCCTCATGCTCGTCGCGAAAGCCGCTGAGCGGCACGCGTTTGCTCAAGTCGCCGGCGATGATCTGCCGCGTCGTGCGGTTGAGCTGCGCAATCCGCTGTTGCGCGCTGACGCCGACGAGCACGCCGCCGACGAGCGCGAGCGCGAGCGTAAATGCGACGCCCCAGATCGCGGCGCGCCTGAACGTTTGCTTGAGCTGGGCGAGCTCGCGAATTTCACGGCCGACGAGCAGCCGAAATCCCGTATTGCGGATCGCCATGACTCGGGCACGCACGGGCACTTCCATGCCGTTTTCGTCCGTGTAGGCGAACTCGACGAGCTCGGCCGGGCGATCGAATTGCGGCGGCCATCTCGTCATGTTCCCCGCGAGCGGGCGCAGTGCCACATCGACGAGCAGATAGACCGATCTCTCCTGGCTCGGGCGGCGGACGCGCTCGCGTATGACCTCGACGAGGCCCGCCATATCGCCGCGCTGGTACTGCTCGGCGAGCCCCGTGATCTCGGCATCGAGAACTTCGTTGGTCTGGCGCTCGAGGAGACCCACGGTCGACCAGTACATGAACACAAAGAGTGCGGCGACCGACACGCCGAACAGCGTGATGTAAATGAGCGTCAGCTGAAATACGCTCGTGCGAAAGAACGCTGGCAGGCGCATCTATATAAGCGTATGCCTCGAGCAGTTATCCGTCGAGACGATAGCCTGCGCCCCGCACCGTGTGGAGCAACGGCCGGTCGAACCCCTTATCGATTTTCGATCGCAAGCGGCTGATATGCACGTCGATGACGTTGGTCTGCGGGTCGAAATGGTAGTCCCATACGCCTTCGAGCAGCATCGTCCGCGTGACGACCTGCCCCGCATGGCGCATGAGGAACTCGAGCAGCTGGAATTCGCGCGGCTGCAGGTCGATCGTCTGCTCGCCGCGCCGAACCTCGCGCCGCAGCAGATCCATTTGCAAGTCGCCGACTTGCAGAGTCGTCGCGGCGGACGAGCCTTTCGTGCCGGCGCGGCGGATGAGCGCCTCGAGCCGCGCGACGAGCTCCGTGAATGCGAACGGCTTGACGAGATAGTCGTCGCCGCCGGCGCGTAGGCCGTTGACGCGGTCGTCGACCTCGCCGAGCGCGCTCAGGATCAACGCCGGCGTGCCGTTGTTCGAGGCACGTAAGGTGCGAATGACCGTGAGGCCGTCGACGCCGGGCAGCATGCGGTCGACGATGAGGGCGTCGTACTTCTCCGTCGTCGCGAGGAACAAGCCGTCCTTGCCGTTATCGGCATGATCGACGTTCCAGCCCGCTTGCACGAGTCCTTTTTGAATGAACGAGGCGACGTCCTTGTCGTCCTCGATGATCAGTACTCGCACGGGCTCTCTGCAGGTCCCTCAGGTTTCGCGGATGAGCTGCCGAGCTTCGTCTCGGCTGAGCTTGTAGATCGCGTCTATAGGGTACCGCAATCCGGCGACGCGAACGGAGTCGAAGCGTGCATCGATGCTGCTGGTTGCCGATTCGACGGCGATGGCCTCTGCGAAAGGCAGGTCGTGGCTCTGCATCTTGAGCTCGACCAAGTAAGGCTCGAACGGCGTTCGCCACAAGATCAATGTATCCCGGTCGATGACGCTGAAGCTGTGAATGCCCGTGGGCGCCCAAATGCTGCGGACGGGCTCGTACGGCGGAATCTCGCGGGCGTCCTGGATTTGGGGCTTGGCCCATGCGCCCGAACCCAAACCCAGTGCGAGCACAGTACCTATTAATAAGCGTCTCATAGTGCACCTCCTCGCTGTCTCTAGCTTGAGCCGAGCGTAGTCTCAGGCACCTGAACGACGCATTAACGATCGTTCAGAAAGCAGTGACCTCTCAGTAACGTGCCGCGTCCTAATCTTTGTCCCATCGTTGAGACATAAGATTCGAAGGAGTACTGCAATGGCTAGCGTCTCGCCCAATCGCGACGGGCTCGTGCGGCGGATCGCGGCCGTGACTTTCGCGACCCTGATTCTCGGCCTGCTCGTTGTGTCCTTTTCACCCGCACAGGATCGGCCGACGACGTTCGCCGGCCCGCCGTCGTTCGCCGATATCGTCGAGAAGGTGAGTCCCGCCGTCGTCGACATCTCGGTTGCCAAGTCGGCGCAAATGATGCCGACAGCGGAATTGCGCCGGCTGCCGCCCGGAGCCGATGATTTCTTCGAGCGCTTCTTCGGCGCTCCGGGGTTTCCGAATTTCCGCGACACGCCGCACCGCATAGAGGCGCTCGGGACCGGGTTCGTGATCGACGCCGACGGCTACATCGCGACGAATCGGCACGTCATCGAAGGCGCCGATGAAGTTTTCGTCACGCTCGAATCCGGAACTCGACTGCCGGCCACGGTCGTCGGGCAGGATGAGCGCACCGATCTCGCGTTGCTCAAGGTCGATGCGCCCGATGGTCTCGTGGCGCTCGACTTCGGCAACTCGGACCGCGCACGCGTCGGCGACTGGGTGCTTGCGATCGGCAACCCGTTCGGCCTCGGCGGAACCGCGACCGCGGGCATCATCTCCGCGCGCGGCCGCGACATCGATTCGGGACTCTACGATGACTACATCCAGATCGACGCGCCGATCAACCAAGGCAACTCCGGCGGCCCCGTGTTCAATGCAGCCGGTGAGGTGATCGGCATCAACACTTCGATCATCTCGCCGAACGGCGGAAACGTCGGAATCGGTCTTGCGATACCCGCGAATCAGGCCAAGGCCATTATCGCGGAGCTCAAGGAGACCGGTGCCGTGAGCCGCGGCTGGCTCGGTGTTCAAATCCAGAGCCTCGATGAGGAGCTCGCAGCGAGTCTCGATATCGATGGAACCAAAGGCGCCTTGATCGCCGACATCGTCGCCGGCGGACCTGCCGAGCGCGCGGGACTGCATATCGGCGACGTCGTCACGAAATTCGCGGGCAAGCCCGTCGACTCGCCGAAGACTTTGGGACGCCTCGTCGCCGAGCAGGACTCGGGCAGCCGAGTGGAGTTGACCGTCTACCGCGATGGCGCAGCCCGGAATATCTCAGTGGAGCTCGGCGAGCTCGAGACGCCGGCGACCGTCGCAAGCTCATCCCCTGGCCACGGCGAGGATGTCGGCACTGCCGTGGGCTTGAGCTTGCGCGACTTGAGCCAAGCGGATCGCGAGGAGCTCGGGCTCGACGCTTCGGTCCGCGGCGCGATCGTGGTCGGCGTCGAGGACGGGAGTCTCGCGGCGCGGCAGGGCATCGAGCCCGGCGACGTGATCGTGCAGGTC
>DATBLZ010000034.1:0-15309 GCA_036555065.1 Gammaproteobacteria bacterium
ACGAGCTCTGGCCGACGGGTGACGGCGATTCGGTCGGGCGCTGGGAAGGCGACACGCTCGTCGTCGACACGGTCGCGATCAAGCCCGATATCTTGCTGTCGGGGTTCATCCGCATTCGGATGAGCGACGAGATGCGCTTCGCCGAGCGCATTCGCATGGTCGGCCCGAACGAGATTCAGGACGAGTTCACGCTCATCGACCCCGTAGCGCTCACCGAGCCTTTCAAAGTGACGTTCTCTTTCATACGCGTCACCGATGCGAATCGCATGATCGACGAGACCGAGTGCGATTCGTCGACCGATCGCAATCCGATCGTGAACGGCCGCTTCACGTCGATCACGACGCAGTAAGGGCACGCTCGTGACCCTACCCATCGGCCGGGAAGGCCGTCGCCTCCGCCGCGTCGCGTTGGCGTTGTTGCTTTGTGGTTGCGTCATCTGCGCCGACGCTGCAGACCGCGAGTGGCTGCGGCTTCAAGCTCCGCGGTTCGGCGTGATCTCGCAGCTCGACGAGGACGACACGCGCCGATGG
Source organism: Gammaproteobacteria bacterium (assembly GCA_036555065.1). Lineage (GTDB taxonomy): Bacteria > Pseudomonadota > Gammaproteobacteria > Steroidobacterales > Rariloculaceae > DATBLZ01. Next base: position 532 of record DATBLZ010000034.1, read on the forward strand.
GCCGTCGAGTTCGATCAGTTCATCGATGCTCTGCATCAGCTGTATGCTGTCGACGAGCTCGCGCTCCCGCCGCTCACGATGGTGTTGTTCAAGAATTCCCGCGACTTCGAGCCGTACTACTTGCGGACGGAAACGGGTCAGGCGGATATCGCGGGATTCTTCGCGAACATGGACGCGTGGAGCATCATCGGGCTTGCCGGACTGCCGGGTGGCAGCGACCGAACGCGTCACGTGATCTACCACGAAGCGGTGCACTGGTTCGCGAGCGCGAGCGAGGTCGAGGCGCCGTTGTGGTTCCAGGAGGGACTCGCCGAGGTCTATTCGTCATTCGAGGTCGTGGGCGGCAAGGGGCGTTGGGGCATGGCGGTTCAGGAGAACGTCGACTACCTAAGCTATTACGGCTTGATGCCGGTCGAAGAGTTGCTGCGCGCGTCTCAGGACGAGGTGCTGCACGGCATGGACAAGTACTACCCGCAGGCTTGGGCATTCGTTCACTATTTGATGTTCGGCAACCTCGGTGCCGAGCGGCCGAAGCTCCAAGCATTCCTCGAGCAGGAGCAAAAGACGAGTCTCGATACCGCGTTCATGAACGCGTTCGGGCAATCGTACAGGGATGTCACGAACGATCTACGCGCGTACTTGAAGCGCGGCCGGTACGGCATCCAGGAGATGGAGGTACGTGACCGCGGCGCGGAGATGACGATTGCGCCCGCGTCGGCCGCCAATGTCGAAGCGTCGCTAGCGCGGCTTGCAGCGGCGGGGCGCAACGGCGAGCTCGCCCGGCAGCACGCGGAGGCGCTGCTCGGCGTCGTGCCAAACAACGCGGTGAGCTACGAAATACTCGCGATCGTCGCGGATCAAGCCCACGATACGGCTGCGTTGAACGCGGCGGTGGACAAGGCCATCGAGCTCGGCTCGCGCGACCCCAACATCTATGGCGTCAAGGCCTCGCACCTCATCGAGGCGAATCGACGCGCGGACGCACCGGTCGATGAATTGTTGCCGCCCGATGTTGCGCGGACGGCCGCCGATCTGCTCGGCCGCTCCCTCGCTTTGCGGCCGCGGAGCCGAGACACCGTCGAGCACATGATGGTCGCGCTGTTGAACGTCGACGCGGTCACGGAGCAAGACGACGCGGTGCTCGCCGCGAGCGGCCGCGCGTTACCTACGGAGGGAAGGGTGCTGGTAGCGCAGGCCGCCGTGGCACACCGGCGCGACGATGTACCGCGCGCGACGGAGTTGTTACGTCGCGCACGCACGGAGCCGTTTACGCTGCCGGCCGGCCAACGCTCGATGGTCGGTGCGTTGCACGATTCTTGGTTCATGGAATGGACGTTGGCCGAGTTGGAGTCTCTCGGACCGGATCGCCCCGACGCGGCCGTCGCGTTCCTCGATGCGCAATTGGCCGACGACGGTGTAACGGGCAGGCCGCGCTCTGCGCTCGAAGGAATTCGAGCGGACATTCTGAGCTTCGAGCGTCTACGCGCCGCGATCGAAGCACGCGAAGCAGGGCGCGCCGCGGAAGCCGACGCCATGCTCGCGGAGCTCGTGAGCGACCCGAACGTCAGCGAGCGAGTGCGCCGCGAGGCTGAACGCTTTGTCGCTGAGGAGAACCGATGAGAAAGAATCTTACGCTTGCCGCCCTCGCGGCCCTTCCCGCCATCGTCGCCGCGCCGACCGTCAGCGCGCATTTCAAGCTGCTTGCGCCGGCCGGCTGGATCGTCGAGGACCAGCGCGGCGATCCGCAAAAGATCGCGCCGTGCGGCGGCACCAACGCAGATCCAGGCACGCCGAGCGGAGCCGTCACGCCCGTCAAAGGCGGCGGCAGACTCGCGATCGCGATCGACGAGACGATCTTCCATCCGGGCCACTATCGGATCGCGCTCGCGCGCACGCGCGACGGTTTGCCGGCCGATCCCGAGGTCACGATGCAGGACACCGATCGCGGTCCGCGCTCGCTTGCGGCAAAAATCGAGACGAATCCAGAGCCGCCGATCCTACTCGACGGCCTCTGGCCGCACACCGAGCGGCCCACTGCGCCTCATGCGATGTATCTCGACGTGCCGAACATCGACTGCGAAGGCTGCTGGCTCCAAATCATCGAGTTCATGGCGAATCATCCCGGCGTGCGCGAAGGCGGTTTCTCGTACCACCACTGCGCGATTCTGAATATCACCGCCGATCCCGAGAAACCGGTCGACGAGCGCTGGTAGCGTGAGACTCGGCGCGCGGCGCCGCGGCTCACTTCGACGGGACGTGCGCGCCCATGGCCGGATCTGCTTCTAGTTCGCAGGAGCAGGCGGTGGCCGCGCCGCCGCCGTCGCTTGCGGATCCGAGGCCTTGTGCTTGTCGGTGGCCGGTAGCGGCGCACCGAAATTAGTGGTCACCGTCTCGCCGCTGAACTGCTGGTACGCCACGTTCACGTTCATGTGCGCACGCGAGAGAGGAGTATTGCCATACTCGAGGCCGGGCAAGAGGCTCGTGCCGAGCAGCGGGGCAAATTCCGCGGTGCGCTGAAGCTCTGCGACGGCCACGCCCGGCGGATCGCCGCGCTCATAGGCCGCTCGCGCCGCAGTCAGCAACGCGCGGTTGAACCGCGTGAAGCGCAGATACCCTTCCCACGTGTTCACGGCGCCGTGGCCCTCGATCACCGTGTCGACGTCTTTCACTGTCGCGGCGGCTTTTTCGAGCGCATCGGGCAACCCAACGACGGTGCCGCCGGTCGGCGGGTCGATCAGCGGCGCCATGTTCCAAGCCATGATGTCGCCGAGGAACATCGCGTGCGCCGCGGGAATGACGACGAACGCATCGCCATCGGTGTGGGCGACGCCGAAATAGTAGAGCTCGACACGGTCATCGCCTTCCCCGATCGTCATCCGATCCTTGTACGTGGTATCCGGCACGAGCTCCCGCGCGTATCTCTCGTTGCCCTCCACCCATTTTTTCGTGTTCTCCTGCGCAATCACGCGGACGCTCGGAAACATCTGCCGGAAGAAGTCGGTGCTGCCGACATGATCGGGATGATTGTGCGTGTTGATGATCGTCGTGATCGGCTTGTCGGTGACCGTTCGGACCTGATCGAGGATGGCCTGACCGTTGCCGGGCAGTTTCGTGTCGACGAGGACGACACCGTCGGTTTGCACGAAGACGAGCGTGTTGCCGCCGCCGCCGAAGATCTTGTAGAGATTGCCGTTGATATGCTCGATAGGCCCTGCCGGCGGCAGCGGCGAACGCTGCGCGGACACGGGCGCCGCCGCGAGAGTGCCGAGGAGCAGTACGGCCAGGAATGCAGTCGGTTTCATTTGTTCTCTCCGAAACATGTGATCGCGGAGCGCTGTCGCCCTCACTCGTTAGCTGTTATGTTCGCAACGGCTCAGACGCTCAGTATAAGCGAGGAACGCCCGTGGATCTCAGCACACGGATCGAGGCGCGCGGCGCGACGTATCCGCTCGCCGGGACGTACGCGCCCGAATACCGGCCCGTCGTCGACGCGTTCATCGAGAACTTCAGAGTCGAGGACGAGGTCGGCGGCGCTTGCTCGATCATGCTCGAGGGGCGCACGGTCGTCGATATCTGGGGCGGCTGGCGCGATCGCGCCATGCAAGTGCCATGGGATGCGCCGACGACGGTCTGCATGATGTCGGTCGCGAAAGGGATCACCGCGATCTGCTTCAACATGCTCATCGATCGCGGACTCGTCGACCCGAACGCGCGCGTGACCGAGTACTGGCCCGGGTACGGCCGCAACGGCAAAGAAAAGACGCTCGTGCGCCATTTTCTCGACCACACGGCAGCCGTGCCGGTGTTGACGACGAATCCGCTCTGGCCGGGTGCGATGTTCGATCGCGAGGCGATGGTCAAAGCGCTCGAGGAGCAGGAGCCGCTGTGGGAAATCGGCACGAAAGCGGCGTATCACGTCCATCATCAGGGTTTCCTGCTCGGCGAGATCATGCGCCGCGTGACCGGCAAGACCGTCGGCCCGTTCCTGCGCGCGGAGGTGAGCACGCCGCTCAAAGCCGAGTACTACATCGGCGGAATGACCGCGGCCGAGCAGGCCTTCGTTGCCGAGGTCATGCCGAACATGGACGCTCAGCTATTCGCCGCCAAGGACGGCGCCGACCAGACGTCGCTCAGGGCATTGGCGTTCAAGCAAAACCCGGCCGAGCCCTGGGTCGTAACGCTCAACAAGCCCGAATGGCGCACGGTCGAGATCGCGAGCGGCAGCGGCCACGGCAACGCGCGCGGCGTCGCGCGCATCTACGGCGCGCTCGGCAACGGCGGGAGTCTCGACGGCGTCAAGATCATGAGCATGCAGCAGATCGAGGCCATGATCGTCGAGCAGCACAACCAGACCGAAGCGCTGCAGCAGAGGCCATATCACCAGGCTCTGGGTCTCCTGCTCAACACGCCCGAAGCCGTTTACATGGGGCCGAACATGCGCAGCTTCGGCCATCACGGCATCGGCGGCTCGATCGGCTTCTGCGATCCCGATGCCGGCATGGGGTTCTCGTACGCCTGCAACAAGATGCACGCCGTCGGCACGAACGGACCGCGCGCGGCGCGTCTCATCGACGCGTTCTACGACTGCGAGCTCTAGGGCAATCGACCGTTCGGGGCCGCGAACGCAGAGTCGGACCACCAACCCGTCGCGTTCGGCAGAGGATCGCCGACGCGATACTCGAGCGGCGCGCGCTCGAACGCCGCGGCGCAACGGAGAAGTGGCGCGTACTGCGCGGTCTGGCCCGGGCCGATCGAGTATCGGTAGTAGTCGGATACTTTGCCGACCGTGAGCAGCGGGCACGCGCGCCATTCGCCTTGGCTATCCGGCAGCACGCGCGCCAATGCGACGGTGAGCCACTCTTGCGTCATATTCGTCACGAGTGCGCCGCGCCCATCGTCGACGACCGCGAGCATCGGCGGCACGAGGCCCGGACGCGATCGCGATCTCGGGCACGGACAGTGCCAGTTGGACCAGCAGTTTTCGCCACGGCACGCGTTGCATGGGCGCGCTCATTTGCGTGCACATTAGCAACTCGTTGCGCGTCTCGGCGTGAGCGGTCTCACACGCGCAATGAACGTTTTTGGCACTTCCCATCGCTGCGCACCTGCGATAGGTTCTCTCTTCTAGAACAAGAACGAGCGAACCAAGCGGGGGAAAACATGCGCATTCCTGGAATCGTTGCGTGCGGCGCGGTCGTGCTCGCGGCCCTTGGCGGCGCGTTGGCCGCGGAGGACGTCGATGCCGTCCGGCTACAAAAGCTCGTGGATAGGGCCGAGATCGAAGAGCTAGTCGTGAGATACGTCCACGCGCTCGACACGCTCGATGCCGATGCCTACGAAGGCGTTTTCACCGAAGACGCCGTGTACGAGTTGCCGGGCGGCATCGTGCACACGGGTCGGGCGGCAATCCGCAAAATCGTCACGGATCTTCAAGCGGCTCGCGCCCGCAACGAGGCCGCGGGAACGCCGTCGCCGCGGCTCTACCACGTGATGGCGAACTCGTCGATCGAGATGCTCGACGCGACGAACGCGCGCCATCGAGCGTATGCAGAGACCGTTCGCGCCGCCGACAATGGCCAGTTCGTCGTCGGGTTCATGGGGCGATACGAGGACGTGCTCGTGAAAATCGACGGCCGCTGGCTCATCAAGTCGCGCAAGCTCGTCTCGTTCGTGCCGCCGGCGGCCAACCCCGCGGGTCGGTAGATCCGTCGCTGTGCCGTGATGACCGTCGTTCCGACCGTCGAAACTGCTCGGTTCACGCTCGGTGGGCGCCGCCGCGAAGACTTCGCCGAATACGCGTCGCTGTGGGGCGACGCTGAGGTCACGCGACGCATCGGCGGCAAGCCGTTATCCGAAGAAGATGCCTGGGGGAGATTTGTGCGCATGGCGGGCCACCGTGCTCCTCGAACGAGCAGCGCCGAAGTAACTGTTGACTGCCGGCCGTGACATAACCCTCTTCCAAACCGCCGTCCTCGTTCCTTACACTCATGTCGGCGTGTGGCACGAGCCTGTCGCCACTCTGCATACGCTACAACGCTTGAAGCCCCTGGAGGCGACACGACATGCGAGTTTCTGGATTCTCCCGCGCCACGGTGCGCGGTTTCGCCGCCGCTTGCCGAACAGCCGTGACATTGATGCTCATTGCCGGCGCACTCTCCGCGTGCCACGGCGGAGGCGGCGGGGGCGGCGGGTCGAGCGCTCCGCCGGCCGGCGGCTTCACGCTCAGCACGTCGAGCCTTACGTTCTCGGCCAAGTTTGCCGCGGTGCCCGCAGCGCCGCAGTCGGTGCTCGTGACTCTCGCCAACACGTCGGCCGCTGCCGTGGGCGCGGGCTACGCGCCGGGCATCGTGCCGCCGTCGTGGCTGACCATCACGGTGTCCGGCTCCGGGCTTCAATACAGTTTCGCGTTCTTCGCGAATCAGACCAATCTTGCCCCGGGCACCTACACGACCACGGTGACGATCGGCACGAGCGACACAAACGGCAACATCCTGCAAACAAGGGACGTACAAATTTCCTACACAATCCGCGAGGGCGTGACCATTACGACTCCTCCGCCGGTGTTGAGCGGAGTCTCGGGTAGCTCGTTTTCGAATCAAACGTTTCAGGTCAACGTTGCGGCGCCGGCGGGTTTGCAGTGGCTCGCGACCTCCTCGCAACCGTGGTTGCAGCCGCCGGCCGGCGCACAGACGGGGCCGGGCAGCCGCACGGTGACCGTCGACACGTCGACCCTGCCGCCGGGACAGGCGACCGCAACGCTGACGTTGACGAACGTCGCGGACTCAAGCGACACCGCGACGTTGCTCGTCACGGTAAACATGAGCGCGCCGATCCTGACGACGAGCTTGTCTTCGATCACGCTCGGCGGCGACTCCGGTCTCGAGACTGTGCCCGTATCGCTCGCCTTCTCCCTGGGCACCGGCGCGAATGCCTATCCGTGGACAATGACGCCGACGACGACGTCCGGCGGTAATTGGCTCACCGTGAGCAGCGCCGCGGGCACGGTCGCGGGCAGCAACGTCATGGTAGACGTCGGCGCGGACTGGGCATTGCTGGTTTCCGGAACTTACACGGGACAGCTCGAGCTACGCGCTTCGGTGAATGGTGTAGCAGTGACGCGCACGCTGCCGGTCACGGCGCGGATCGAAGGCAACCGCTTGCTCGTGAGCGACACCGGTGTTGCTTTCTCGAGCTTCCCTTCACGGCAGGTGTTGACGCGCACACTTGCGGTGCGCAATACGCGCGACGAGACCGGGGTTCCATGGCAGGCGTCCGAGAGCGCAACGTGGCTTCAGACGACGCTGACCGGCAACACCGGCGACCCGCTCGTGCTCACGGCCGACCCGACCGGCCTTAGTGCGGGTCAGTATTTCGCGAACGTGACCGTGATCTCGCCGAGCGCACGGATCGTCAACACCGAGACGATTCGCGTCGGCCTGACCGTGCGCACCATGGACCCCGCGAGCGTGGTCAATTTGCCGACCGCGAACGGGTCTGTGACGGTTGCGAATCCCGTCGAGCCCGAGGTGTTCCTCATCCGTTATCCCAGCAACGACATCGAGGTGTACGACGTCTACTCCGGCGCGTCGCTGCGAACGTTTCCCGCGACCGGTGGCGTGCGGACGTCACTCGCGATGAGCGCCGACGGGTTGAGTCTCTACGTCGGCGAGGACGGTGCGAGCTCCGACCAGGTTCATGAGCTCGATCCCGAAACGGGCACCGTGCGGCGGAGCTTCGTGGTCGGAACCAACGTAAGTTTCCCGAGCCCCTCGTTGATCGCGGCCTACGCGCGGCCCGACGCGCACCCGGTGCTGGTCACGACGATCCAGGGTCAGATCTTCGACGCTACGACAGGTGCTCTGTTTACCGCGAGCATCGCCGGCACCTACCTGCTCGACCACTGGATCGCCGTCAGCTCGGACCAGCGCTACGTCTTCACCATGAATTCGGGCATCAGCCCGGCGACGATCTATCGTTACGGGCTTCGCTACTCGAGTCTCGCCCCGGCAGGCTTGATCGCCACGCGACAAATCGAGGCGTCCCTCGATGGACAGCCTGCGTGGCCGGAGAACGGCCAAGACATCGCCCTATCCGAGTCTGATGAGGTCCTATACACGGCTTCTGGGTTCCCGAACCGGTTCGACCTGTGGAGGGCGATCAATGTCACGCGCGTGCACTATCTGGACGGTGCGCCGTATCCGAATAATGTCGAGACGTGCTGGAACGATCGTGTCGCCGGCGGCGCTGACGCAAGCGGGGAAGCGCTAGGCGATATTTGGGTTTACACGTGGGGCGGCGCGCCTCTTGCGCGGCTCGACTCGGGCACCGACGCGCTCTTTGCGAGGTCTCTCAAGTTTTCGGGCGACTGCACTCGGCTCGTGAGCGCGAGCGGGTCTGGCTTGAGGATCCAAGCCGCACCGTAGCCAGAATCGCCAGGTAAATCCGTAAGTTACGGGCTGCCCCGGCGGAGCGCGCGGCCGCGTCGGTTTGTGGTTCCCGACGTCCATGCTTAATATAAGCATACTTATTATTTTTTCCGGGGCCCTAGAGAATGGCGACGGCCGGAGACACGACAGGCGTTGGTTATCTGCTCGTCGACGTATCGCGACTGTTGCGTCGCGACTTCGATCGCCGAGTACGCGGGCTTGCGCTGACCCAAGTCCAGTGGCGTGCGATCGCGCATCTGCTGCGCGAGGAAGGCATCAATCAGACTGTTCTTGCCGAGCGGCTCGAGGTGGCGCCGATCACGCTGGGGCGACTCATCGACCGGCTCGAAGCCGCCGGCTGGGTCAGACGCGAGGCCGATCCCGCGGATCGGCGCGCTTCGTTGCTGTTCCTCACGCAGAAGGCCGGACCCATTGTCGATCAGATGCGGGCGCACGCGAGCGAGGCTCTCGATGCCGCGATGGCGGGTCTACCGTCGGCGGCGCGACGACAACTCGTGAAGGCGCTCGAGCGAATAAAAGAGAATCTGGCGGCGGCCGATGCTGCCGCGAACGCAAGCGAAGGAACGTACACCTATGGTCGACGAAAAGAACCGCAGCGGAGGCGCGCCGGCTAACGTTGCGGCCGCCGAAGCGCGAATCGAACCCGCGCCGCGGCGGCGGCGCTGGTTGCGCGCCTCGCTGCTCGTGCTGGGTCCGGCGCTGGTCGCCGTCGTTGCGGCGTTCGTCTATATGCGTTCGGGGCGCTATGTCGAGACGGACAACGCCTACGTCAAGAGCGATACCGTGTTGATCACCGCCGAGGTCACGGGGCCGATCGAGCGCGTTGCGGTCAGCGAGAACGCGCAGGTTCGCTCGGGCGACGTGCTGTTCGAAATCGATCCGGCACCCTATGAGGTCAAGGTCGAGCGCGGCGAATCGCAGGTCGCGGCCGTCGAGTCGTTCATCGATAGTCTCGAGGCCTCGTACGCGCAACAAATGGAGCAGCTCGAGCTTGCCAAGATCAACGTTGCCTACTTCGGGCGCGAGCTCGAGCGCCAACAAGGGCTCGCGGCGCGGCGGCTCGGAACAGAAGCCGACGTCGCCAAGGCGCGCCACGACCTCGAGGTCGCAGAGCAGCAGATCCCGATCATCGAGCAGGCGCTCGCGCAGCTGCGCGCGCAGATCGGCGGCCGAATCGTGGTCGGCCCCGGCGGAATGCCGCTCGACGGCACGGCACTCTTCGTCGGCAACGCGGCTTACCGCACGGTCCAGTCGATGCTAGAGGATGCGAAGCTCGACCTCGCGCACACGGTCGTGCGTGCACCGTACGACGGCATCGTGATCCAAGTGCCGGCCGTCGGGCATTTCGTCTCGCCGGGCAGTCCCGTGATGGCCCTCGTCGCGGATCACGATCTCTGGGTCGAGGCCAATTTCAAGGAGACGCAGCTCACGCACGTCGAGCCCGGGCAGGCGGTCGTCATTCATATCGATACGTATCCCGATCACGAGTGGCGCGGCGAGGTCGAGACGATCAGCCCGGCCACGGGCGCCGAGTTCTCCGTGATTCCCGCGCAAAACGCATCCGGCAACTGGGTCAAGGTCGCGCAGCGCATCCCCGTGCGAATTCGCGTCGACGCTCGGCCCGGCGACCCGCAGCTACGCGCCGGCATGAGCGCGATCGTCGAGATCGATACGCGCTTCCGGCGTCCGACGCCGAGCTTTCTGACCTTCCTGAGCGACTGAAATGCAGGGCACGTTCGTCGCCGACCCGATGAAGCGGGGTCTCATCACCGCTGCCATCATGCTCGCGACGATCATGCAGGTCGTCGACATGACGATCGTCAACGTCGCGCTGCCGCACATGCAAGGGGCGCTCTCGGCGACGCAGGACCAAATTTCCTGGGTGCTGACTTCCTATATCGTTGCGACGGCAATCGCGACGCCGTTGACGGGCGTGTTGGCCGCGCGTTTCGGCCGCAAGCGCGTGATGCTCGCGAGCATGCTCGCGTTCGTGCTCGCCTCGATGCTCTGCGGGTCGGCGGCCTCGCTCGAGCAGATGGTCATCTACCGCGTGCTGCAAGGTGCCGCGGGCGCCGCGATCGTGCCGCTTTCCCAAGCCGTGTTGCTCGATACCTATCCGCGCGAGAAGCACGGCCCGGCGATGGCGCTCTGGGGCATGGGCGTCATGATCGGGCCGATTCTCGGGCCTTTGATCGGGGGGTATCTCACGGAGTACTACAGCTGGCGCTGGGCGTTCTATATCAATCTTCCGATCGGTGCGCTCGCGCTGCTCGGCTCCGCCGCGTTTCTTACGGAGACCGAGCTCGATAGGGGCCGCCGCTTCGATTTCTTCGGCTTCGCGCTCTTGAGCTTGGCCGTCGGCGCGTTGCAGCTCATGCTCGATCGCGGCGAGTCGCTCGATTGGTTCTCCTCGCAGACGATCGTCATCTCGTGCGTTATTACGGGTCTCGCCGCTTATATGTTCCTCGTGCACATGTTCACGGCCGAGAAGCCGTTCATCGAGCCGGGGCTCTTCAAGGATCGCAACTTTGCGACCGGCCTGTTCCTGATGCTCGCGATGGGCGTGATGTTGTTCTCGACGCTCGCGTTGATGCCGCCTTTTATGCAGAACCTGCTGGGTTATCCGGTCCTCACTGCCGGGATACTGCTTGCGCCGCGCGGCATCGGCACGATGATCGCGATGATGATCGTCGGCCGGCTGATCGGTCGCGTCGATACGCGCTGGTTGTTGCTCTCTGCATTCGCCATTTTGGGCGTGTCACTGGAGCTCATGACGGGGTTCACGTTGGAAGTCGGCACGTGGCCGATTGTCTATACGGGGCTCATCCAGGGCATCGGACTCGGTTTTCTATTCGTGCCGTTGAGCACGGCAGCCTTCTCGACGCTCGCGCCGCACTACCGCAACGAAGGCACCGCAATGTTCAGCCTCATCCGCAATATCGGCAGCAGCATCGGAATCTCCGTCATGATCACCGTGCTCGGCCATCAGGCGCAGACGAGTCATGCAGAGCTCGGCAATTCGCTGAGCGCGTTGCGGCCGGCGATGCAACCTTCTTCACTGCCGATGATTTGGGACTGGAGCACGAGCGCGGGTGTTGCGGCGTTGAACGGCGAGGTCACGCGGCAGGCGCTCATGATCGCCTATCTCAACGACTTCCGGCTCATGATGTACATGACGCTCTTCGCCGTGCCGCTGCTGCTCTTGCTGCGCTCGCCGCCGCGGAGGAAGCGAGTCTAATCGGACGTTTTGAGAGTACTATCTCTTTTGCGGCCGATTTTCGAAACGGCCTCGACGTAAAGGTGCATCATGACTTCGACGAAAAGCCACGTGCGCGGAGCCGCATTTGCCAATTTACTTGCCTTGATCGCCGCGGCGGCGGCCTTCGGCGATGAGAACGTCGCCGGGCGCGTCGTCGACTTGAACGGCAAGCCGCTTGCCGGCGCAATGGTGAGCCTGCGGCCTGCCGAAGGGAATGCGGGCGCGGACGTCATCAGCGTATTTACGGGCCCAAGCGGAAGGTTCCGATTTCCGGAGCGGGTCGGCAGCGTCGCGTCGGTCGAGGTGCGCTCGCTCGAGCATGAGCAACTGGAGCCCGTCGACGGGCTCACGCAGAACTTCGCGGACCTGACCATCGTCATGCAGCCGCGCCGCAACCAGGCGCCGGTCGCGCCGGCTTCGGCGTGGCTCGCGGGGGTCGGCGATCGCGAGCAGAAAGCCTTCTTCGTTCGCGACTGCATCGGCTGCCACCAGGTGCCCTCGCCGGCCGTGCGCCGCTACGCCGGATTGATCGCGAGCGTCGACGGCGCGGATCCGGCCGTTGTGAGGCAGCAGAGCTGGGAATCGATCGTCAAATACATGAACTACGTGTCGGCGTGGGAGTTCGGCCGAGCCGCGCCGGGCGGCCCGCCGGAGCCGGGCCCCGTGTACTCCGTCAGCGGCGGCGACGAGACCGCGACGTTCATGGCCGAGCATTTCGTCGGCCCCATGGACGAGATGGAAGGCTACGGCTACGGCGCCCCCTTACTCGTCACCGAGAACACCGTCATCAAGGAATATGAGGTTGCTGGCCCGAACGCCGTCAGGGAGGCCGTTTTACTGCCCGGCACGAACGAGCTCTGGGCCGCAGACGTCTCGTCGAATCGAATGTACGCGATCGACGTCGCGACCGGCAGCCAGCGGTACCTCGAGGTACCGGCCGAGGGCGACATGGGTCCGCATTCCTTGCATCGCGCCGCGGACGGCTCGCTCTGGGTGACGCCGTTCTTCGACAGCGTCGTCGCGCGATACGATCCGGGCAAGGAGAGCTGGCAAACCTGGGCCACGACCGCGATCGACGGCCGGCCCATCGGCATCCATGATCTCAGCTTCGGTGCCGAGCACGAGCTCTTGACCGACGACGCAGGACGCATCTGGTATTCGGACATCGGCAACAACGCCGTCGGTTATCTGGACCCCGAATCCGGCAAGGCCCAATCGTTTCCCGCGCCCGACGTCCCGGGACGCACCGATCGCAACCCGGCGCTCTACGGACTCGTGATGACGTCGGACAAGAGCCACGTCTGGTATAGCCAGCTCAACATCGGCGTGTTCGGCAGCTTCAACGTCAAGACGCAAGAGTTCGAGACCGTCGTGCCGCTCCCGTCGATCGACTCAGGCCCGCGGCGGCTCACGATCAGCGACGATGACATCATGTACGTGCCGCTCTACGGGTCCGGCCAATTGGTCGCCTACGACACCGAGCGCCGCGAGCAAGTCGGTCTTTACGACCTTCCTGACACCGGCAGCGCGCCGTATGCGGCGACCTGGGACCCCGTCCGTAAGGTCGTCTGGATACCGACGTCGAACGGCGACGTCATCTATCGGTTCGATCCGCGCAGTGAAAGCTTCAGCGTGCTGCCGCTGCCGCGCCAGGGTGCCTTCCTGCGCATGATCGACATCGATCCCGCCAGCGGCATGCTGATCACCGCGTACGGAAACATCGTCCAGTTCGTCCACGGTCCGCGGATGGTAGTGATGATCGACCCCGGCGACGGCGCGTATGGGCGGCTCGCAGTCGCGGAGCGTCGGCCATGACAACGAGCGAGCGTCGGGACGCGGCCGGGCAGCGAACACTTTGGAACGCCGCGAGCCTGATGGCGCTCGGCGTCGTTTGGACCGGCGCTTCGGCCCAGCCGCCGCAGGACGCCGAGGCTTTGGCGAATTCGAAACGCTGCAGCGCTTGTCACACCGTCGAGGAGACGCTGCTCGGTCCGCCGTACCGCGCGATCGCGGCCCGTCACGTCGCGGAGCGCGAGCTCAACATCGAAGTGCTCGCGCGCAAGATCGTGCACGGCGGTGGCGGCAACTGGGGCGTCGTGCCGATGGTCCCGAACGAGCACGTCACTCTCGACGAAGCGCGTGCGATCGCCGCGTGGATTCTGAGCTTGAACGACTAGCGGGCGGACTACAGCCGCAGGATCGCGAGCGCGCCGCCGGCGAGCTGCACGGCGGTGAGATAAAACGAGTTCAGCAGATAAGCGAGCACGGCGACGCCCGTCGACGCCGTCCACGCGAGGAGCCCGCCCTTGCTGCCTGAAAAATAGAATCGCCGGATCGCGATCAGGAGGTAAGCGAACTGCCAGACGATCGCTACGTTCAGTAAAACGAGGGTGGCGACGAGGCCGAGGCGAAACCGGGTCGCGAGCAGGGCGACCAGCGTCCACAACAGCACGAAGCTGAAGAAATGCATGGCCAAGACCGCATGCTCGACGAGCAACGGACGCCGCCGATGGAAGCAAGCGTAGAGCGTCAGCGCGAGCAGCACGACCGTCGTGAACGAAAGCGTCATCGTGAATGCGGCAAGGGTTTCGTTGAAGCGATCACGCACGTCGGTCGACGCGCTATCGACCGGACCGACACGCTCCGTGAACATGCGCTCTAGAACGCCGAAGCGATCGATTCGATACAGAGTGCCTTCGATCGTGCCCTCGGGAACGATCGATGCCGGCGCGAGGCCGAGCTTGAGCCCGCCGATACTGAGCGTGAAGCCGGTGCCAGCCGGCAACACGAGGACGTAGACGATGATCGCCGTGATCAACACCCGCATGGGTTTGACGTACGAACGGCGCCGGCCCGCGGCGTACTCGAGCGCAAGGAATCCCGGCCGGAACAGCAAGAACCTCAACGTGCGCCAGATCTTGCCGTCGAGGTCGAAAAGCTCACCGAACGCATGACCGAGGAAATGCCGCACGGTGAGCTTGCGCGCGTCGAGAACTTCCTCGCCGCAGCGCGGGCAATAGGCTCCCGCGAACGAATGGCCGCAGCTCGCGCATTCCATTGCTGAGAGCATAG
>DATBLZ010000071.1:0-2643 GCA_036555065.1 Gammaproteobacteria bacterium
CGCGAGCACCGTTAGGCTGATGAGAATCGCGGGGAAAAGAAGCTCGTGCGGATGAACGAGCATGGTCTTGATCCCTTCGTTCGCCATGCTTCCCCACGACGGCGTCGGCGGCGCGACACCCATGCCGATGAACGACAGGAATGCCTCGATGAAGATGACTTTCGGAATTTCGAACGTCAGCGTCACGAGGATGACGCCCATCGTGTTCGGAATCATGTGCCGGAAAACGAGGTAAGGAGCTCCGGCGCCGAGCAGCTGCGCGGCCGCGACGTAGCCTTCCTGGCGAATCTGCAGGACTTGGCCGCGCACGAGGCGCGCCGTCGCGGGCCACATGAGGACGACGAGCGCGATCAGCATCGGTACAACGCCGCTTTCGCCCGGCCCGATCCCGAACGCGATACGGAAAATGATCATGAAGATCAAGAACGGCAGCGCGACGACGAAATCCGCGAACCGCATCAGAAACTGATCGATGCGCCCACCGGCAAACCCGGCCGCGCTGCCGTAGAGAATTCCCGTCAGCACGAAGAGCAGCGGCGCGACGATGCCGATGAAGAGCGACACGCGCGCGCCGTGCATGAGCCGCGCGAGCATGTCGCGGCCGAGATAGTCGGTGCCGAGCGGGTGGTAAGGCAGCGCGATCTCGTCGCCGATCTCGACGGCTGCCGGGTCGGCGATCCACCCCGCGTAGGCCGCGTCTGCGGCGCTCGTGACTCCGGCGACGTCGACGACGAGCACGGCGTATTCGTCGAGCTCCGTGCCCTGCGCATCGATCGCCGCGAGCGAATACCAATAGCGCGTCGCGCGCAAGTCGAACCGATCCTCGACGCTGACGCGATTCGGATCGTCGATCTCCACGAGCGGCAACCCGAGCGCGCGGTCCGGGCTCGGGTCGAAGACGTTTCGATAGACGCGATAGCCGGTTGCGCCCGCAACAGGATTCCAAACGAGTCGCACGGCTTGGGTCGTCGCGGGCGCGGCCAGGCGTAAGTCGGCAGCCGCGATGTCCATCCGCGCCGCATCGTCGGCGACCGTGACTCCCTCCCAGCTCACGTATGGCGCAACGACCGTCATGGTCGCCGGCAGCCCCGGGCTTTGGCTGATCTGAGTGACGTCCTGCGAGGCAGGATCGATACGCCAAACCCAGGGACCCGCGACCGTGAACGCGAGAAGCGCTGCGACGATCCCGAGCGACGTCAGCGCGCGCGGATTCCGCTTGAGCCTGCGCCACGCATCTTGCCAATAGGAGAGCGACGGCCGCGAGATCTGCTGTCTTGCAGCCGCGGCGACGACGGGCTCGAAAGCGGCGGCGCCGAATTCCACGCCTGCAGCGCTCACTCGAGCCTCACTCGCGGGTCGATCAGCACGTAAACGACGTCGACGATCAGCACCATGAGCACGAGAAACGCCCCATAGAACACAGTCGTACCCATGATTACCGTGTAATCGAGTTGCTGAACGGCCTGAACGAAGTATCGGCCGAGGCCCGGTATCGCGAAGACGAGCTCGACGACGAAACCGCCCGTCGTGATCGTGGCTATCGCCGGCCCGAGCACGGTCACGACCGGAAGAACGGCGTTACGCAGCTCGTGCTTCAGGAAGATGCGTGCCGGCGGTAAGCCTTTCGCGCGCGCCGTTCGAATGAAGTCCGCGCCCGCGATCTCGAGCATCGATGATCGCATGAGGCGCGTGAGGTACGCCATCGTGCTCAAGCCGAGCACGATCGAAGGCATGAGCATGTGCCAAATCGTCCCCCATCCGGCGACCGGCAACAGCGAGAAACCGAGCGACGAATTCAAGCGCACGAGCGCAAGTTGGCTCAGGGCAGCAACGACGAAGCTCGGCACCGAGATGCCGAGAATGACGAGAAACATGATGACGACGTCCGGGAGGCGGTTCCGATATGTCGCGGTGAGCGCGCCCCATAAGATTCCGCCGAACGCGGCGAATGCGAGCGCCAGCACGCCGAGCGTCGCCGACACCGGAAAGTGCTCGCGAATAATGTCGTTGACGCGTCGATTCTCCTGCGCAAACGACACGCCGAAATCGCCGCGCAACATGCCGCCCATATAAATGACGTATTGCTCGAGCAGCGGCTTGTCGAGGCCGTAGCGGGCCTCGAGATTAGCGCGGATGCGCTCGTTCGCCAGGCGCTCGCCGCTCAGCGGATCGCCGGGCACGGCGTGCATCGCGATGAACGTCGCAGTAGCGATGAACCAGACGGTGATGACGCCTTGCGCGAGCCGTTTGCCTAAGTAAGCGAGCACGCAGCCGGCGCTTTATGGATTCTCGACGACATACGCGTGCGTGTAGTCGGGCTCGGGACCCACGGCCGGGCGGACGACGCCCTTGAGGTGCGGATCCTGGACATACATGACGCTGCGGTCGTAGCAGAGGACGATCGCCGCATCCTCGATGAGGATCCGCTGGATCTCGCCGAAGGCGGCCATGCGCGTCTGCTGGTCGGCCGATCGCTGTGCTATACGCACGTTCCTATCGACTTCTGGGTTGCTGTAGCGGCCGTGATTGTTGAGATTCCATGACGCGAACATGTCGCCGAACGTCATCGGGTCGTTGAAATCCGGGCCCCAGCCGAAAATGACGATGTCGAAATCGCCGGCATTCGCCTTGTCGATGCGCTGC
>DATBLZ010000076.1:0-31037 GCA_036555065.1 Gammaproteobacteria bacterium
GGCGCGCGCGATTCGGATCGCTTCCTCGTAGTATTCGCGCGCGCCGGCGAAGTCGCCTTCCTGCTGCGCCTGCACCGCAAGGGCGTTGATACCGCGTAGCACGGCCGGAAGGACGCCGAGCTCCTTTGCGAGCACAACACCTGCGCGGTGGTAGCGGTCGGAGTCCTCGCGCCGGTTGGAGTTCTCCGCGAAGTCGCCGGCCCAGCACAGCGACCAGACGCGCAGCTCCGTCTCGGCATCGCTCATCTCGAGGAATTCCACGATCCGCTCGAAGCCCTCCGAGGCGTAGCCCCGGCGCAGCCAGTAGATTCCGAGGGCGTTGCAGAGCTGCAAGCCCCACTCGATGTTGCGGGTCTGGTGGAGCCAGTCCAACGCCGCCCGTACGTTGCCGAGCTCGCGATCTAGTCTTTCGTCGAGCGCTTCGAGTTGCGGGACCGTCGTCATGTACGAAGACTCTCCGGCAAAGACGAGAAGATATGCGGCATGCGCACGGCGCGTGCGGGCTTCCTGGCCCGTTTCGGCGAGACGTCCCGCGGCGTACTCGCGCATGGTCTCGAGCATCGCGAAGCGCGGCTCCGCTCCCTCGGCGTCCATTTGCTGCAACAGGCTGCTGTCGACGAGCGCTGCGACGCCATCGAGCAGATCGATACCGAGGTCCTCGTCGACGTTGCAAACGGCCTCGATAGCCTCGAGCGTCGCGCCGCCTACGAATACCCCCAGCCGCATGAAGAGTCTCTTGTGATTCTCATCGAGCAGGTTGAAGCTCCAGTCGAGCGTTGCGCGCAGCGTTTGTTGGCGCGCCGGCGAATCGCGCGGCCCGCTGGCCAAAAGCTGCAACGGGTCGTCGACGCGTTTGAGCAGAGCCGCGAGCGGCAGGACTTTCGTGCGCGCGGCTGCGAGCTCGATTGCGAGCGGCAGCCCATCGAGGCGTTTGCAGATCTCGGCGACGTTCGCGAGCGCGTCCGGATCGAGATTCCGGGGCAGCGACGTCGCACGGTCGAGAAACAGTTTGATGGCCGGGGAGTCGGCGAGCTGCGCCGGGTCAGAGCCCCGGTCGGGAATCGTCAAGGGCGTGACGCGGAATTCGTGTTCCCCATAGACACGCAGCGCCGTCCGGCTCGTCACGACTATCTTGAGGAGCTCCGTCGCCGCGAGCAGTTCTGTCAACCTCGGCGCGGCCGCGAGGACGTGCTCGAAGTTGTCGATCAAGAGCAGCGTCGGGGCGACGACGTGCTCGCGCAGGTGGCCCTGGAGCGTTGCTACGTCCGGACGCTCGGGCATTTGTGGAACTCGTAGTGTTTTGGCGATCTCCGAAGTCACGAGGTCGCCGTCGTGGATCTGATCGAGCGGCGTGAAGAGCACTCGGCCGCCGAAGGCGTCTAAGAGCGAACGGCCGAGCTCGATGAGCAGGCGGGTTTTGCCGATACCGCCGGCGCCGGTCAGCGTGACGAGCCGCATGCGCTCGTCGCGCACGAGCCGCCCGATCGCGTCGAGCTCGTGCTCGCGCCCGATCAGCGCTGTACGCTGCGCCGGCAGGTTGTGCGCCAGGGGCTTGGCCGCGGTCGCGGCCTTGATCCTTTCGGCGATCGAGGCGAGATCGTCGCGGAGCTCCCGCGTGCTCGCGTAGCGCTCGCTCGGTTGCTTGGCGAGGCAGCGCTCGATCGCCCATTGCAACGGCAGCGGAATGTCTGGATTGAGCCGGCTTGCGGGTTCCGGGTCGTTGTGGATCACGGCTGCGAGCGTGTCGGCTTCGGCGACCTTGCCGAACGCCCGCCGGCCCGTGGCCATTTCATAGAGCACGGCGCCGAAGGAGAACTGGTCGGAGCGAAAGTCGGCCGTTTCCCCGCGCGCTTGCTCCGGCGAGACATAGGCGCTGTCCGCCGCGTCCGTCGCCTGAGCTCGACCGAAGCTCGCAAGCTCGACCGCGCCGTCGGCGGAAATCACGATGTTTGCCGGGTGCAATGCGCGGTGCACGAGGCCGTTGGCATGCGCGCCGGCGAGCGCTTCCGCGATCCGCACGGCCAACGACAGCACTCTCGAAGTCGACAACGGGCCGGCGGCCAAGAGCTCCGCGAGCGACGTCGGCGCGGCGGTAAGCGCTTTGCTCGCCACTCGGCCGCCGTCGGTCGGCGCCGCCGGCTCCAGAGGCGCGGCACCGGAGCCTTTATCGCGGACAACGCCATGCGGCGTCCAGTCGAAAAACCAGCTCAGAACCAGCGCCAGCGGGAAGCCGAGCGTGACCAGCACGATCGTTGCCGTGTCGAACCAACCCGGGAGCTCGAGCGGCGCCTCGATCGCAACCACGACTTGGACGAGCAGCCACGCGACGACGGCATAGGCCGCCGCCACCTGGAACACTTTCCGCCTCTTGATCTCGGCGAAGAGCCGCATAGCGTGGCGCAGTATAGCGGTCGGGACGCGGTGCGCGCCTACGGGCCGCGCGCCTCGCGCGCGAGCTCGTAGAGAAGCTCGAGCGCCTCGCGCGGCGACAGGGCATCGACGTCGACCGTCGCGAGCCGCTCCCTGAGCTTCGCGAGTGCACGGTCCTCGGGCTCGAAATGCAGTTGTTGCTGCGGGCTCGGGGGTGTCGACGCGCGCTGCTGACGCTCGAGCGCGCGAAGGTATGTGCGCGCGTCGTCGACGACGGTGCGCGGCACGCCCGCGAGCTCGGCGACGTGCAAGCCATAGCTCTGGTTCGCGGGACCGGGGCGAACGCTGTGCAGGAATATGAGCTCGCGGCCGTGCTCGGTCGCATCGAGATGCACGTTAGCGCACGACGGCAGCCCGTCGGGCAGGCTCGTGAGCTCGAAGTAGTGCGTTGCAAACAGCGTGAAGGCGCGAATGGAGTGCGCGAGCTGCCGCGCAGCTGCCCAGGCGAGCGACAAGCCGTCGAACGTGCTCGTGCCGCGGCCGATCTCGTCCATGAGCACGAGGCTCGCCTCGGTTGCGTTGTTGAGCACGTTCGCGGTCTCGGTCATCTCCACCATGAATGTGGACCGGCCCCCGGTAAGGTCATCGGCAGCGCCGATGCGTGTGAAGATTCGATCGATCGGGCCGATCGTGGCAGTCTCCGCGGGCACGAAGCTGCCGATGTGCGCGAGCACGACAATGAGCGCCGTCTGCCGCATGTAGGTCGACTTGCCGCCCATGTTGGGGCCCGTGATGATGAGCATGCGGCGGTCGCCGTCGAGCTCGAGGTCGTTCGGCACGAACGGTGCCTCGTTGGCGTGCTCCACACCCAGATGCCGGCCGCCTCGGTACCGGATCTCCGGCCTCTCCGTGAGCTCAGGCCGAGTAAGATTCAACGTCGCCGCGCGCTCGGCGAGGTTCAGCAGCACATCGAGCTCGGCGAGCGCCGCGACCGTCTGTTGCAAGCTCGAGAGCCCCGCACAGAGCTTGTCGAGCAGTTCGTCGTAGAGCCGCCGTTCACGCGCCAGCGCGCGCTCGCGCGCACCGAGAATCTTGTCCTCGAACGCTTTGAGCTCGGCCGTGACGAAGCGCTCGGCGCCCTTGAGCGTCTGCCGGCGAATGTATTCGGCGGGCGCAGCCTTCGCCTGCGCCTTGCTGATCTCGATGTAGAAACCATGCACCTTGTTGTAGCCCACTTTGAGGTTCGCAAGGCCCGTGCGGCGTTTCTCGTCGGTCTCGAGGCGATCCAAGAACTGATCCGCGGAGGTACTCGTCGCGCGCAGCTCATCGAGCTCGGCATCGTAGCCGGCCGCGATGACGCCGCCTTCGCGCAACAAGATGGGTGGGGCCTCGATGAGCGCAGCCGCGAGCAGCGCGTGCTCGGCCAAATGCTCGCCGCACGCCGCATCGAGCTCGGCCAGACGACCCGGCGCGAGCGCGCCGAGCGCTTGCTTGACCTCGGGAAGCTTCGCGAGCGCAGCGCGCAGCTGCGCGAGGTCGCGCGGCCGCGCGCTCTTGAGCGCCACGCGCGCGAGAATGCGCTCGAGGTCTCCCGAATCCGTAAGCAGCGCCTGGAGCGCGGGTGCGGCGCCGCGCTCCTCGAGCAGCGCGATGCTTTGCTGGCGCAGAAGCAAGATCGCGCGATTCCGAATCGGCCGATTGAGCCAGCTTCTGAGCAAGCGGCTCCCCATCGGCGTCGTGCAGCGGTCCATGAGACCTGCGAGCGTGAGCTCGCGCTTGCCGCCCAGGCCCGTTTCGATCTCGAGATTGCGGCGCGTGACCGCGTCCATGAAGACGGCATCGGCCGAGCGCTCGCGCGTCAACGTGCGGATGTGCGGCACGTGCGCGCGCTGCGTGTCCTTGATGTACTGCAGAAGACAACCGGCTGCGCCGACGCCTACGGGCGCATCCTCGGCGTCGAAGCCCGCGAGATCGCGAGTATTGAATTGAGCGCATAAGAGACGCTTGCCCGTCGCGCTTTCGAAATGCCAGACCGGTCGGTGCCTTACACCGGGCATGGATTCGATCCGCGCCGGCAGCGCCATGTCTTCTGGCACCAAGAGCTCGGCCGGCGAGAGCCGCTCGAGCTCCGCCGCGAGCGCGTCCTCGTCGGCAAGCTCCGTAAGCCCCATGCGCCCGCCGGCGAGATCGAGCCACGCGAGGCCGAGCGGTGCGCCGGGTGCGACGGCGGCGAGCAGGCGCGCCTCTCTCTCCTCGAGCAGCGCCTCGTCGGTCAATGTGCCCGGCGTCACGATGCGGACGACTTTGCGCTCGACGGGACCTTTGCTCGTCGCAGGATCGCCGATCTGCTCGCAGATCGCGACCGATTCGCCGAGGCGCACGAGGCGGGCAAGATAGGTATCGACCGCGTGCGCCGGGACTCCGGCCATCGGGATCGGCTCGCCGGCCGATTGGCCGCGCTTCGTCAGTGAAATGTTCATGAGCTTCGCCGCGCGGCGCGCGTCGTCGTAAAAGAGCTCGTAGAAATCGCCCATGCGGTAGAACAAGAGCACCTGCGGGTGCTCCGCCTTGATCGCAAGGTACTGCTGCATGACGGGCGTGTGGCTCATGGGGAGCTAGTATGATTCCCGAATGCGCATCGTGCACGTGGAGTCCGGACGGCATCTTTATGGCGGCGCGCGCCAGGTCGCCTACCTCATCGACGCGCTTAGCCAACGCGGCCACGAGAACGCGCTCGTCTGTCCGCCCGGGCATGCGCTGGCCGCGCGCGCTCTGCGCGCGACCGTCCATGAAGTGCCGATGCACGGCGACCTCGATCTCGGGATGACGCGGCGTCTGTGCCGCGTGTTCGCGGAGCTCGATGGGGACATCGTGCACGTGCATTCGCGCCGCGGCGCCGACTTCTTCGCCGGCCGCGCCTGCGAGCGTGATGGCCGCGCGGCACTTTTGACCCGGCGCGTCGACAACCCGGAGCTCCGCGCGTGGGCGCGATTCAAGTATCGGCCGTATCGACGCATCGTCGCGATCTCGCGCGCCGTGCGCGATGAGCTTTGCTCGCGAGGCGGCCTCGATGCGGCCCGCGTGCCGGTGATCGCAAGCGCCGTCGACACCCGCGAGTTTCGACCCGATCCGAATGCGCGCAGCCGCGTGCTGCGCGAATTCGCGCTCGACGATCGCGCCGTCGTCGTCGGTGCTGCCGCGCAGCTGATCCCGCGCAAAGGCCACGAGCTCTTATTGCGGGCACTACCGGAGCTCGTGCGCCGCGTGGCGCGCGTGCAGGTGTTGTGTTTCGGTCGCGGCCCGTTGCGAGCACCGCTCGAGCGCCTCGTCACGGAGCTCGACCTATCGCGCTCGGTACGATTCGTCGGGTTTCGCGACGACTTCGCGGCGCTTCTTCCGGGCCTCGACGTGCTCGTGCATCCGGCGGCGCGCGAGGGCTTGGGGTTAGCGGTCCTCGAGTCCATGGCCGCAGGCGTTCCGATCGTTGCGACGGCCGTCGGCGGAATCGTCGATGCTATCCAGGACGGTGCAGAAGGCTTGCTCGTCGCGGCGGGAGACGGCTTAGGTCTCGTCACCGCCATTGAACGGCTAGCCGGCGACGTAGCTTTGCGCCAGCGCCTGGGGGCTGCCGGTCGCAGCCGCGCCGAGCGCGAGTTTTCGATTGCGCGAATGGCCGACGGCTACGCCGAGGTCTATCGCAATGTCCACTGAACGCCTCGCGCCGCCTGCCGACGAGACGCTTGCGCAACTCGCCCAAAGCGTCGGCGCGGCGTTGCGTGCGCGCGGTTGGCACGCGGCGACGGCGGAGTCGTGCACCGGTGGGTGGATCGCGAAGGCGCTGACCGACATTCCCGGCAGCAGCCTCTGGTTCACGACGGGCTACGTCACGTACGCGGACGAAGCGAAAATCCGCGAGCTCGGCGTGCCGGCAGAGCTGCTTGCGGCGCACGGCGCGGTCAGCGAGCCCGTCGTTGCCGCGATGGCCGCTGCGGCGAAGGACCGCGCCGGCGCCGACGTCGCCGTCGCCGTCAGCGGCGTTGCGGGCCCCGACGGCGGCAGCACGGCGAAGCCCGTCGGCACGGTCTGGTTTGCGTGGGCGTTTCCCGACGGGCTCGAAAGCGAAGCACGCCGGTTCACGGGCGACCGCGAGGCCGTGCGCCGGTTCGCCGTCGCGCATGCGCTCGAAGGTCTGGTGGGAGCGACTTCAGCCGCGACTCTTCGCAGGGATCGTGACGCCCCGAAGAATCGCGGCTAAAGCCACTCCCACAATATCGTAGTGATTCGCCGGCTAAAGCCGCTGCAGGGCCCCTCGATTCTGTGGAATAATCACTCGCACCCACTCTTTCACCTTCAGCTCGAGTTCCGACCTATGGATGACAACCGCAAGAAAGCCCTCGCCGCAGCCCTTGGCCAGATAGAGAAGCAGTTCGGCAAAGGCTCCGTCATGCGTCTTGGGGAATCGGTCGCGGCGCGCGACATCGAGGCCGTTTCGACCGGGTCGCTCGGGCTCGATATAGCGCTCGGCGTCGGCGGCTTGCCGCGCGGCCGCGTCGTCGAGGTCTACGGGCCCGAGTCATCGGGCAAGACGACTTTGACGCTCCAAGTCATCGCCGAGATTCAGAAGTCGGGCGGCACGGCCGCTTTCGTGGACGCCGAGCACGCGCTCGACCCCGTCTACGCCGAGAAAGTCGGCGTCAACGTCGATGATTTGCTGATCTCGCAGCCGGATACGGGCGAGCAGGCGCTCGAGATAACCGACATGCTCGTCCGCTCCGGGGCCGTCGACGTCGTGGTCGTGGATTCCGTTGCCGCGCTGACCCCGAAAGCCGAGATCGAAGGCGAGATGGGCGATTCGCACATGGGGCTCCAGGCGCGCCTGATGTCGCAAGCGCTCCGCAAGCTCACGGGCAACATCAAGCGCTCGAACTGCCTCGTGATTTTCATCAACCAGATTCGCATGAAGATCGGCGTCATGTTCGGCAACCCCGAGACGACGACCGGCGGCAACGCGCTCAAGTTCTACGCCTCGGTGCGCCTCGATATTCGGCGCATCGGCTCGATCAAGAAGGGCGAAGAGATCATCGGCAGCGAGACGCGCGTCAAGGTCGTCAAGAACAAGGTCTCGCCGCCGTTCAAGACGGCGGATTTCGAGATTCTCTACGGCCACGGCATTTCACGCGAAGGCGAGATCATCGATATCGGGGTCCGCGAGAACATCATCGAGAAATCCGGCGCCTGGTTCAGCTATGGAGGCGAGCGCATCGGCCAAGGCAAGGAGAATGCGCGCGACTTCCTCATTCAGCACCCCGAGACTGCGGCCGAGATAGAGGCCAAGGTTCGCGAGCGGCTGTTGCCCAAGAAGGGCGCGGCGGCCGAGACGGTCAAAGACGAACATGAGCTCGGGGCCGTCAAACAAGCCTGAGACGAGCGTAGACAAGGCGTCCTGCACGCGGCTGGCACTCGATCTTCTCGCGCGGCGCGAGCACTCGCGTCGCGAGCTCGAGCGCAAGTTGCGTGCGCGCGACTTCCCACTCGACATCATCGACGCGACGCTCGCGGAGCTCACGACCTCGGGGGCGCTTGCCGAGGCTCGTTTCACCGAGAGCTTCGTGCGCTCGCGCGTGGCACGCGGTCAGGGGCCCGTGCGCATCCGCATGGGGCTCGCGGAGCGCGGCATCGCTGTCGATGAGAGCAAACCCGCGCTCGCGTGCGAGGAGCAGGATTGGCACGCGCTCGCGCGCGCGGTGCGCGCGAAACGGTTCGGGCCGACGCTGCCGCAAGATTATAAGGAGCGCGCGCGCCAAGCGCGTTTTCTCCAGTATCGCGGCTTCGATGCCGCGCAGATCAAGAGCGCACTGGCAGGCGAGGACGATTCCGATTAGCGTGCACATCCCAGCAGAAGTCGGCGATCGAGTTTTTTCGGGCGTTATCGATGAGTCTCACGAGTAGTCAACTGCGAGCGGCCTTCTTGGACTACTTCGCGAAGCACGGCCACAAAGTTGTGCCGAGCTCGTCGCTCGTCCCCGGCAACGACCCGACACTCTTGTTCACGAATGCCGGCATGGTGCAGTTCAAGGACTGCTTCCTCGGCAAGGACAAGCGCAACTATGTGCGCGCGGCGTCGAGCCAACGCTGCGTGCGCGCGGGCGGCAAGCACAACGACCTCGAGAACGTGGGCTACACGGCACGCCACCACACCTTCTTCGAGATGCTCGGCAACTTCTCCTTCGGTGACTACTTCAAGAAGGACGCGATCCATTTCGCCTGGGAGCTCGTCACGCGCACGCTCTCGATCGACGCGAAGCGCCTCATGGTCACGGTGTACAAGACCGACGACGAGGCCTACGACCTCTGGCACAAGATGATCGGCCTACCCGCCGCCAAAATCGTCCGCGTCGGCGACAAACCCGGCGGCGGCTCCGACAATTTCTGGCAAATGGGCGACACGGGCCCGTGCGGCCCGTGCACCGAGATCTTCTACGACCACGGCTCGAAGATTGCGGGCGGGCCGCCGGGCTCGCCCGATGCCGACGGCGATCGCTGGGTCGAGATCTGGAACCTCGTGTTCATGCAGTTCGATCGCGCGGCCGACGGCAAGCTCACGGCGCTGCCGAAGCCGTCGGTGGATACCGGTGCGGGCCTCGAGCGTATGACTGCCGTGATGCAGGGCGTCAGCAACAATTACGACATCGACCTTTTCGTCGACCTCATCCGCGAAGCCGCGCGCTTGCTCGACACCGATGACCTCCAGAGCCCCTCGTTGCGCGTAATTGCGGACCACATTCGCGCGTGCAGCTTTCTCGTCGTCGACGGCGTGGTTCCGTCGAACGAAGGCCGCGGCTACGTGCTCCGCCGCATCGCGCGGCGCGCGATGCGGCACGGGCACAAGTTCGGCGTGAGCCCGGTGTTCTTCAACGAGCTCGTGCCGACGCTTGCCAACGTGATGGGCGCTGCCTATCCCGAGCTCGTCGCGAAGCAGGCATTCGTGCGCGACGTGCTGCGAAAGGAGGGCGAGCAGTTTGCGCGCACGCTCGAAACCGGCATGGAAATTCTCGACTCCGCGATCGCGAAGCTCAAAGGTGCGAAGGTCATCGACGGCAACACCGTCTTCAAGTTGCACGACACGTACGGGTTCCCGACCGATCTCACGGCCGACATCGCGCGCGAGCGCGGGCTCACGGTCGACATCGAAGGCTACGAGCGAGCCATGGACGTTCAGCGGCGCCAATCGCAGGCCGCGAGCCAGTTCGGCGTCGATCTCACCGCAGGTGTCGAGATCGAGGGCAAGACGGATTTCTCGGGCTACGAAGCCGTGAGCGACTCAGGCCGGGTCGTGACGCTGCTCAAAGCCGCCGCTGCCGTCGACGACCTCAAGGCGGGCGACGAAGGCGAGGTCGTGCTCGACCGCACGCCTTTTTATGCCGAGTCCGGCGGACAGGTCGGCGATACGGGCGAGCTAGTGAACGCGGGTGCTCAGTTCGTCGTCAGCGACACGCAAAAACGCGGCGCGGCGCACTCGCACATCGGGAAGCTCGAAAAAGGCCGCATCAAGATAGGCGATAAGCTCACGGCAAACGTCGATGCCACGCGCCGCTCGGCGATCGTGCTCAACCACTCGGCCACGCATCTCTTACACGCGGCGCTGCGCAAGGTTCTGGGACAGCACGTTCAGCAAAAGGGCTCGCTGGTCGCGCCCGATCGGTTGCGGTTCGATTTCTCTCACTATGAAGCCGTAAGCGCCCCGGCGCTCGTCGCGATCGAGGCGCTCGTCAACGAGGAAATCCGCCGCAACAGCGCGGCCGACATCCGCGTCTTGCCGTATGACGAGGCGATCGCCGCGGGCGCGCTCGCGTTCTTCGGCGACAAGTACGGCGACCGTGTGCGCGTGCTCAAGCTCGGCGACCTCTCGACGGAGCTCTGCGGCGGCACGCATGTCGCGCGCTCGGGCGACATCGGGCTCTTCAAAATCACGGCCGAAACAGGGATCGCTGCGGGCGTACGCCGCATCGAAGCCGTAACCGGCCGGGGCGCGCTCGAGTGGGTCAATGCCGGCGAGGCGGCCTTGAAGAGCATCGCCGCCGTTCTCAAAGGCAGCCGCGAGGACGTCGACGCCAAAGTCGTGCAGCTCGCCGAGCGCGCTCGCTCGCTCGAGCGCGAGGTGCAGAGTCTCAAGACCAAGCTCGCAATGGGGGGCGCGGGTCGCGATCTCACCGCCGACGCGCGCGAGATCAACGGCATCAAAGTCCTCGTCGCGCGCCTCGACGGCACCGACGCAGAGGCGCTGAAGGCGGTGGCCGATCGGTTCAAGGACAAGCTGGGGTCGGGGGTCGTCGTGCTCGGCGGAGTCGAGGACGACAAGGTCAGGCTCGTCGCCGGGGTCACGCAGGATTTGACGGGCAAGCTCAAGGCCGGCCAGCTGATCCAGCTCGTCGCCAAGCACGTCGGCGGTAGCGGCGGCGGCCGCCCCGACTTTGCCCAAGGCGGGGGCACGTTGCCGGAGAAGCTCGACGAGGCGCTCGCGCTCGTCGCGCCTGCGATCGCTGCGGCGTCGGCAGCCTAGACCTGTTCTAAACGACGCCGCGAAAACAAGCCGCTACCTGGGAAAATCGATTACCATTGCCCGCGCGGGTCCCGAGGATTCGACCGGAGCCCGCCATGGGGGAGACCGGCCAGAACTGCAAAGCACAAAAGAGCGGCCGGCTAGCCACGGAAGTCCTGGAAACGGCGATAACAAGACCGACAAGGAGTTTGGCTATGCTGATTTTGACTCGCAGGGTGGGCGAGACGGTGGTCATCGGCAACGACGTCACCGTGACGGTGCTCGGGGTAAAGGGGAATCAAGTTCGGTTGGGCGTCAATGCGCCGCGCGAAGTCGCGGTGCATCGCGAGGAGATATTCGAGCGCATCAAGCGCGAACGCGCCGGCGCAGACTTGCCTCAGCCGCAAGTCGTCAACGGCACGCGCCCGCATAGCACCGCCTGACGTTCGCGATTATCGCAGCCAATCGCTAGAATCTCGACCGCGTTCAGCGGGGCCGTATGCGTTTACCCACGGAGAGGTGGCCGAGTGGTCGAAGGCGCACCCCTGCTAAGGGTGTAAGGGCCAAAAGCCCTTCGAGGGTTCGAATCCCTCCCTCTCCGCCACGCCCGCCGCCGTACACATGACGCTAATGAGCCCAGCGAGCGTCGAGAGGCTTTATGCGGAAGGGCTCGTGCCGCTCGTTATCAGCGTCACTGGGCATCGCGATCTCGTAGCTGCCGAAGTACCCCGTATCCGCGAGCTCCTCGGCGCGTTCTTCGAGCAGCTGCGCGCGCGCTTTCCCGATCGGCCGCTGCAGATTCTCTCTGCTCTGGCCGAAGGGTCGGACAGGCTCGTCGCCGAAGTCGCGCTCGCGCACGGCGTGCGGCTCGCCGTGCCCCTGCCGATGCCGAAGCACCTTTACATCCTCGATTTCGAGACGGAGGAATCGCGCCAAGAGTTCGAGCGCCTCTGCGCCGACGCGCATGCCGTCTACGAGCTGCCGATCGCCGAAGATGCCACGGATGAGGACCTCCGACAGGCGGGCGACCACCGCGACCGACAGTACGCTCGGCTCGGCGTATTTCTCTGCGCCCACTGCCACTTGCTGCTCGCTCTTTGGGACGGCAAACCGTCGAACGAGGTCGGCGGTACGGCGCAGGTCGTGAGGTTTCATCACGACGACGCCATGGCGGGCTATGGGCCTCTCGGCGCCGTAACTCAGCACCTGCTCGTCGACGACCAAAGCGATCTCGTCTATCACGTCGTCGTCTCGCGCGACCGCCCCGACGGTGCGCCGCTGGCCGGCCTCGGCGTGCTCAGCTGCGGATGGCTTACGACCGACGAGCTCGAGCCAAGAACCACCGAGCTCCCGCCGAAGTATGTGCGGATCTTCGAGCGCACGAGCGAATTCAATCGCGACGCGCGCGTGCACCGCGGCCGGTCCGACGCGCAGTATTACCCGCTGATCGGCGACGAAGATCCGATTGCGTTCGCCGGCGAGACGCGCAATATCAATAGGCTCTTCTGCGCCGCAGATTCGCTGGCCATCTATTTCCAGAGCCGCATGCTGCGCGCGTTTCGCGTCACTCACGCGCTCGCGTTCGTCATGGGCTTGATGTTCATTCTCTACTCCGATGTTCAGGCACGGCGCCCTTTCATGATCGGGTTCTTTCTGTGTTTCGTCGCCACGTTCACCGTGTACTACTTTGCGGCGCGGCAAAAATGGCAGGAGAAGTATCTCGAGTATCGCGCGCTCGCCGAAGGCCTGCGCGTGCAGTTCTACTGGGCGGTCGCCGGCGTTACCGGCGACCTGGCGACGAAATACGCGCACGACAATTTCCTGCAGAAGCAGGACGTCGATCTCGTCTGGATCCGCAACGTCATGCGTGTCGCAGGAATCGGCTGCGACGTAGCGCCCGACCTCGATGCCGAAAAGCTCGCTTTCGTGATCCATGAGTGGATCGGCGATGAGAAGAGCGGCGGGCAGCTCCAATACTATCGCCGGACGGTGACACAGTATGTCGAGAAGAGCGGTCAGCTCGATCGGCTGGGCCGGCTCACGGGCGTGGTCGTGACCTCGATCCTCATCGCATCGGTGATCGTCGCTTCCAACGGCGTGCGCGGCTTCCTCTTCGCGGCGTTGGGCTCGTTGCTGCTGCTTCTCAGCGTGCGCCAGTCATACGCGTACCGGATCGCCGAGAAGGAGCTCATCAAGCAGTACGAGTTCATGTACCGCATCTTCAGAAAAGCGCGCCGGCGTCTCCAGGCCGCTTCGAGCGACGCCGAACGCCGACGCATACTGCACGTGCTCGGGCAATCGGCGCTCGAGGAGCACGCCGAGTGGATACTGCTCCACCGTGGGCGCCCGCTCGATCGGGGCAAGCTCTGGCGGATGGAGTCATAACGCTAGCTCGCGGCCGAGCGGCATGGCCTCCGCCACGCCGCCCGGCCCGGCGCCAAGACGCCGACTACGGAATAATGATTTCGTCGGTCACGAGCAGCGGCAAGTTGAGGTCCGCCGGCACCTCGAACCGGTCGTACTCGTCGCGATGCAACAACCGATCGTGGGTCGTGAACGCCACCTGGACGAAGTTGGCCACTAACGCGCCCTCGAAGTTCGCCTCGACCGGGCAAGCGGCGAAATCGGCCGCCTGCGCGGCGCGCGCGCCGTCGAGGAACGCTGCTATCGCCGTTTCGTAGTCATGATGGAGCAGCGCTTCTGAGCCAGTGCGTAGCCGGAACCTCAGGTTCTCTTCGTCGCCGTCACTGATGCAGGATTCCGCGTCGTTGATGTTCAACCTCGTGGTGTCGAGCTGAGTAACGACACTCGCGATTTCCGTGACGACGTTGCTCACATACCGCACGGGGCCTGCGTGAAACGAGCGGCGGACCATGCCTTTCATTTGATTGCACTGCGCCGTCTCGTCCAGCATGAAGCCCTTCTGGTCCTCGTAATCCCCGAAAGCGGGCACGGGGCTGCCAAGGATCCGCTCGCGAAAGTTTATGTTTACGTTGCACCCGGGTCTCTGCTCGAGGGGCGTATCGGCGTAGTCGATCAAAGCCGGCGGAGTCTCGATGGCGTTGACGCCCTGGAACTGGGCGGTCGTTCGAAATGCCGTGACCTGGAGCCAGTAGCCTTCTTCACCTTCGAACTTGCCCTTGTAACTCATATAGCGCGGCAGAATCACGTCCTCGACCGCCGACAATAGTGCGCGCCAGTCGGCAAACTGGGGCAGGCCCGAAGAGCCCGGCTCGAGCATCCCCTGGCAGCTGCCCGTCCCGGCGAGCTCTCTCGGCAGCAAGATTCTGGGGATGAAGACGTCGAAAAACTTGTTACCAATCTTCTTCTTCACCCACCGCGGATCCTTGCCGACACACACGTCGAGGTCGAAGACGCCGGGCACGGTGATGTTCGTCGCTGCCATGATGACCGAGTTTTGATTGATGAACGTGCGCTCGCCTTCGCCGGTCGGCTCGTTCCGCAAGGTCGTCAAGGTCGGATCCGGCGGTCCCTCGACTACGTCGTCGCAGGTGGCGTCGGTGTCGGCGACGACGACCAGGAGATCGTCCCAATAGAAGCTGTTGACCGTCGGCGAATACATAGTCAGCCCACAGTAGAGAGCGTCGTCGGGCACTGAAAACTGCGTGTACTGGCCGTCGGTGTATACATCGATCGGGTCCGCACCGCCTTGGCCGGGTAGGAAAATCGGAGTGATCGTCGAACCGACGCCGGACGCATTCACTTGGAGCGAGACGTAGCTCACCGGTCGAGAGAAGTGGACGGTTGCGGTGACGGCCGCATCACCCGTGCTCGCATAGGACAGGCGCATGCTTCCGGGGGCTGAGACGTATGGCACCGCACGGTTGTCGTTCGTCCACTGCGCGATGTCGAAGCCCTCCGACGTGTGCGACAGCGTGAACTGAGTTTGCTCATCGACGAAGACGGGATTGTAGCCATCGGGTTGTCCGGGGGGGCCCGCGGATTCGGGAGCAGTGTCGAAATTGAAAGTAACCGTCTGTCCTACGGCCGGGCCGGCGACCCCAATCGCGGTCAGCCCGGACAGCAAGACGGCTGCCGGTACTCTTTTCAGTGACGTAAACACTTCGTTCTCCTTTTTATTTTCTGGGGGAATCTAAACGAGCAGTTTGCCGCGCGATGAAACATTCGTTGTTGGATGCACGGAACTGCGGGAGTACGGTTCGACGTTATCACAAACTTGCGCACGACTAACACCGCGATGCGCGCGTCGATTATTGTCAAACGTCGGTTCGCGACCGCAAGCAGGTCGGTTTCTCGACCTCGGCGCGCGCACGCGCGCTAACGTGTATCGGTTGCTGCGGTGCGCAGATCGCGATAACGGGCCGCATCCTCGGGACGGCCCCACGCCGTGTAGAGGTCTACGAGATATTGCGAGGCCGCTTCGATTTGCGAAACGCGGGCGCCGGTTCCGAGGCTCAGGACCCCATAGGCGTGAGTCAACAGTGGCTCGGCCTCGTCAAAACGCCTCAGGGCCGATAGCGACGCGCCTTCGAGCGCCTCCGCCCACGCCGCGCGCCAATGCTCGGCCCCAAAGGCGGCCGCGAGCGACTCGCGGGCAGCGGCTGCGATGGCGAGCGCGTCGTCCGGTTGGCCGGTCTTGAGCAACAGAACGGCGATGCCGGATTGCGTGATAGCGATATCGGGATGACCGCTCGGCAGCAACCGCTGATTCATCGCGAGCGCCTCCTCGAGCATCGGCCGCGCCTCCTCGTAATCGCCCTGCTCTACGAGCCAGCCTGCGAGGTTCTGTAGGCCGTAGGCGACCTCGGGGTGGTCGCCGCCATACGCGCTGCGATAGATCGCGAGCGCTTGGCGTGAGAGTTCCAACGCGCGCTCGACCTTCCCTTGGTCGTAGTACACGAAGGCTAAGTTATTGAGCGACTGCGCGGTCTGCGGGTGCTGTGCGCCGAGTGCGGCAATGCGTATGTCGAGCGCGCGCTGGTAGTGCTCTTCCGCGGCCGCGAAGTTCTTCGCGTCGTGGAGCACGAAGGCGAGATTGTTGTATGCGACGGCTACGTTTGGATGGTTCTCGCCGAGCAATCGCCGGATGATGTCGAGCGACTCGCGGAACAGCTTTTCGCTCTCCGCGTATTCACCGGCTTCGTATAGAAACACCGCGAGATTGTTGAGGCTGTCGGTGATGTCCGGATGGACCCCGCTCGGGATCAGCGTGCGGCGCATCGCGAGCGCTTCCCGTAGCAGGGGCTCGGCTTCCTCGTAGCGCGCTTGGCTCGCGAGCGCCAGCCCGAGTTGGTCCAGGCTCCTCGCCAAGTCGAGGCTTGTCGTGTCGGCGGTTGGCCGTTGGAGCTCGATGGCTTCGCGCAGAAGCCGCTCGGCTTCCTCGAACATGCCCTCGAGTGAGCGCACGTGTGCGAGTCCGAGAAGGCTTTGCGCAAGCTCTGCAGGATTCAGCTCGGTGGCCTCGCGCTGCGTCTGAATGGCCTTTTCGTACATTTGGGTTGCCGTCGCGAATTCGGCTTGCAGGCCCAATACCTGGCCGATGTTCGCCTCGCTGCGCGCCACTTCGAGGTTGCGATCGCCGAAAAGCGTCCTACGAGTCGCCAAACCGCGTTCGAGCAAGGTTCGCGCGTCGTCGTAGAGACCGAGGCTCTTATAGACCGTGCCCATCGTGTCCATGAGTGTTGCCCGAATCGCGGGCTGATCCTGGAGCTCGAACTCGATGCGCCGGGCGCCGCTATCTAGGATCTCGCGCGCCGTGATCGTGTTGCCGAGTGCCTCGCTCGGATCTGAGACTTCGAAGAGCTCGACGAGAAAGCTCGTCACTTGCCGTGAGGTCTCGGCCTCGGTTTGGGCGCGCGCACGCTGCTCGACGGCTTCCGAGCGCGCGAGCAGTGCCGCGATCGACAATCCCGTTGTCACGACCATCCCGGCCATCGAGACCGCGGCGATCGCCATCATGCGCCGGTTGCGGCGATGGAGCTCGCGCTGCCTCAAGTCGTCGAAGCCGACGCCGAGCATGCCGGCGATGAGCTTGATCGTGGCGTTCGCCGGGCCGTCCTTGGCGTCGCGTGCGTCGGCAGCGATCGGCTCGGTGCGCACGGCGCCAAGGTTGCCGTCGGCCGCGAGCTTGTAGCGCAAGGCCGGCGGGAAGCACTCCTCGTCCGCGCGGCCCGGGAGATCCGTCGCGTTCGGCTCGCCGGCGACGATCAGGCAGAAGATCCGATCCTCGCGTCCGAGACGTTTGAACGCGACGATTTCTTCGTTGACCCACTTCGAGCGTGCCGCGGCCGGCGAGCAAACGACGAGCTGGCACGCGGATTGAGCGAGCGCTTCGCTGATCACCGCGCCGAGATCGTTCGCGCTCGGTAACTCTTCGCGATCGCGGAATATCGGCGCGAGCCGGCCGGGGACCACACCGTACCGCGTGCGCTGGCCGACGAGGTACTTCGGTGGCTTGTAGCTTTCGAGTGAACGGTGCAGCCAGCGCGCCCATTTGTCGTCGGTGTGGCTGTAGCTGATGAAGGCCTTGTATCGCGCTTCTTCCAAGAGTGGCCTCGTGCGCAGCCTGTTTTTCGTTGTCCGTCTCGGCGCGCCGGATTATGGGATAGAAAGTTCCTGCCGCGCAACCGTATCGGACACCGTATCGCGAACCCTGCGAGGTGCGCCGCGTCTCGTCGATGTGCGATCATTCGCACCTTTGCTCTTCCCGGAGGAAGAATGGCTGAGAACAATTTGAGCTCCTTGCTCAAGGCGCACGGCGGCGCCGTCAAGCTCTTGCGTAACTCGAAGATCGGTATCTATGTCTACCCCGTCGTCGCGGCCGAGTTCTCGAACTGGCGCAGCGAGCAAGTGGCGTGGCGCAAGTCGGCGGTGCTCTTCGACCAAACCCATCACATGGACGAGCTCGTCGTCGAAGGGCCGGACTCCGCCGCGTTTCTCGAGTACGTCGGCATCAACAGCTTCGCGAACTTCGATCTGAATCGCGCCAAGCATTTCGTGCCCGTGACGCCCGCGGGACATGTCATCGGCGACATGATCATCTTTCGCGAGCGCGACGATAAGTTCGTGCTCGTGGGCCGGGCGCCGACGGCCAATTGGGTGAAGTTCCAGCAAGCGGTCGGCAAATACAGAGTTCGGCTCACGCACGATCCGCGCTCCGATAGCCGCCCCGACGGTAAAGCGATCTTCCGCACGCACTACCGATTCCAGATCCAGGGGCCGGATAGCAACAAGATCTTCGAGAAGGTCAACGGCGGCCCCGTGCCGGACGTCAAGTTCTTCCATGTCGACCGCATCAAGGTCGGCTCGCGCCGCGTTCCGGCGCTCCGCCACGGCATGGCCGGCGCACCCGGCCTCGAAATCTGGGGGCCCTACGCGGACAAGCACTACATCCAATCCACGATTCTCGAGGCAGCGCGCGACATCGGCGTCGACTTGCGGCTCGTCGGCAGCCGGGCTTATTCGACGAACACGCTCGAGTCGGGCTGGATCCCCTCGCCGTTGCCTGGAATCTACACCGGCGGCGGCATGCTGCAGGATTACCGCGACTGGCTCGGCGCGGACAGCTACGAGGCGGTCGGCTCGATCGGCGGTAGCCTCGCGACCGACAATATCGAGGACTATTACGTCAATCCGTTCGAGCTCGGCTACGGCTTCTACATCGGCTGGAAGACCGACTTCATCGGCAAGGACGCGCTCACGAAGATGAAGGACCAGAAGCACCGGCACAAGGTCACGCTCGAGTGGAACCGCGACGACCTGCTCAAAGTCGTAGCGTCCGCGTTCGAGGAAGGCACGCCGTACAAGTGGATCGACCTCCCGCAGCCCAATTACGCTTCGACGAACGCCGACATGCTCATGCGCAAAGGCAAGAGGGTCGGCATGTCGATGTTCAACGGCTATTCGTTCAACGAGCGCTGCATGCTTTCGCTCGGCGTCGTCGATGCCGATGTAAAAGTCGGCGATCAGCTCACGCTGATTTGGGGCGAGCCGGAAACGACGGGCAAGACGTCGACCGAGCCGCACAAGCAGGCCGAGATTCGGGTTCTCGTCGCACCGACGCCCTATGCGCGCGAGGCGCGCGAGAATTACGCGGCGAGCTGGCGGACCAAGGGAGCTTGAGACTCCGCGAGTAGTGGGAGCGGCTTCAGCCGCGATCCGTCGCGAAGCTCAGCCCAGGGTCCGCAGCCACTCGTCGTCGGATCCGTCGATGACGTCGTCGAAGAGATACGTGCCGAGATAGCGTTCGCCCGTATCGGGCAGCATCACGAGCAGCACCGAGCCCTGCGGCGCGCGCTCGGCGACTTGCATGGCGGCCGCGAGCGTCGCGCCCGAGGAGATGCCGACGAAAATCCCTTCCTCGCGCGCGAGGCGGCGCGCCATCGCTTTGCCGTCCTCGTCGGCGACGGGCACGAGCTCGTCGAAGACCTGGGGATTCAGCACGTCGGGCACGAAGTCGGGCGTCCAACCTTGGATCTTGTGCGGCTTCCATTCCTTGCCGCCTAAGAGCGATGCGCCCGCGGGCTCCGTCGCGACGATGCGCACTCCGGGCCGCGCGAGCTTGAGCATCTCGCCGGCCCCGGTCAGGGTCCCACCCGTGCCCCAGCCCGTGACCCAATAGTCGAGCCTGCGGCCCGCAAAGTCGCGGAGAATCTCGGGCCCCGTGGTTTGGCGATGGAACGCCGGGTTCGCGGGGTTCTGGAACTGCCGCGCGAGGAACCAGCCGTGCTCGCGCGCGAGCTCCTCCGCGCGTCTGACCATGCCGCTGCCGCGCTCGGCAGCCGGTGTCAGAATGACCTTCGCCCCGAGCGCCCGCATGATCTTGCGGCGCTCGATCGAGAAGGTTTCCACCATCGTGGCGACGAACGGGTAGCCTCTGGCCGCGCAGACCATCGCGAGCGCGATCCCGGTATTGCCCGACGTCGCTTCGACGACGGTTTGTCCCGGCTCGATCGTGCCGCGCTCCTCGGCATCGTTGATGATCGCGAGCGCCAAGCGATCCTTGACCGAGGCCATCGGGTTGAACGCCTCGACCTTCACGTAGATCGTCACGTGCTTGGGCGGGATGCGGTGGAGCTTAACGACCGGCGTATTGCCGATCGTGTCGAGAATGCTGTCGTAGATCATAAGTTCGCGGCTTGCGCGTCCTTTGCTGAGGCCGGCTCGGGCGCGACGACGAGCGCGCCGCGATCGAACCAACGGTAGCGCTCCGCACAGCGCACGGTCTCGCCGACGAGCAAGAGAGCGGGGGATTTGACGCCGTGCTCGGCGCTCAAGCGCGCAAGATCAACGAGCGCGGCACGTATGACCCGCTGCTGATCCAGCGTGCCGTTCTCGATGATCGCGACGGGCGTCGCCGGATCGTGGCCGTTCGCGATGAGCTCATCGGCGATCGCGCCGAAATGTGCCACGCCCATATATAGCGCGAGCGTCTGGCCCGGCCGGTACGCGGCGAGGTCCGGCGAGGAATGGTCTTGCGTGTGGCCGGTCGTGATGAGAACGGCCTCGGCGACGCCGCGCAGCGTCAACGGAATTCCCGCAAACGCGGCGCAGCCCTCGACGGCCGAGACACCGGGTACGATCTGGAACGGCAGCCCGGCCCTCGTCAGCGCTTCGAGCTCTTCGCCGACGCGACCGAAGACCATGGGATCGCCGCCTTTCAAGCGGCAGACGCGCTTGCCGGATTTGACGAGCTGCACGAGCAAGCGATTGAGCTGCGTTTGCGTGATCGACGGCCGGCGCGCCTGCTTACCGACGCATATCAGGTCTGCGTCGCGGCGCGCAAACTCGAGAATCGCCGGATTGACGAGGCGGTCGTAGAGCACGACCTCGGCCTGGGCGAGCAACTGGCGGCCGCGCAGCGTAATGAGATCGGGGCTGCCGGGGCCGGCGCCGACGAGATAGGCCTCGCCGCCACGTGGCTCGGCGCTCGCGCTGCGCCAGCGCTCGAGCGCTGCCTCGAGCGCCCATTCGCTCTCTGCATCGCGTCCCGCGAGCGCGTGCTCGGCCGTGTCACCCATGAGCGCCTGCTCCCAAAAACGCCGGCGCTCATCGAGATTGGGAATCGCATCGCGCACCTGCTCGCGAAAACGTCCGGCGAGGAGCGCCAGCGCGCCGACGCGCGCGGGCACGATCGCCTCGATGAGCCCTTTGAGCCAACGTGCCAGCACGGGCGAGTGACCGGCGCTCGCGACTGCGATCGTCACGGGATCGCGGTCAATGATCGCGGGCATGATGAACGAGGAGCGCGCGGGGTCGTCGACGACGTTGCAGAAGCGCTTCGCGGCTTCTGCGGCTGCCGCGACCTCGGCATTGGTCGCCGGATCGTCGGTTGCCGCTACCACGAGCCAGTATGGCTCGAGGTTGCTTCCGGGGGCGAAACGCGTCGCGGCCAGGCGGACCTCGCCTGCGGCTGCGAGCTTCGCGAGCGGCGCGTTCGGCTCCGGCGCGATGACCGTGACTTCGGCGCCGGCGGCTAGCAGCTGCCGGACGCGTCTTTCCGCGACGCTCCCGCCGCCGACCACGAGGCAGGGTCGGCGCATGAGGTCGGCGAACAAGGGCAGGTGCTGCATGGTCCGAAGCTTGGGCTTTGCGGGAAGGGCACGATACTCCGCACGCGCAAACGCCTACAAGATAATGTATTTCTGCCCTTATTCCGAAATGAAATAATATGGGCTATTCTGACCGGCACGAATGGGTATATCGCGCCAGTGACCCTCAAACAACTCAAATACCTCGTCGGCATCGTCGATAGCGGCCTCAACATCACGTCGGCGGCCGATAGACTCTTCACGAGCCAGCCCGGGATCAGCAAGCAGCTCAAGCAGCTCGAGGCCGAGCTCGGGGTGCAACTCTTCACGCGCAAGGGCAAGAGCCTCGCGGCGATCACGCCTGCGGGTCGCGACGTGATTGCCCGGGCGCGGAAGATCCTGCGCGAGGTAGAGAACATCACGAGCCTCGCGAGCGATCTCACGGCAGAGCAGGAGGGCACGCTGTCGATCGCGACGACGCACACTCAGGCGCGTTACGTGCTTCCCGAAGTCATCCGCGAGTTTCGGCAGCGTTATCCCAAGGTGGATCTCGCGCTCCACCAGGGCACTTCCGAGCAGATCGCGGAGCTCATCAGCACTAACAAGGTCGATTTCGCGATTGCGACCGGGTCACGACATCTCTTTTCGCACCTGACATTGCTGCCCGTCTATCGCTGGCACAGAATTGCGCTGATTCCGAAACAACATCCGCTCGCGCGACAGAAAACGCCGCTCGATCTCAAAACGCTCGCGGGCTACCCGCTCGTCACGTATGTATTCAGCTTGACCGGGGAATCCTCGTTCAAACGCGCGTTTCACGACCAAGGGCTCGAGCCGCGCGTCGTATTCACGGCGCGCGACGCGGACATCATCAAGACCTACGTGCGCATGGGCATGGGGGTCGGCGTCATCGCCGCGATGGCGTTCGAGTGCCAGGATCGCGACGATCTCGTGGCGCTCGACGCGCGCGGGCTCTTCCCCGAAGTGACGACGTGGATCGGCTTCCCGCGGGACATGGTGCTGCGCGGGTACATGGTCGATTTCATTCACTTGCTCGCCCCGCACTATTCGCCGCGCACGATCCGCGATGTCGCGGGCTTTGCGGCTCAAGAGCAGGTCGATGAGGCGCTCAAGGATATCGCTCTACCGGTGCGCGGCGGTTGCGAGCAGGAGCCGGCGGCGGCCGCGTCGTAGCGGTACAGTCGCGCCTACAAATCGGCGAGATTGATCTCGTGAATGCCGCACTCGCGGTTGAGCCCGAAGAAGCGGGTCTGCTCGACGGTGCTGACTTCGTGTATCGGCCGCGTGCTGTGATGGTCGCCGATCGAGAGGTAACCTTTCTCCCAGAGCGGGTGATAGGGCAGGCCGTGCTTCCTCAAATACGTGTGCACGTCGCGATCGTTCCAATCGGCGATCGGATGCACTTTCCAGCGGCCGCCGGACCATTCTAGATACTGGATCTTCGCGCGCGACTCGCTCTGTCTGCGGCGCAAGCCCGCGAACCAGGTACTCGCCTCGAGCTCGCGCAACGCGCGCCGCATCGGCTCGACCTTGTTCTCCTCGTTGTAGGCGCGCAAGCCCTCCACACCCTGGCTCCAGCGCTGGCCGTAACGCGCCTCCTGCCAAGCGGGCGAAGTCTCCGCGCGGTAGATCTTGAGATTCAGCCGCAACCGCTCGGTGAGCTCGTCGATGAACCGATAGGTCTCGGGAAAGAGATACCCAGTATCGACGAGAATGACGGGAATATCGGGACGGACGCGCGTAATCAGGTGCAGCGACACGGCGGCTTGCGCGCCGAAGCTCGAGCTCAGGACATGATTGCCCGGCAGATTCTCGAAGGCCCATTCGACGCGCTGATCGGGCGCGAGCGACTCGAAGGTGCGGTTGCAGTGCTCGATCGCATGGGCACGCGTCGCTTCCTCGTCGTAGGCGATCGAGCTAATCAGCTGATCTACACTCGACGTGTAGACCACATCCGCGACTGCACTCATGGGCTGGCTCAGGCTTTGTTCTAGAGGGGCTACGGTAAGCCCGCCTGGGACGCGCGTGAACGGTTAAGTTCTTATGCCGGTATAGCCAAACCGCATAAGAGTGGGCTCACATATGCTCGAGGACCTCACCCGTAGCCCGTTCCGCAGTCTCGAGCGCCGCTTCCATTCCTCGGGTGGCGCGGCCCAGGTGCTCCCCGCAGAAATGCAGCCGGCCGCGCGGCGCGCCCATCTGGGCTGCGAACCGCCGAACCTGGCCCGGCCGGAAGTACGCCCAGGCGCCGGCGGCATAGGGATCGCCTCCCCAAGACTGTGCACCTAAGAGCTCGAGCTGCCCGCGCGCCGCGGGGCGGAGGTCCTCGATCGCGGCGATCACCCGGCGCCCGGCCTCCGCCACGGCGAGTCCGTCGAGCGCGCGCGCG
Source organism: Gammaproteobacteria bacterium (assembly GCA_036555065.1). GTDB lineage: Bacteria > Pseudomonadota > Gammaproteobacteria > Steroidobacterales > Rariloculaceae > DATBLZ01. The sequence goes on from DATBLZ010000076.1 coordinate 23,831, forward strand.
TGCCGGCCCATGATCCAAGCCGTCAAATGGGTCACGGTCGCGGGGTCGCTGGCGCTGCGCGCTGCTGCGACCATCCCCGGTAGCGAGTCCGTGAAGAGGCTTGCCGCATAGCCGTCGTCCTCCCAAAACGGCCGGCGAACGCCGAGATACACCTGCGTGATCGGCTGCGAGCCGAGCTCGGCGACGGCTTCGGCTTGCACGCCCGCGAGCGGCGGGTCGAGCCTGAGCGTGCGCAGCACGCCGAATGGGATCGACGCGATCACGCGCTTCGCGGTCACGTGGCTGCCGTCCGCGCAATCGACGCGCACAGTATCGCGAGCCTCGCTGATCGCGACCGCCGGGCAGGCGAGCGCCACTTCGCGTCGCAACGCCGCGGCCATGGCTTCGGGGATGCGTTGCACGCCGTTCTCGACGGTGTATCCGAGGCTGACGTCCGTCGCGCGCCCGCGCTGCGCCTTCGAGAATGCGCCGCGAAAGAGCAGCAACAGCGCTGAGACGTCGTGCGCGTCCTCGCCGAAGCTCGGGTTGATGCCGTAGCCGATCTTGATCGCGGCGTCGCTCAAACCGAGCTGGCGCATCCAATCGTGCATGGAGACGTCGAGGCTTGCGTGCTCCGGGGCGAGCCAGTCTTGCGGCGAGGCGAGGGGATTCTCGCGCATCGTGAGGACGCGGTGGTAGCTCCACGGCAGCAAATGGCGGTCGCGTTCCGGGAACGGGTTCGCGGGATGCGTAGGCCATTCGGCTTGGCGGATGGTCGTCGCGCCGAGCACGAGGTCCTGCTCGCGAAAGAACTCGAGAATCGGCGTGACATCGATGAGGCGGATGCCGAACCGCGCGGCCGTACTCATGATTCGGTCGTAGCCCGCGCCGATGTAGGTCCCCCCGGCCTCGGCGTTGCTGCCGAGCTGGCGCATCGAATGAATGCGGCCGCCGGTGCGCGCCTGCGCTTCGAGAACGAGAACGTCGAGACCGCGTTCCTCGAGCAAGAGCGCCGAGTGGAGACCCGCGAGACCCGCGCCGATGACGACGACGTCGTACGTGCCGCGCGTCTTCATGGACGGGGATCGGGGCTGTCGACGCCGCAGAGCGCGGGTTTCGCGGGCCCCGGGCGCCCCGATAGGCAGCAATCGGCTGCGCAAACATCGGGGCAGGGCCCGAGTGCGCCGACCGCGCGGCGCTCTGGATTGTGCGTCAGGCGCTCGACGATGAGCTCGCGGACCATCTCGACGAATGCGGGATGTACGCCGACCGTGCCCGCACGGATCATGTTGATGCCGACGTCGCGAGCGCGCTCGGCAGCATCGACATCGAGGTCGAGCACGACTTCCATGTGATCGCAAACAAAGCCGATGGGCGCTACGACGACGTCGTCGGCCCCTTCGGCACGCACTACGCTGAGCGCATCGCGAACGTCGGGCCCAAGCCACGCCTCTCTGCCGTAGCTCGCGTTGTTGCTTTGATAGACGAGCCGCCAACGCTGATGCTCGAGCGCATCACCGACGAGCTGACAGGCCTCGTTGAGCTGCGCCGCGTACGCACAATGCTGCGCCATGGACTCGGGCAGGCTGTGAGCCGTGAACAGGATCGGCGTATTCGCGCGGCGCTCCGTCGGGACCTGATCGAGGCCGGCGCGCACACGGTCGCTCGCGGCCGCGATGAAGCCCGGGTGGTTGAAGCCCATGCGCAGCTTGTCGATGAGCGGCGCGTTCGGCACCGCAGCGGCGGCTGCGTATAGATCCTCGCGGTATTTGCGGCAGCTGCTATAGGAGCTGAACGTGCTCGTGACATAGGCGAGCGCGCGCCGGATGCCGTCGTTGGCCATTTGCGCGACCGTGTCTGCAAGCAGCGGATGCCAATTACGGTTGCCCCAATAGATCGGCAGGGTGGGACCGCGCGTGTCGAGCAGTTCCTTGAGGGCTGCGACGAACCTGCGTGTGTGCGCGTTGATCGGGCTCACGCCGCCGAACGCAGCGTATCGCGCTGCGATTCGTTGCCGCGTCTCGTCGCCGACATGCAAGCCCTTGAAGACGTTGTCGAGAAACGGCAGCACGTCGGCGGGGCCCTCGGGCCCGCCGAAAGAGACGACGAGCACGGCGTCGTAGTCGTGCGGGCCCGCGTCGTGCGTCAAAGAGCGCTGCGCCACAGCACCTTGCCGACGAAGAAGGGACCCAAGCTATCGAGATACTGCGAAGTCTGCTCGGTCTTGCGCATTTCCTGCACGATTGCCGAGAGCGGATGCAGCTTCGGCCCGAGCAAGCCGATGATGAAGTCGTTGTCGTTCTTGTCGAGGCCGTGGCACGCGAGGCGAATATCGGTCGCGTGGCCGCCGGCGCCGTAACGGTGCGCGAGCGTGCCGTGCTCGGTGAGGATGCGGCGCTGATGATCGGCCGGCAGCGTCTGGAATTTCTTCGCACGCTGCAGCGGATACCAAACGGCCCAGGCCAGCGTCGGGTCGAGGAGCTTGCGCCGCGGCCGCAGCAGCAACGTTTCCTCGAGGTCGGGCTCGTATCCGATCGAATAGCTGCGGCCGAGCATGTCGAACTCGGGCTTGTGCTCGAGCCCCGTGAACGGCTCTTCGTTGAGCACCTGCCGCAAAGCGGTCACGAAGAGCTCGGGGTCCTCGCTCGGCGTCATGAGCCCGATGCCCTGCGCGTCGTTCGCGTCTAAATAGAGAACCCCGTCGATCTTCGCTTTGGCAAGCGCGCGCGCCACGCGCTCCGGATCACCGCACCGGCCGAATGCCGTGAATTTCATGAACAAGCGCCGATCGAGCGAGATCGTCTGACCGTCGCGCCTGCCTTTCTCGCTGAGATCGAGCGGCTCGATCTCTGGTGGTGTGGTCTGTGTTGCCATCGGTTTTCCTCGACTCGAGCTTGCGTTCATCCCGCGAGGCGCTCGGCGTGCACGGCCTCGACAAGTGCCTCGACGCTCGCGAGCGGCGTTTCCGGGAGGATGCCATGACCCAAATTCACGATATGTCCGCGCGGCTTCACGCGCGCGAGCAAGTCTTGCGTTTTGCGGCGCACCGTCGCCGGGTCCGCGAGCAGCACCGCCGGGTCCAAGTTGCCTTGCAGCGCGCGTCCGGGATAGCGGTCCTGGAGGTCGGAGAGCGCGACGCGCCAATCGGTCGCGAGCACCTCGGCCGGGAGCTCTGCGTAGGCGTCGACGAGATGCGGCGCGTTTTGCAGAAACAGAATTCGTGGCACGCCGGCCGCGCCGACTGCGGCCAGCAGCGATTCCAGGTGCGGCTTGATGAGCCGCTCCCAATCGGCGCGCGACAAGAGCCCCGCCCACGAATCGAAAATCTGCACGGCATCTGCGCCGGCGCGCGCTTGCCGAATGAGGTACTCGGCCATGAGCCCGGTCAGGCGCTCGAGAAGATCCGCGAGGAGCTCGGGGTGCTCCGCCGCAAACGCCCGTAGCCGCGGAAACTCCTTCGTGCCGCGACCTTCGACGAGATAAGCCGCGAGCGTCCACGGCGCGCCGCAAAAGCCGAGCAAGGCCGTCGACTTCGGCAGCTCCGCGCGCGCGAGCCGCAGCGCCGCCATGACCTCGGGCGCGACGGCTTCGGGATCGGGCCGCCGCAACTGCGCGATGGCGCGGGCGTCGCGAATGGGTCGCGCGACGACGGGCCCGGGATCGAAGTCGAATTCGATGCCGAGCGCCGGCAACGGGCTCATGATGTCGGCAAAGACGATCGCGGCATCGAGCGGAAACCGGCGCAGCGGCATCAGCGTGACCTCGGCCGCGAGCGCGGCGTTCTGCGCGAGATCTTTGAAGCTGTGCGCCTTGCGGAACTCGCGGTACTCGGGAAGGTAGCGGCCCGCTTGGCGCATGATCCACAGCGGCCGGCGCGGCGTGCGTTCGCCGCGGATCGCCTGCATGAGCAAGCTCGTCGTCACTGCTTAAGCCGCTCCTTCACGCGTCGGTGACCGCGTGAAGCGATAGCCGACGCCGCGCACCGTGTGGAAGTGCGCGGGTTGCTCGGGGTTGCGCTCGAAACGTTTGCGCAGCCGGACGATGAAATTGTCGACCGTGCGCGTCGACGGGAAGACCTCGTATCCCCAAACTCGATCGAGAATGTCCTCGCGCGTGACGATGTTGCCTTCATGCTCGGCGAGCACTCTCAGGATCATGGCTTCCTTGTGCGTGAGCTCGTGCTCGGTGCCGTCCCAGGCGCGCGCGTGGTACGTCTGAAAATCGACGTGATTGGAATCGAACTCGAGCGCTGCGGCGCTCTGGCCGTACCAGGCACTGCGGCGCAGGATCGCGGCAACGCGCAGCAGCAGCTCCTTGAGGTGGAACGGCTTCGCAAGATAATCGTCGCCGCCGGCCTCGAAGCCGCGGATGCGGTCTTCGGAGCTTCCCTTGACGGTGAGAAACAGCACGGGCGTTTGGATGCCTTCGCGGCGGAGCTCCGCGCAGACGGCAAGCCCGTCCATGCCCGGCATCATGACGTCGAGAACGACGAGGCTGAATCGACGCTCGCGGACTTGCGCAAGGCCGGAATGCCCTTCGTAAGCGACGACCGTCTCGTAGCCTTCGGCTTGGAGATTCTCGGCGATCCCGTCGGCCAAGTGCGCCTCGTCGTCGACGATGAGAATCCGGGCGGGGTCCTTCATTGGAGCGCACCTTCGGGCCACGCCACGGTCACGGCGGCCCCACAGCCCGAGCCTGCGCTCGTCGCGCCGACCGTAGCACCCGACATCTCGGCAAGCCGCTTCACGAGATAGAGGCCGAGGCCCGTGCCGGGCGTTCTGCGTCTGAGCTCATCCCCTAAGCGGTAAAACTTCCCGAACATCATCGCGGCCTCCTCGGGCGGAAAGCCTAAACCGTCGTCGCGCACGGTCAATTCGACCTTGCCGTCGGCGCGAACCGCCGAGATTTCGATGCGCGTACCCGGGCCTGCGACGCAGGCCTTGACGGCGTTGTCGAGGAGGTTGCGCAGAATCGATTCGAGCGCGGTGCGATCGATCGTGAGCACGAGCGCTTCGGGAACGTCGATGGCTATGCGGACGCCGTGCCGTTGCGCGCGCTCGGCGACCTCGGCGACGCTCGCCTCGATCCCGGTCCTAAGATCGATGCGCTCCGGAACGAGCCGATGCCGGCCCTCCTCGAGACGCGTCGTATCGAGCAGATTGTCGACCATGCGCAGCAGCCGCTCGCAGTCCTCGAGGATGCGTTGGCCGAGACGCTTGCTCGCGGCATCCGTGGAGCGGAGCACGAGGGTTTCGGCCGCGAGCTGGACACTCGCGAGCGGGCTCTTGAACTCGTGCGACACGGCCGCGAGGAAGTTTTGCTGACGCCTGCGCAGCTCCGCATCGTGCCGAATTGCACGAGTTAGGATCAGCATCCCGCCGACGAGCACCACGAGGAAGAAGCCGCCTTCCCAAACGTAGCGATTCGTGCGCGCGGCGCTCGCGCGCGCGAGCGCCGCCAACGCCGAGGCGCGTAAACCTTCGAGGTCGCCGGTGCTCGCGGCGAGCTCCGGAAACGCTGCGCGCAACTGCCCGGCCGAGGCAACGGCATAGAACGCTGCGGACCGCTGCTCGACCGCGCGCGTGTAGAGAATGCTCTCGGCGATCCAGTACGCGGCCGTCGCCGCCGATAGGACTAGCAGCACGAGGAAGCCGAGCTGCACGGCTTTGCTCGGATCTCGCTTCGCCGTCATGCGAGTCTCGCAAGCGCCGGCTCGCTCAAGGCCTCGCCGAGCGCCGCGGCAAGGCGATCGACGTCGACGCGGCTGTGCGCGAGCGACAGGAAGCCGATCTCGTATGCCGATGGTGCGAGCGCGATGCCTTTGTCGAGCAGCGCGTGAAACACGCGTGCGTACACGGCTGCCGCGCGCGCGTCGATGCGCTCCGCCGCGCGCGGCGGCTCGGTCGCATAGAGCGCAAACCAGAACATCGAGCTCAGGCTCGCGAGCGCGCTCGGCATTGCGCTCGCGGAGAGCGCCGCGGCCACCGTCTGTGCGAAATAGCGGCCGAGGTCGGCAAGCCGGGTCCAGCCGTCCTCGACGGCCATGGTGCGCAACGTTGCGAGTCCGGCCGTCATTGCGACGGGGTTTCCCGACAGCGTGCCCGCTTGATAGACGCCACCTTCGGGTGCGAGATGCCGCATCAGCGCGCGCGGCCCCGCGAAGGCGCCGACCGGCATGCCGCCGCCGATCACTTTGCCGAAGGTCGCGAGATCCGGCGTCACGCCATAGTGCGCGGCTGCGCCGCCGGGTCCGAGCCGAAACCCGCTGATCACTTCGTCGAAAATGAGCAACGCGCCATGTTTGTCGCAGAGCTTGCGCAGCGTACGGAGGAACCCGGGTGTCTGGAGCAGCAGCCCGTTGTTCGCGGGCACGGGCTCGATGATCACGGCCGCGATGCGCGTCCCGTCGGCGCCAAAGAGCTTCCTCACCGCTTGCTCGTCATCGAGGGGCACGACACGTGTCGCGGCCGCGAAGCTCTCGGGAACCCCGCGCGAGGACGGCTGGCCGAACGTCGCGAGCCCCGAGCCCGCGGCGACGAGCAGATGATCGACGTGGCCGTGGTAGCACCCCGAGAACTTGACGATGAGATCACGGCCCGTGGCGCCGCGCGCGAGTCGAACTGCGCTCATGACGGCTTCCGTGCCCGAGGAGACGAAGCGCACCTGCTCGATGCCGGGGTAGCTTTCGACGACGAGCTCGGCGAGCTCGATCTCGGGCCGCGACGGCGCGCCGTACGAGGTCCCGCGGCGTCCCGCGGCCTCGATCGCCTCGAGAACCTTCGGATGTGCGTGGCCGAGAATCAGCGGTCCCCAGGAGCCGACGAAATCCAAATACTCGTTGCCGTCGACGTCGACGAGCGTGGCGCCGCGCGCGCTCGCGATCACGAGCGGTGTGCCGCCGACGCCGCCGAACGCGCGCACCGGCGAGCTCACGCCGCCGGGGATCACTGCTTGGGCGCGCGCGAACCAGCGCTCGGACTCGATGTTGCTCACAGCCAGCCCTTGGCCAACGCATCGCGGGCGTGATACGTGATGATCTGATCGGCGCCCGCGCGCCGGATCGCGTGCAGGTTCTCGCGCACGATCGCGGCCTCGTCGAGCCAGCCGTTCGCCGCCGCCGCCTTGACGGCCGAGTACTCGCCGGAGACGTTGTAGGCCGCGAGCGGCAGCGTGCTCGCTGCGCGCACCGCGCGGATCACGTCCAAGTACGGCAGCGCCGGCTTGACCA
>DATBLZ010000083.1:0-14633 GCA_036555065.1 Gammaproteobacteria bacterium
GTTTCGGCGCCGGCGCCGTGCAACGGGCCCGCGAGCGCATGCGGCCCGTCGTCGTCGAGGGCGCGAGCGATCTCGATTTCCTGACAGAGGATCGCGACTGAAGTCGCTCCCCCCAGGTTGTGGGAGCGGCTTTAGCCGCGATCTTCGAGCTCGAGCCAGCGGGTCATCGCGGCCTCGAGCTGGTCCTCTGCGTCGGCGAGTGCCGCAAGCCGAGGCCGCACGATCTCGTGCGTTTGCGCGAAAAAATCTGGCGCCGAGATCTCGGCCTGTAGCGCCGCAATCGCGGACTCGAGGCGGTCGATCGTGGCCGGCAGCTCATTCAGCTCGCGTTGTAGCTTGAACGACAGCTTGCGCGTGGCTGCGGGCTTCTTGGCAGCGGCTTCAGGGGGCAGGGCGCTGGCGCCGCGTTGGCTTTGGGCCGCAGCAGGCCGACGAGCACCCACAGCGTGCCGGTCTCCGGGTTGGCCCGTTCCCCCCTGAGCCCGAGCCTCACTGCCGCGAGTCGGCTCCTCCTCGCCGACCGCGAGGTCGCGGTGGCGGCGTGCCCAATCGCTATACCCGCCCGCGTGACGTTTGACCGTGCCATCGGCCTCGAACGCGAGCACGCTCGTGACAACGGCATCGAGAAAGTGCCGGTCGTGGCTTACGGCGATCAGCGTGCCGTTGTACTCGGTAAGCCGATCCTCGAGCGCTTCGAGCGTTTCGACGTCTAGGTCATTCGTCGGCTCGTCGAGGACGAGGAGGTTCGCGGAGCGCGTTAGCAGTTTCGCGAGGATGAGCCGGTTGCGTTCGCCGCCGGACAAGGCCGCGACAGGCATGCGCGCACGCTTGACCGTGAACAGGAAATCCGTGAGATACGCCATCACGTGTTTTTTCCGGCCGTTCAAGGAGATGTACTCACGGCCTTCGCCGATGGTGTCGGCGACCGTCTTGGTTGGATCGAGCTCGCGGCGCAATTGATCGAAGTAACCTGTTTCGAGATTCGTGCCGATCTTGACGCTGCCGTGTTCGGGCGTGATCTCGCCGAGCAGAATCCTGAGCAACGTGCTCTTGCCGACGCCATTGTTGCCGATGATGCCGATGCGATCGCCGCGCATGACGCGCAACGAGAAATCCTTGAGCAAGGGTTTGCCGCCGAACCCGTGCGTGACTTTGCGAAGCTCGATGACTTTGCGCCCCGAGATCTCCTCGGACTCATTGATATGAATGCGCGCCGTGCGTGGGCGCGCAACGCGTTGGCTGCGCTCGCCACGGAGCTCTTCCAAGGCGCGTACGCGGCCTTCGTTGCGGTGCGTGCGCGCTTTGACGCCTCGTCGTACCCAGATTTCCTCGGCAGCGAGCTTCTTGTCGAACGCGCGGTTGTGGGTGTCTTCCTCGAGGTTCGCCTTTGATTTCAGGCTCATATAGTTGCTGTACGAGCCCGGCCAGCTGCGAATGCGTCCACGGTCGATGTCGACGATGCGCGTCGCTACGCGCTCGACGAAGCGCCGGTCGTGAGTCACGAAGAGGATCGCGCCCGGATAAGCGAGCGCGCGCGCTTCGAGCCATTCGATCGTGCCGATGTCGAGGTGGTTCGTGGGCTCATCGAGCAGGACGACGTCGGGATTGCCGACGAGGGCACGCGCGAGCGCGACACGCCGCCGCCAACCGCCCGACAGCTCGTCCATGCGCTTTGCGGCGGGCAGCGCGAGCTGAGTCAGGATCGACTCGACCTGAGTTTCGACCGACCAGCCGCCCGCGGCGATGATCTCGCGCTCGAGTGCCTCCAATTCGCGTAATCGGCTGCGGTCCGCGTGCGCCGTGTCCGCGAGCTCCTTGTAACGCACGATGCGCTCGAGCTGCTGCGCCATTCCCGCGCTCACGAAGTCGCGAACCGACTGGGCGCTCTCGTCGGCGAGCTTTTGGTCGAGGATGCCGAAGGAGAGCGCAGGGTCGCGCTCGATTTTGCCGTCGTCAGGCTCGAGTTCGCCCGTGATGAGCTTGAGCGTGGATGACTTTCCGGCGCCGTTACGGCCGATCAAGCACACGCGCTCGCCGGGCTCGAGCCCGAAATCGGCCGCGTTGAGGATCTTGTGCTCGCCGAAGGACAGCGAAACTGCGTCGAAGCGAATCAGCATGATCCGGGCGGAGTTTACGTGAGTCTCGGGCAGGGGATTCGAGCGCCCCGGCGGCCTAGAGGCCGATCCCGTGGTAATTCAACATAATATACATTATGCGCTCATCCGACCCAGTCGTGCTTCGAAATGAAGGGTTCGACGGTCGGGACCCTCTGTGCAGCGCACCGCCGCCTTAAGCCGTGGTTCAGCTTCCCGGTTGTTTCATTGTGGTATGGTGCGCCGGAAGCCCGGGCGTACGAGGTGTAAAGGATGCGTCTCGATTCAACCAGACTCGCTGCTGCAATTCTCGGCGGCTTCGTGGCTTCGTTGGCGCTCGGCGTAGCTCAGGGCGCCTTGTGGGTGAGCGAGAAAGAAATCGAGCGCCGATATCGCGTCGAATGGCTGTCGATGAAGAAACACATGCCGATCGTCCAAGACGAGCGCGTCAACCGATACGTCAGATGCGTGGCTAACGACATCGTTAAGACGCTCGATGAGCAATACCAGGCTCTCAATTGGGAAGTCATTGTTTTCGACGACGCGGCGCAAAATGCCCAGGTCATGCCGGGCGGCAAGGTTGCGATCTACTCGGGAATCCTCGACGTCGCGGACACGCCCGACGCGCTGGCCGCCGTGATCGGCCACGAGGCTGCGCATTTGACGCAGGGCCACGTCATCGAGCGCGAGCGCCGCGCCGCGCAGTCCGAGGCGTTGACGATGATCGGCAACGCCGCAACGGGGCTCGGCGGCATGGTCAGCGACGCGACCATGCTCGCGTTCATGCTGCCATTCACGCGCGAGCAGGAAACGGAAGCCGATGCCGTAGGCATGCACTACATGTCCGTGGCCGGCTACGATCCGCGCTCAGTGTTTTATCTCTGGAAAGGAATGGCGGCCGACGACGACTCGCGCCCGGCGGAGTTCGCGTCGACTCACCCGGCGCCGGATACGCGCATGGCCGACCTCGTTCCCCACCTCACGCAGGCGCTGACGGAGTACAACCACGCGCGCGAGAGCGGTGTTCGGCCGCACTGCGGAAACTGAGCTTTGCGCCAGAATCGGCTACTCGTTCGTCGCGTCCGTCGGACTCGGCTCAGCACTACCCTCTCCCGTCGTCGCAGACGCGCCGGCGGCTTCGCTCGGCTCGTCGTCCGGCACTGTGACCTGACCCTTTCCTAACGGCGCCGGCGGCGGCGCAAGATTTCGATCCACGTAGAGCTCGAGCAACTCGTCATCCGTGAGCGAGGCGACGTTCCGGATGTGGCACGCGAGCGTGTTGCCGGGCGTGTCGATGTCGTCGTCGGTAAACGGGTCGTCCTCGATTCCGATGTCTATATCGCGTGCGCACACTCGCGTGAGACGCAGGTCCGACTGAAAGTCCTCGTGGAGCGAGTCATGTCGAAAAGTGAGCGTCGTGCTCCCGACATAAGTCACGTCGCACGATGGCCCATTGAGCTCTACTAGAAAGGGGCAATCCTGATTGCCGACATAGAGCACGAGCGTCGTCGCATCGATGACCTCGAAGTTGCGGACCTGCTGCAGACTGAAGCAACTGGTCGTGGGACAGCGGTCGGCGGGTTGGTCGCTCGTCTGGCTCGCGGTCGTGCACGCGATCAGGCTCAGTGCGGCGATCGGCGTCGTTGCGGCTCTCATTGGCTTCCAGGATACAGCGAATTGCGGACCTCGACAGCGATGTCCGGGTGGTCGCAAAAGACACCGTCGACGCCGAGATCCGCGAAGAACCCGCGTAGCAGCTCGCGAAACGAGGGCGCCCACGCGGGCAGCTGATCCGCGCGAAACGTATACGCGTGAACGCGCAACCCGGCCGCCCGAAGTGCCGCGGCAAGCGGTGCCGGCGCAAGGCCGGTCGAGCGTTCGGCCGGCGCGACGATCAATTGCTCATACGGTAATCCGACGCCGGTGGCATGGGCGGCATGCGTGACCGGAGCGTCGAGCCCAATCGCGCGCGACGCTCGATCCGAGCACGGCAGCAGCTGAATGAGCGGTAGGGTCGACCGAAGGTCGTTGCGGATTCGGACGACCTCCGCCATATCGAAGCATTGCACGAAGACGCGCGCGTCGGGACCGACGTATCCGTGGCGATCGAGCTCCTCGAGGAGCAGCGCCGAGAGATCGATCCCGTGCTCGCGATGCCAGCGCGGTTCCTTGATCTCGGGATAGATCCCGACTTGCCGGCCCGTCGTTCGATTGAGACCTTGAACGAGCCCGATTTCCGCCGCGAGCGTCGAGATCCGGAACGGGATGTCGCCGGACGCAAAACGCCGTGGATACAGCGGCTCGGACGATCCCGCGCGGCGTCGTTCGATGACGCGCAGGCGCTGAATCTCTGCGAGGTCGAAATCGATCGCGTAGTGGCGGCCGTCACTGCGCGCACGTCCGGGGAACACGGTGGCGACGTCGGTGACGGCGTCGAGCGTGATGTCATGTAGGACGATGAGCTGCGCGTCGCGGGTCGCGACCACGTCTTGCTCGAGGTAATCGGCGCCCATGCCGTACGCGAGCGCTTTGGCCTCGGCGGTATGCTCCGGAAGGTAGCCACTCGCCCCTCGATGCGCGATTACGAGCGGGCGGCCTGCCATGCTCAAGACATGTCGAACTCGATCACATCCCAGCGTTTCGTGTCTTCGCCCCGGGCGTGCTTGCGCAGCGCGTCGACCATGACGCGCTCGTTCCACGGGACGACCTCCGCGGCGCGTGCCTTGACTTCGGCAGCGATCTTGCCGCCGCCGAACGGCTCGAGGGCGATGATCGGCAGGCTCGCGGCTTGCGCCGCATCCATCTGAAACGCTATCCAGTCGCGGGTCTCCGAATACATGGAGCTGACGACGACGACGACCTCGGCGGCTCGTATCTGCGCCAACAAGAGCTCTTTCTTAGTGTCTTTGCCGGCCGCAACCGGAGGGGCCTTGGGATCGCTGCAGTTCTTGTAGAAGAAGTTCGTCGAGCTCTCGAGATACTCGAAAACCCGGTGATAATCCGGATGATCCGTGAACACGTGCGTCACGAATATTCGAATCGGGTCCTCTTTCGACATCGGGCTTGTGCCTCGTCGAGCCAGTTGCGGCCGACCGTACTACTCGGCGCCCCCCAATGCAATGCGGCGGTTCACCGTTACGCGACCGAGTCGGTGTGACTTCCGGCCAGCCCTGACCCGGCTCGAGTCCGTTACACTAATCAAGGATGCGCCTCCTGCTCTATAACATCAGGTATGGCATCGGTTCCGGCTCGAGCATGCGCTGGCCGCTGCCGGGCGTCGCATACCTCATGGGTAATCGCGAGAATCTCGAGCGGATTACTGCGTTCATCAAGGGGCAGGACCCCGACGTCGTTGGGCTCGTCGAGGTCGATTCGGGCTCGATTCGCACACGCAAGGTAAACCAAGCCGAGACGATTGCCCGCGCGCTCGGGCACTACTCCGTCTACCAGTCGAAGTATGGAGCGAGCTCGTTGAATCACATGGTGCCGATCGTGCGTAAGCAAGGGAACGCGTTTCTCGCCGCGCCGCGCGTGCACGGCGAGCGATTCCATTACTTCGAGAAAGGCATCAAGCGTCTGACGATCGAGCTCGAGCTCGAGGACTGCGCGATCTTTCTCGTGCATTTGTCGCTAAAGTATCGGCACCGACAGGGGCAGCTTCGGTCCCTCCATGATCTCGTCATGGCCGCGACTAAACCCGTGCTGATCGCGGGTGATTTCAATACTTTCTGGGGCGAGCACGAAATCTATCTCTTCATGAAAGCGACGGGATTGAAGAGCGCGAACGTCGACGGGCTCCCTTCGTATCCGAGCCGCTCGCCGCGCAAGGAGCTCGATTTCGTGCTGTACGGGAAAGGCGTCGAGATCAAGGACTTTCGAATTCCGCAGGTGAATCTGTCGGATCACTTACCCCTCGTCTGCGACTTCGAGATCTCCCGCGACGCGCGCGCGGCGGCGTGACCGGCGCGCACATGGCCGCGACCGAGCTCAAGCATTTGACCGTCGAGACGGACGGCGACGGCATTTGCCGGCTCACGCTCGACAAGGCTGATTCATCGAGCAATACGCTCTCCCAGGCCGTCCTCGCCGAGGTCGAAGCGGCGCTCGGGCGCATCACGGCCAGTCGCCCTCGAGGCGTCGTCATACGCTCCGCGAAGAAATCGGGATTCATCCTCGGCGCCGACGTCAACGAGTTCGTGGGTTTGAGGTCGGCGGGCGAAGCCACGGCCGCGGCAGCGCGCGGCCAGCAGCTCATGGCGCGAATCGCGGCACTCGAGTGCCCTACGGTCGCGGTGCTCAACGGCTTCGCGCTCGGCGGTGGGCTCGAGCTTGCGCTCGCGTGCAACTATCGCGTCGCCGAGCTCGGCTACGAGCGGACGCTCGGCCTGCCGGAGGTGCAGCTCGGCATTCATCCGGGTTTTGGCGGAACGGTGCGCGCCGTGGAGCTGCTCGGGGCTCCGCTCGCGCTCGATCTCATGCTCACGGGCCGCTCGTTGGCGCCGCTCGAGGCACAGGCTGCGGGACTCGTCGACCGCGTCGTCGAGGCCGGCGCGCTCGACGCCGCGGCCGTCGAGCTCGTTAGGACCGAGCCGCCGCGACAACGCGCACGTTGGTACCACCGATTGCTCACGCTCGCGCCGCTGCGGGGATGGCTCGCACGGCGGGCGCGCGCACGTGTCGCGGCGCGAGCATCGCCGGAGCACTACCCGGCGCCGTTTGCGATCATTGATCTTTGGGCCCGCTACGCGGGCCGCGGTCCGGCGGCGTACCGCGCCGAAGTCGAGTCGATCGGCCGATTGTTGGTGGGACCGACGAGCAAGAACCTCGTGCGTGTGTTCTTGCTGCGCGAGCGGCTGCGCAATCTCGTGCCGAAGTCGGGCAACGTCGAGCGCGTTCACGTCGTCGGCGCCGGCATCATGGGCGGGGACATCGCCGCGTGGTGCGCGCTCAAGGGACTCACGGTGACGCTGCAGGACCGCGCACTCACCTACGTCACGCCGGCACTCGAGCGCGCGCGTGTGCTCTTCGCGCGGCGTCTCCGCGCGCCCGGTGCAGCCGAAGCGGCGTCCGCGCGTTTGGCGGCGGATGTCGATGCAGAGAGCATCGGCGCGGCGGATGTCGTGCTCGAGGCCATCGTCGAGGATCTCGATGCCAAGCGAAACCTATTCCGCGGTCTCGAGAGCAAACTGCGCGGCGATACGCTGTTGGCGACGAATACATCGAGCTTGCGCATTGAGGACTTGGCGCCGGCGTTGGCGTTGCCGCAGCGGTTGGTCGGCCTGCACTTCTTCAATCCCGTCGCTCAACTGCCGCTCGTCGAGGTCATCCGCGGAGCGGCCACGGGTGACGACACCCATGCGCGGGCGCTCGCCTTCGTGATCCAAATCGGGAAGCTGCCCCTGCCCTGCCGCAGCGCGCCCGGCTTCCTCGTCAATCGCGTGCTCATGCCGTATATGCTCGAGGCGCTGCGCGCCCACGAGGACGGCGAGGCGCTCGAGAGAATCGATGCCGCGGCAATTGCATTCGGGATGCCCGTAGGCCCGATCGAGCTCGCGGATCAGGTCGGCCTCGACACGGCGCGCCATGTCGCGCGCATCTTGAGCGCGGCTTTCAGCGGGCAGGTCCCGAAAGCCCTCGATGCCAAAGTCGAAGCAGGCAAGCTCGGCGTCAAGAGCGGTGAAGGTTTTTACAAATACGTCGGCGGACGCGCACAGAAGGCGCGCGGCTATCCGCGTCCCGACCGAGATCTCGAAGACCGTCTCGTGCTCCCACTCCTCAATGAAGCGTGCGCATGTCTTGCCGAAGGCATCGTCGCCGATGCCGATCTGCTCGATGCAGGCATGGTGTTCGGCACTGGATTCGCGCCGTTTACGGGCGGCCCGATCCACTACGCTCGGCAGCGCGGCATCGATGAAGTCGTGAGCCGACTCGCGGAGTTGCAGCGACGTTTCGGCCCTCGTTTTGCGCCTCATTCGGGCTGGTCACGCCTGTCCGCGAAGGCGTGAAGTCGTTATCAGCCCTAATGAACTGCCTATGCTAGAGTACCAGCGGTCGGCTGAACGCGGGACTGCGCTTTTCTCATCGAATGAGCAAGAACCTCGATATCAACCAGCTTAAAACGCTTATCCCGATAAGCAGCCTCAAGAAGGATAACCTTCAAGCCTTGGTGAAGAAGACCGAGGTTCGCGAAGCGCGCCCCGGCGAGCGGCTGTTCAACGAGGGGGACGCGGCGAAGCGCACCGTATATGTGCTGTCCGGCAGCGTCGATTTGCGCAAAGGCGAAAAAACTCTCGCGTCGATCATCGGCGGCAGCGAGCAAGCGCGGAATCCTCTTGCCCCGCAACTCCCGCGGCACGTCTCAGCCATTGCAACGACGGCGACGACGTACATAACGATCGACAGTGACTTGCTCGACGTGATGCTGACTTGGGATCAAACCGGCCAATACGAGGTCAGCGAGCTCCAAAACCAGGCGAACTCGGCCGACGATTGGATGACGACGCTGCTGCAGACCAAGGCTTTCCACAAGATTCCGCCGGCGAACATACAGGCAATCTTCATGCGCCTGCAGAAGGTCAGCCACAAGGCCGGTGACGTCGTAATCAAGCAAGGCGACGAAGGCGACTATTTTTACGTCATTACGCGCGGCCGCTGCGTCGTTACGCGCGAGACTCCGCTCAATAAAGAAGGAATACGGTTGGCCGAGCTCGGCGTCGGCGACACGTTCGGCGAGGAAGCGTTGATCTCGCAAGCCAAACGCAACGCGACTGTCTTCATGGAGACCGAAGGCACGCTGATGCGCCTCGGCAAGCAGGACTTTCAGACGCTCCTCAACGAGCCGATGCTCGAGTGGGTCGACAAGAAGCGCGCCGAGGAGATCGTCGCGGGCGGTGGCCAATGGCTCGACGTGAGGTTGCCGAGCGAGTTCGAGGCCTACCACAACGAGGGCGCCATCAACGTGCCACTCTATTTCATACGTCTCAAGCTCAAGACGTTGAATCCCGACGTTCCGTACGTCGTTTGCTGCGACACGGGGCGACGCAGCTCCGCGGGCGCGTTCATTCTCAATGAACGCGGTTTTCACACATTCGTATTAAAGGGCGGACTCAACCGCAACGAGCTCTAGGCGACTAGATCGTGTGCGTGGGCTTATCGCCGCCGAGCGCGCCGGCGAGATAGTTCTCGATGCGTTTTTGCGTGTTGCCCTGGTCTTGCTCGCTGAACTGCACGCCGATGCCCGCCGTGCGCTTGCCTTGGGCGCCTTTGGGCGTAATCCAGATGACTCGGCCTGCAACCGGTATCTTTTCCTCGTCGCCCATGAGGCTCAGGAGCATGAATACTTCGTCCCCGAGCTTGTAGCTCGAGTTCGTAGGAATGAACAGCCCACCGTTTTGGACGAACGGCATATAGGCCAGGTACAAGGCGCTCTTGTCCTTGATCGTCAAAGTCAGGAGCCCGGGTTTGCTCACAGTTACCCTCGTTCGGCGACAAAGCCCATCAATAGCGCGCGCAGCGCGAGCTCGGCGTTGACTCCGCCGTCGAGCTGCAACCGAAGCCTTTCGACGGCCGCAAACTGCTGAAACAGCGCGGCCAATCTGAGCCCCGGCCATGCATTATGCAACACCGGATTAGTCCCGACTGTGACGGGCTTCGAAGCGTCGGCGAGGACCCGCGCACGGACGACCGCATGGATGCGGCGGCCGAGCCAATCGAGCGTCGCGTCGAGATCTTCGTCCCCCCACTGGTCGGCGACCTCGATGGGGTCGCGCTTCGACTCATACACGAGATTAAGAGATGCCTCTAACTCATTGATCTTACTAATGTACTCTTCGGACTCCGCGGCCGCCGCCCAGAGGGGAGCGAGCTCCGGCCTCGCGGCTCTGCCCCGCTCGGCTGGCGCGCTCGGCGGCGCGCGGACCACGAGCGTTTGGCAGCGGCTCCGGATCGTGCTCGCAAGCCTGCCCGGCTGATGGCTCACGAGCAGCATGTAGGTACCGGGACTCGGCTCCTCGAGCGCCTTGAGCAGCGCGTTGGCGGCGGGGACGGTCAGGGCTTCCGCGGGCTCGACGACGACGACCTTGCTGCCGCCGTGAAAGCTCTTCAGCGCAAGGGCATCGGTGACGGCGCGAACCTGCTCGATGCTGATCGACCGTTTGTCCTCGGCCGGAAAGACGCAATGGAGGTCCGGGTGATGGTCGAGGGCTTGGGCGCGATTGCGCATGGCCTCGAGGGCTGCTGCCGCCGGGAGATCGGGCGGCGGGGCCGCGCCGACCCGGCCCCGCAACAGCCGGTCGGCAAACACGAGCGCAAGGTTGAGCTTGCCTAGACCGGGCCGACCCGTGATGAGCCAGGCGTGCCCGAGACGCCCTCGCGTCGCGGCATCCTCGAGCCGTTGCAGAGGCTCGCGGAGCCAGATACACAAGCGTCCGCCGAGCTCCGCGAGCGCGTCACCCGGCACGTCGATCACCAAACTGCGCTTCGAATGCGTCGAGAGTTTCCAAGAGCTGCCGTTCGACCTCGCCGAGCGGGCGGCTTGCGTCGACGACTTTGATGCGCTGCGGGTACCGGCGCGCGCGCTCGAGGTACGCCGCGCGTACACGCTCGAAGAACTGCCGGTCTTCGCGCTCGAAGCGATCGAGCGGCCGGCCGCTGATGCGCGCGAGCCCGACGTCGACAGGCGCATCGAGCAACAGCGTCAGGTCGGCCTGCAGCCCGCCGAGGACGCCGGCCTCGAGCCGGCTCAGAAACTCCTGATCGGCGCCGCGGCCGCCGCCCTGATAGGCGAATGTCGCATCCGCGAAGCGGTCGCAGACGACCCAGCGGCCGCTCGCGAGCGCGGGCTCGATGACCGCTTCGACGTGCACGGCACGGGCCGCAAACATGAGCACGGCCTCGGTTTCAGCCGTGAGGCGGCCGTGCGTGCCCGCGAGCAACCATTCGCGGATGTGCTCGCCGATCGGGGTGCCGCCCGGCTCGCGTGTGGTCACGACATCGCGCCCGCGCGCCTCGAGCCGCCCGCCAATCAGCCCGAGGCAGGTCGACTTGCCGACGCCCTCCGCTCCTTCCAAGGTGATGAATGCCCCGCGCGCCATGCTACGGCTCCTGCTCGAGGCGCTCGAGATACGCCCTGACGGCTTCGTTGTGCTCATCGATCGTCGCCGAGAACCGGTGGCCGCCGTCGGGCTCCCCCGTGGCGACGAAGTAGAGCGCGTCGGTGAGCTCGGGTTTTACCGCGGCCTCGATCGAGGCCGCGCTCGGCAGCGCGATCGGCGTCGGCGGTAAGCCGCGGCGCGTGTACGTGTTGTATGGCGTATCGCGAGCGAGGTCGCGGCGGCGTAGGTTGCCGTCGAAACTCTCGCCGAGCCCATAGATGACGGTCGGATCGGTCTGCAAGCGCATGCCGCGCGCGAGGCGTTGCTGGAAGACGCCGGAGATTTTCCCGCGCTCGGCCGGCAACGCAGTCTCCTTCTCGATGATCGACGCGAGGATTAGAGCGGAGTATGGATCAGTGAGGACCGTTTGTGGATCGCGTGCCTGCCAAGCGGCTTCGAGCGTGGTCTGCAGCGCTTCGTGGGCCGAGCGCAGCACGACGAGCTCGGGCGTTCCCTTTGGAAACACATAGGTATCAGGCAGAAACTGGCCTTCGGGGTGCAGCCCCGGCGAGCCGAGCTCGGCCATGATCTCCGCGGGCTCGAGATCGAGCGGGACGATCGCCGGGTGGGCGCGCAGCGCCGCGCGTAGGTCCGCGAATCGCCAGCCTTCGACGACGGTCAACGAATACGTGACGACGTTTCCGTCGACGAGCATTCGCAGCAATTCGAGCGAGCTCGTGCCGGGCTGCAATCGGTACTCCCCGGCCTGAATCCGTACGGCGTCGCCCGTGAGGCGCGCGTACCAGGTCAGGAGCCGCGGGTGCGGAAGCACGCCTTCGGCGTTGAGGTTTGCGGCGAGTCGTGCCAACGGCGTTCCCGTTGCAACCTCGAACGCGACCGATTCCCCCGCCACGGGCAACGGCGCCTGCAACGTGCGCCAAACGATGACCCCGGCCGCGCCCGCGCCGCCGACGGCGAGCAGCGCCGCGAGGGACGCGACTTTGAGCGCCCTAGTCACTGCCGATCGCACCCAGCCGCGCTGCCAGCCGCCGCGTGACGGGACCAACGGCGTAGGTCTGGTCGTCCAAGCGACAGACGGGACGGACCCCGAACAGTGAGTTCGTGACGAACAGCTCGTCCGCCTGCGTGAGATCCGTGACGTCCAAATCGACTTCCTGTGCCACGAGCCCGAGCGGGACGCAGGCTTCCAACACGAGTCGGCGCATGACGCCGCGGACGCCGCACCGGTCGAGGCGCGGCGTGCACACGCGCGCACCGAACGCCGCGAACACGTTGTTGCTCGTAGCGCTCACAACGTGTCCACTCGTGCTCAACAGCAGACCCTCGTCAAGACCGCGTTTCTGCAATTCTAGCTGAGCCAGCACGTGCTCCAAGCGGCACAGGTGCTTCAACCCAGCGAGGTGCGGATTCTCGCCGAGGCGCGTTGCACACGTGACGAGCGCAACCGGATCGGCAGAATGCGCGGACGGCCATGGCGCGGCACCGACGATGACGGTCGGCACCGCGTCCGCAGGCGGACGATACCCGCGCGCGCCGATGCCGCGCGTCACGATGACCTTGATGACGGCGCGGTCGCGAGGCGGAGTTTGCGCGGCGATCTCGCGCCGGAGCTCGGCGTCGCGCGGCGCCGGAATCGCGAGGCGCTCGCAGCCGGCCACGAGCCGCTCGAGGTGGTAGTCCAACCAACGGATGGCGCCGCCGGCCGCGGCCATCGTCTCGAACAAACCGTCGCCATACGCGAGCCCGCGGTCGCGAGGGTCGACCCCAGTAAGTTTGCCATTCACCGACCAAGCCGTATGCACGGTTTCCTTACCCGGACGCGGCGCGTCCGAACGGCGCGGGCCTGACCTATGGGGCGCGAGCGAAAACGACCGTTCCGTTCGTGCCGCCGAAACCGAAGGAGTTTGAAAGCGCAGCGCGCATCTTCGTCGTGCGCGCCGCATTGGGCGTGTAATCGAGATCGCACTGCGGATCTGGATTGTCGAGGTTGATCGTCGGCGGAATGACTTGATCGCGCAACGCGAGGATCGTGAAGATCGCCTCGGCGCCTCCGGCGGCGCCGATCATGTGTCCGGTCGTCGATTTCGTAGAGCTCACCGCGAGCTTCTTGGCGTGGTCGCCGAAGACGCGTTTGATGGCGACGCTTTCGGCAACGTCGCCGAGCGGTGTCGAGGTGCCATGCGCGTTGATGTATCCGATCTCGTCGGGACGCAGGCTCGCGTCGGCAAGCGCGTTGCGCATGCAGCTGTAGGCGCCCTGCCCGTCTTCGGCCGGCGCGGTAATGTGATGCGCGTCGGCGCTCATGCCGAAGCCCAAGAACTCCGCGTAGATTTTCGCGCCGCGGGCTTTTGCGTGCTCGTATTCCTCGAGAGCGACGGTCGCGGCGCCGTCGCTCAAGACGAAGCCGTCGCGATCACGATCCCAGGGCCGGCTGGCGCGCGTAGGCGCGTCGTTGCGGCCCGACAATGCGCGCGCGGCACAGAATCCACCGAGCCCGAGCGGCGTCGTTGCGAATTCGGCGCCGCCTGCGAGCATGACGTCGGCATCGCCGTGCTGAATGAGGCGCGCTGCGAGCCCGATGCAATGCGTCGAGGTCGTGCACGCCGTGACAACGCTGAGATTCGGACCTCTGAGCCCGTGCATGATGGAAACGTGGCCCGAGATCATATTGATGATCGTCGCCGGGACGAAGAACGGCGAAATACGCCGCGGCCCGCCCTCGCGCAATTTTTCGTGCGTCGTCTCGATCGTGCTGATGCCGCCGATGCCTGAGCCCATCACTACGCCGATCCGATGCGCTTCGGCCTCTTTGACCTCTATGCCGGAATCGGCAATCGCGTCGACGGACGCCGCGATCCCATAGTGAATGAAGGGATCGCATTTACGCGCTTCCTTGGGCTCGAGGTATTTGCCGATATCGAAGTTGCGGATCGTGCCGCCGAAGCGTGTCGAGTAGGCGCTGACGTCGAATGTATCGATCGTCGCGATACCGCTGATGCCGTTGCGAACGTTGTTCCAGCCTTCCTGAACTGTATTGCCGACCGGCGAAATGAGCCCGAGGCCCGTGACCACTACTCGCCGCTTAGCCACGGTCGGTGCTCAGCCTGATTGTCGGTGTAAGGACCACGGCGAGATCGCCGCAACGATCATGAGTCGCCTTTTCTGGAGACGATGTAATCGATCGCTTGCTGAACCGTGGTGATTTTCTCGGCGTCTTCGTCTGGGATTTCGGTCTCGAACTCTTCCTCGAGGGCCATCACGAGCTCTACGGTGTCCAGCGAGTCAGCACCGAGGTCGTCTACGAACGAGGCATCATTCTTGATCTCGTCTGCCTTTACGC
Organism: Gammaproteobacteria bacterium; assembly: GCA_036555065.1. Classification (GTDB taxonomy): domain Bacteria; phylum Pseudomonadota; class Gammaproteobacteria; order Steroidobacterales; family Rariloculaceae; genus DATBLZ01. Next base: position 14,547 of record DATBLZ010000083.1, read on the forward strand.
CGAGCTGCTCTGCAATGATTCCCCTGACTTGATCTTCGACGCTACTCATCGCTGTGATACCCCTTATGAAATTGACAAGCCGGACCC
>DATBLZ010000098.1:0-7541 GCA_036555065.1 Gammaproteobacteria bacterium
TCAGCGAGTTCATCGACACGCACTGCCGGCGAGTCGGCCCGAACCTCGTGAACCGCGTGACCGGCGGACGCGTCAAGGCGATCATCCCCGTCCACCTCTACGGGCAGATGGCCGACATGGATGTGCTCATGCACATCGCCCGCGAGCACGGCTTGAGCGTCGTCGAAGATGCGGCGCAAGCAATCGGCGCGGAGCTGCCCGACGGGCGGCGCGCCTGCAGCATCGGCGACATCGGCTGCCTGTCGTTTTTTCCGACAAAGAACCTCGGCGCATTCGGCGACGCGGGCATGTGCCTGACGAGCAACGCTAAGCTCGCCGAGAGAATGCGCATCCTGCGAGTGCATGGTGGGGAGCCGAAGTACTACCACGCGGTGATCGGCGGCAACTTCCGTCTCGACGAGCTCCAGGCGGCCGTGCTCGCGGTCAAGCTCAAGCACCTCGACGAATGGACGAAGGCGCGGCAGCGGAACGCCGAGCACTACACGCAGCTCATCGTGGCGGCGGATCTTGGCTCGAACGTGGCGCCGCCGAAGGTCGTTCCGGGGCGCCACATTTTCAACCAATACGTCATCCGCGCCGCGCGGCGCGACGCACTGCGTGCTTACTTGGCCGAGCATGGCGTCGGTACGGAAATCTACTATCCGGTACCGCTGCACGAGCAGCAGTGCTTCGCCTACCTTGGTTACGCGGCGCAGGAGCTGCCGAGCGCGCACCGGGCCGCCGGCGAGACGCTAGCGTTGCCTGTGTATCCCGAGCTCACGGAAGCCCAACGCGAGTATGTGGTTGCCCAGATCGCGGCGTTCTATCGCTCGTAAGACCGAATGATCGGAGCGACTTTAGTCGCGACTCTTTCAGATTGCCGCTGAAGCCGCTCCCCCGAGCCGCTCACACACCGAGCCAAGCGGCACGACTGTGACCGCGGTGTTTCGGTTCCGGTGGGTCTTGTGGCAGCATCGACACGATGGTCGACATCGCTAGAAAGCTTCTGATCGTCGAGGACGATCCCGGGATCCAGAGCCAGCTGCGTTGGTGCTTCGAGGAGTATGACGTGATTCTGGCGGCGGACCGGGCGAGCGCGATCACGGAGCTCCGCCGCCACGAGCCGCCCGTCGTGCTCCAGGACTTAGGCTTGCCGCCTGACGACAGCGGCGTCGAAGAGGGGTTTGCGACGCTGCGCGAGATCATGGCGCTTGCGCCGCACACCAAGGTCGTCGTCGTCACGGGCCACGGCGACCAGAGCAATGCCGTGAAGGCTGTGGGGCTCGGGGCGTACGATTTTTACCAGAAGCCCGTGGACGTCGATACGCTGCAGCTCATCGTGAGCCGTGCTTACCACTTGCATGAGCTCGAAGCCGAGAACCGGCGTCTGGCTGCGGCCGGCGGCGGATCGCCGCTCGATGGCGTCATCGCGGCGAACGAGGCCATGCTCAAGGTGTGCCGCAAGATCGAAAAAATCGCGCCCACGAGCGCCACGACGATGCTCCAAGGCGAGAGCGGCACCGGCAAGGAATTGCTCGCGCGCGCCATTCACTCGTTGAGTCCACGCAGAGCCGGGCCGTTCGTTGCGATCAACTGCGCGGCGATTCCCGACACGTTGCTCGAGTCCGAGCTCTTCGGATTCGAGAAAGGCGCGTTCACGGGCGCGACGAAGCAAACGCCCGGCAAGATCGAGGGCGCAAACGGCGGGACGCTTTTTCTCGACGAGATCGGGGACATGCCGCTCTCGCTCCAGAGCAAGCTCCTGAGATTCCTTCAGGAGCGCACGGTCGAGCGGCTCGGCGGCCGGGCGGAGATTCCCGTCGACGTGCGCGTCGTTTGCGCGACCAACAAGAACCTCCACGAGCAGATGGCTGCCGGGCTTTTTCGCGACGATCTCTACTACCGTGTCAGCGAGATCACGGTGGATATCCCGCCCGTCCGCGAGCGACACGGCGGGCGCATCCTGCTTGCGCGGCATTTGCTGAACCGGTTTGCGAAACAAGAGAAGCGAAACCTGAAGGGCTTCTCCGGGGATGCCCACGACGCGATCGATTCCTACGCTTGGCCGGGCAACGTGCGCGAGATGGAGAACCGCATCAAAGCGGCAGTGATCATGGCCGAAGGCAAATTGGTGACGGCAGAGGACTTGGGGCTCGCGGTCGGCAACAATTCGGCTAGCTTGAACCTACGCGTCGTGCGCCAGGAAGCCGAGACGCGCGCGATACGGGAGTCGCTGATTCGTGCTTCGGGAAACATTTCGCGGGCCGCCGAGCTCCTCGGCATCAGCCGGCCGACCTTGTATGACCTTATGCAGAAATACGGCGTTACGCCGGCCGAGTAAATCGGGGCTCAGCCACTGTCGAATCTCGTTACAACTGCGCGGAGCTCGCTGGGGTGAAAGATGCGCAACACCTTGAAATTAAGACGAATTCATAAACCGGCACGGCTCTTGCTTCTTCATCGCTGACGCCCTGTTTGCGACGAAAGGAATGGTCGAAAGTGCGCAATAGAAAGAGAATCGCATGGCTGCCGGTACTGCTGCTAGCGGGCGCATTGCCGGCGCAGGCGAACGTCATCGGCATTGCCGTGGACGACAACATTACGCCGACGCCAGTCGGGTCGACGAACGGCGACGGCAGCATCAACTTCTACGCGCTCCTGAACGGGACCGGCACCTATGGTGTCGCCGGAGCCGGTTTGTCTCCGGATACCTGCACCAAGACGTCATCGTATTCCACGTGTACGGGTGGCACGCTCGACATGTGGCTGCGCTTCTCACCGGTGACGATCGGCGCGAACACCCTGACGCTGCAGTTTTCCGATTTGGACCTCTTCGGCGTCCACGATCCCTCGTATTTCCTCGAGTCGGTCCAAATCTACGATTCGTCGCTGACGAGCCTCGCGCTTGTCGATTCGCTATACGATCCCGAGGTCGTGCTCGGGGCGACGAATGCCGATACGCAAACGCTGAGTTTGCTGCTCGACGTTACGAGCAACCCGTACTTTACGCGCCTGACGTTCCGCACGAGGTTCGTGGGCGCGCCCAGAGGCTCGTATATCAACACGCGAGAGTCTGTTCTCGCGACGATTTCGCCCGTCTCGGTCCCCGAGCCGACGACGCTGACGCTGCTCGGCGGCGGTCTGCTCTTGATTGGCTTCGCGAGCCGTCGTCGTCGCGTTTGAAGATCGCGGATCGCCGCTAAAGCCGCTCCCACGACGAGATCGCGGCTGAAGCCGCTACTTGAACTGCTCCGGATTGAGCTGGTGGCGCCCGAGCAGCTTGTAAAAGTCCGTGCGATTCCGTTTCGCCAAGCGCGCCGCCTGGCTCACGTTCCCGCCCGTAATCTGCAGTAGCTGCGACAGGTAGTTGCGCGTGAACTCCTCGCGCGCCTCCGAGAATGAGGGCAGCGAGTTCGCCTGCTCGCCGAGCGCGCTGCGCACCTGCTCGCCCGAGATGATGCGCGTCGGCGAGAGCGCGACGTTCTGCCGGACGACGTTGTAGAGCTGGCGGATGTTCCCGGGCCAGTTGCTTGCGACGAGCAGCTCCACGGCCTCGGGCGCGTACACCTTGCGCTGCGTGCTGGTCTCGGCCGCGACCTGCTCGAGGAAATGCTCGACGAGCAGCGGCACGTCCTCGCGCCGCTCGCGCAGCGCCGGCAAACGAATGTGCACGACGTTCAAGCGGTAGTAGAGATCCTCGCGGAACGCGCCTTTGCTCATGAGCTCCGTGAGGTTCTGGTGCGTCGCCGAGATCACGCGCGTATCGACGGTGATGGCTTCGGTGCTGCCGACGGGCCTGACTTGACGCTCCTCGAGCACGCGCAACAGCTTGACCTGCAAGCGCATCGGCATGTCGCCGATCTCGTCGAGCAACAACGTCCCGCCGTGCGCTGCCTGGAAGAGGCCTTTGTGGCTGCGCGTCGCGCCCGTGAAGGCCCCCTTCTCGTGGCCGAAGAGCTCCGACTCGAGCAGATTCTCGGCCATCGCGCTGCAGTTGATGCCGACGAACGGCTGATCGCGGCGGCTGCTCGCGCGGTGAATCGCGCGCGCAAGGAGCTCCTTGCCGGTGCCTGATTCGCCGGTGATGAGCACGCGCGTATCGGTCGCCGCGACCATCTTCGCCTGCTGGAGGCAGGCTTCCATGGCGGGGCTCCGCGTCAGGATCTCGGCGCTCCACTCCTCGTCGGTCTTCGAGAGCCCCGAAACCTTCATCGCGCGCTCGACGTACTCGAGCAATTGCTGCTTGTCGACGGGCTTCGTCAGAAACCCGAATGCACCGCTTTGCGTCGCTTCGACGGCGTCGGGGATCGTTCCGTGCGCCGTCAAGAGCAGCACGCAGAGGCCGGGGCGTTGCCGCTGGATCTCTTTGAGGAGCCCGATGCCGTCCATGGCCTGCATGCGCAGATCCGTAATGACGAGATCGGGGCGAAAACGCGGCAGCGCCGCGAGCGCTTCTTTCGCGCTCTCGACGGCCTCGACCTCGTATTGCTCGGCACGCAAGCGGATGCTCAGCAGGCGCAGCAGCCCGGGGTCGTCGTCGACGAGCAGGATGCGACCTCGACTCGTATGCTCGTCTTCTTTCGAGCGCTGGGTGATCTGGATCATTGTTCACGGTCCCTGATCGATTGTTCGATGGCAGCGAGCGCGTTGAGCTTCTGCGTAGCGTCGTCGAGCTCGGCGCGGAGCCGCCGGTTCTCCTCGAGCGCGGCGCGCAGCTGCGCCGCGCTCGCCGAGTTCTGTTGCGCGAGCGCGGCTGCGGACTCCCTGCGCAGTTGCGCGGCGGCCGCGTCGAGAATCAAACGCTGCTCGACTTCGCGCAACTGGATCGTCACGAGCATGCGCTCCTCGGGCAGGAGCGCATCGCTCGAAGCCGCGAGCGCGCTCAGGCGCTGCTCGGCGAGCATGGCATCGCTGCCGGGATGCCCCGGGGTCGCGAGCGCGAGCGCATATTTCAAACGATTCGTCGTCGTCGGCGCGAAATCGGCCGCATCGGCGACCTCGCCGAAGACTTCGGCCTGAGTCAGCGCATCGCCCTCGATCAACGTGCGCATGAGGTCGAGGTATACCACAACTCCTTGAGCGTCGGCGGCGGTGCGTGCCGCCGCTGTGCCGCCGCCTTCGTCCGAGCCGGACGCTTCTGCGTCGCGGCCGAAGAGACCTTGCATCGAAGAGCAACCCGTGAGCGGCAGCGCAAACGCGAGCACGAGCCACGCCGCCGCACCGTGCCACGCGTGTGGCAGCGGCTTCTGCCGCGATCCCTCCTGTGGGAGCGGCTTCAGCCGCGACTCTTGTCGTGCGCGCTCAGCCATTGTTGACCACGAGCACGGGCTTATCGGAAACGCGCCGCAACGGCAGGCGCACCTGAAAGTGCGCGCCGGGCGCAGCACCCTGGATGAGCTCGACCGCGCCGCCGTGCGCCTGGATGCACTCCTGCACGACCGAGAGGCCGATTCCCGTGCCGCCGACGGCGCCGCCCTGTGGCCGCCGTCCCTGATAGAACGCCTCGAAGATGCGCGGCGCATCGTCGGTCGCAACGCCGGGGCCGTTGTCGGTCACGTCGATGACGAGCTGCGTGCCCTGCATGCGCGCCTTGACGCCGATCGTGCCGTTGTCGGGCGTGAACTTGAGTGCGTTGGATACGAGATTCTCGAGCACGAGCTTGAGCTTGCCTTCGTCGGCGCGGACGATCATCGGCTTGACGTCGATCGCGAGCTTGATCTTGCGATTCGAGATCACGAGCCGATGCTGGCTCAGCACGCTGAAGACGAGCGGCTTCAGATCGAATTCCGTGAGCTTGAGCTCGGCGGTCTTGGTCTGCCAGGCGCTGAACGTCAACAGGTTCTCGATGAGCTTCTGCAGCTTGAGGCTGTTCTCGCGCAGGATCCCCGTGACTTCCTGCTGTTGGTTGTCGAGGCGGCCGACGGCGCCGTCGAGCAGGAGCTCCGTGCCCTCGCGGATGTTCGCGAGCGGCGTCTTGAGCTCGTGCGACATGTGCCGCAGGAACTTGTTCTTCTCGTCGGTCGATTCTTTGAGGCGGTTGCGGAGCCATTCGAGCTGCCGGCCCAGCGTCTCGATGTCGGTTGGGCCCGTCACGCTGATCGGGTTGCCGAAGTCGCCTTTGCCGAGCTCGCGGATCGCGCGGTCGACCTGGCGCATCGGGCGCCCGATCAGGAAAACGAAAAACACGACTAGGAGCAGCGTTCCCGGAATCAGCGCCGCGGCCTGCCAGGCGAGCGCGCGCTGCGCCGTGCGCGTCGTCTCTTCGAGCGCGTTCAAACGCTCGTTGATGAAGACGCGCATACCGGTCGTGACGCTGCTCGCGGCGCTGTTCATGCGGCGGAATCCGGCATCGACGTCAGTGCGCGTCGACTCCGTCGGCGCGCCGAGAAGCGCGACGAGGACGTTCGCCGAAGCACTGCGCAAAGTCGCGATCTCGGCGCGGATCTCCTCGTTCTGCGGCGGCAATTGCTCGAGCGTGGCGAGGCTTTGCTGCAGCGACTCGTGGTCGGTTTGGTAGAACGCGAGGCGCTGTCGCTCGCCGAGCTGGAGATAGACCTGCGCGTTGCGCTCGAGCTCGGTGAGGAGCCGCGCCACGCGCTGGTTCTCGAGGGTTGCGGTCACGCTTTCGCTGACGACGGCCTCGCTTTCATCGGCGAGCGCGCCGAGCTCGAGAACGGCATTGCCGACGCCGACGAGGAGCGGCAAAGTCAGGAGCCCGATGCCGACGAGGATGAGGCCGAGTAACGTGCGGGGGCGACCGATTTTCACGCGCTGATCCTCATGCGCGCTTTTCCGCCCAGATGCCTGCGGCGAGCTTGCGTTCCCACGCAAGTGCCGTCGCGCAGATCTTCTCGAGATCGTCGAGCTCCGGCGTCCAGCCGAGGACCTCGCGAATCCTCGAGGCTTCCGCGATCAGCGTCGGCGGATCGCCGGCGCGCCGGCCTGCGGCCTTCTGCTTGATCTTGTGGCCCGCGACTCTTTCGATCATCGCGATGACCTCGCGGACCGAATAGCCGTGACCATACCCGCAGTTGAGCGTCGTCGATTCGCCGCCCGCGCGCAGGTACTCGAGCGCCTTGACGTGCGCGGCGGCCAAGTCCTCGACGTGAATATAGTCCCGAACGCCCGTGCCGTCGGGCGTCGCGTAGTCGGTGCCGAAAATCGTCACATGGGGCCGCTTGCCGACCGCGGCCTCGCACGCGACCTTCGTGAGCAACGTTGCCTCGGGCGTCGATTGCCCGATGCGTCCGCCGGGGTCGGAGCCGGCGACGTTGAAGTACCGCAGCGTGACGTAACGGAGCTTCGTCGCAGCAGCAACGTCGCGGAGCATGATTTCCGTCATGAGCTTCGACTGCCCGTACGGATTGATCGGTTGCGTCGGGCTTGTCTCGGCGGCGATCCCGCTGGGTGGAATACCATAGACGGCTGCTGTCGATGAGAACACGAAGTGCGCGACGCCTGCCTTGTGCGACCACTCGAGCAACGTTCGGCTCGCGGCCGTGTTGTTGCGGTAGTACTTAAGAGGATCGGCGACCGACTCGGGCACGATCGTGTGCGCGGCG
>DATBLZ010000111.1:0-26621 GCA_036555065.1 Gammaproteobacteria bacterium
TCGGCATCGAGGGCGACGACGCAGTTGCTGTAGAGGTTGTCGCCGAGCCGCTCACGACCGTCCCAATCCGGCGCCGGGTTACCCGTGCCGAAGAAGACGAGATTCGTCTCGGGATCGTAAGCGCCGGCGTTCCAGACGGCCGCGCCGCCCGTCTTCCACGAGTCCCCGGACCACGAGTCGCCGCCGGGCTCGCCCGGGGCCGGGATCGTGTAAAAGCGCCATAACTCATCGCCGGTGGCCGCGTCGAACGCCGCAATGAAGCCGCGTATGCCCATGTCGCCGCCGGCCGTGCCGACCATGACCTTGTTCTTGACGACGACGGGCGCCATCGTGATCGAATAGTTCTGCGCGGCGTCGGCGACGGTCGCGTCCCATACGAGTTGCCCGCTTTTCGCATCGATCGCGAGCAGGTCCGCGTCGATCGTGCCCATGAAGAGCGTGTCCCCGAGAATCGCAACGCCGCGATTCACGCGGCCGCAGCACGTGCGCGCCGCGGCCGATGGCTCGTGGTGGTACGTCCAAAACGGCCGGCCCGTCGCCGCATCGAGCGCGACGACGTCATTCGGCGCTTGCACCGTGTAGAGCACGCCGTCGACGACGAGCGCGGTCGCCTCGAACTTCTCGAGCGAGCGCGCCTGCCAGACCCACGCAAGCTCGAGCTCGGCGACGTTTGCGCGCGTGACTTGGTCGAGGCGGCTGTAGCGTTGGTTGAACAGCGTGCCCGAATAGCTGAGCCAGTTCTCGGGCTCCTGGTCGGCGCCGAGGATCCGCTCGAATGTCACTTGCGCCTCGAGCGCGGCGGCTCCGAGACCCAGTGCGGCCGCGAGGCCGAAAGCAAACGTTGCGCTTCTTATGCTCATCGTGCGGGCTCCCCGCGCAGCGATACGAGGTAACTGACGACGTCGGCGATCTCTTGCGCGTCGAGCTCCTTGCGATAAGAAGGCATCGGCGTGTCGATGAAGGCTTGCTTACGCAGCTCGGTTTTCGCGAACGACCGCAACTGTTCGTCTTGATCGAGGAGCTGCACCGTGAATGTGTCGTGGTTGAGGAGTCGACCTTCGACTTCTTCGCCGTCGGCCGTCGTGACGCTATAGAAGCGGCTCGTCGGTTGGACCTCGGCTTCGGGATCGACGAGCGATTGTTCGAGCTCCGCGGCGCGCCGCGCGAGCCCGATACGGCTCAAGTCGGGACCGTACCGCGATCCGAAACCGTTGACGCGATGACAGTCCGTGCACTCGCCTTCGCCTTCGAAAATCCTCCGCCCGCGCGCGGCGTCGCCCTGCGCGGATACGCTGCGCGCGGACTCGGCCGTCGCGCGCAGATACGCGACGATGCGTGCGGCCTGCGGCTCGGTCATGCGCGGCGTCGCCGGCATCGGCGTGTTCGGAATGCCATTCATGATGATGCCGACGAGCTCCGCATCGTTAAGCGGCCGGCGGAATAAACCGCGGCCCAAGTCGATGCCCGCGATGACGTCGCCGTCGGGGCCGTGGCAGCCCGCGCAGTTGCTCGCGAACGCGCCCGCGCCGTCCTCGAGGTCGAACGCCGTCGCGTGCTGAGCCCACGCGGCGCCGCCGGCCCCAAGGAAAGGGGCCCCGGCGAGAAATGCCACCGTGACTGCACGCATGCGGGCCTATGTTAGCGCAACCATTTGCCGCCGCCGTGCATCTACGAAACCGGGGAGGCGCGAAGGGCTCTACGGAGGCTAGTGATGCGGCTCCCTATCGCTCTCTGCGTCTTGGCAAGTGGGTGCACGGTGCTGGATAACGCACATTCTCCGCTCGTGGCAGTCCACTCGAACCGCGTCTACCTCTATCCCTCACAGCGCGTAACGCTGCGCTGGAAGGATGAGCTCGATGACTACGCGTGTATCAACGGCCCGATCATTTGTGGCAAGGTCGGGATCGGTTGGGATTGCCGCTGCCCTTGAGCGCTGGCGCTACTTTACTCTCCGCTGCCTCGTGCCTGATATATTCCCCGCATGGAATCCATCGGCACGCACGACACCGAGCGTCCTGCGCCGGATAGGTTACTGACCGAGATCGCGGATTACGTGCTCGAGTTTCGCGCCGACGGCGCGGAGGCGCGCACGATCGCGCGCTATTGCCTCATGGACACGCTTGGTTGCGGGATCCTCGCGCTCCAGTTTCCCGCATGTACGAAGCTGCTCGGACCCGTCGTTCCCGGTGCCATGCTGCCTCACGGCGCGCGCGTGCCGGGCACGAGCTATGAGCTCGATCCCGTCGCGGCCGCGTTCAACATCGGCGCGCTCGTGCGCTGGCTCGATTTCAACGACACGTGGCTCGCGGCCGAGTGGGGCCATCCATCCGACAACTTGGGCGCGATTCTCGCCGTCGCAGATTACGTGAGTCGGCGCCGCGCGCTCGCACACGAGCGTGCGCTCACGATGTCTGACGTGCTGACCGCGATGATCAAAGCGCATGAGATCCAGGGCGTGCTCGCGCTCACTCACTCCTTCAATCGCGTCGGGCTCGATCACGTGTTGCTCGTGCGCATTGCAAGCACGGCCGTCGCGACGCATCTCCTCGGCGGCAGCCGGGTGCAAATCGTCAATGCGCTCTCGAACGCGTGGCTCGACGGCGGGGCGCTCCGCACGTATCGGCATGCGCCCAACACGGGCTCGCGCAAGAGTTGGGCGGCCGGCGACGCAACGAGCCGCGGGGTACGTCACGCGCTCATGGCGTTGGCCGGCGAGATGGGCTATCCATCGGCGCTGACGGCACGCACGTGGGGATTCCAGGACGTGCTGTTCAAAGGCAAGCCGATCGCGCTCGAGCGGCGGTTAGGCTCGTATGTCATGGAGAACGTGCTCTTCAAGATCTCGTTTCCGGCCGAGTTTCACGCGCAGACCGCCGTCGAGGCGGCGCTCGCGCTGCGCCCCGACGTGAGAAATCGGCTCGACGAGATTGCCGAGATCCTCATCGAGACCCAGGAGGCCGGCGTGCGCATCATCGACAAGCGCGGGCCGCTCGCGAACCCCGCCGATCGTGACCATTGTCTCCAGTACATGGTGGCGGTATCGCTGATCTTCGGCCGCCTGACAGCAGACGACTATGAGGACGCGGCGGCTGCCGATCCACGCATCGATCGCTTGCGCGAGCGAATGCGCGTCATCGAGAATCCTGCTTTCAGCGCGGACTATATGAACCCGGACAAACGCGCGATCGGCAATGCGATACAGATCCAGTTCCGCGACGGCGGAAGCTCGGCGCGCGTCGCGATCGATTACCCGATCGGCCATCGGCGCCGGCGCGCCGAAGGCATCCCCGTTCTAATCGAGAAGTTCAGGCGGAATTTGGCGACGCGCTTCGACGCCGCGCGGGCGAGAGAGATCGAGGCTGCGTGCGGCGATCAAGAAAGGCTCGAGGCGCTGCCTGTCGATGAGTTCATGGCGCTTTGGATGTCGGGCGCATGACTGTGCGCAAGAAAAAGTCGTCGAAGCGCGGCGCCGCGGCCAACGCGAGCCCCGGCCGGCGCTTCAGAGCGACCATCGCGGCCCACGCGCCGGTGCAGATTCCGGGCACCGTCAATGCCTACTCCGCGCTGCTCGCCGAGCGTGCCGGTTTCAAAGCGATCTACCTCTCCGGCGCCGGTGTCGCAAACGCCTCGTATGGCCTGCCGGATCTCGGCATGACGACTCTGAGCGACGTGCTCGAGGACGTCCGCCGCATCACGAGTGCGTGCGCGCTACCGCTGCTCGTCGACGTCGACACGGGCTTCGGCGGCGCGTTCAACATCGCGCGGACGACGCGCGAGATGATCCGTGCCGGCGCTGCGGCAATGCACATCGAGGACCAAGAGCTCGCGAAGCGCTGCGGCCACCGGCCGAACAAGGCGACCGTCTCCGCCGACGAGATGTGCGACCGCATCAAGGCGGCCGTCGATGCGCGCACCGACGCCGATTTCGTGATCATGGCGCGCACCGATGCGTTCGCAAGCGAAGGGCGCGAGGCGACGCTCGCGCGCGTGGCGAGCTACGTCGAGGCCGGCGCCGACATGATCTTCGCCGAGGCTTTGTACACGCTCGACGACTATCGCACTTTCACGCGGGCCGTCTCCGTGCCCGTGCTCGCGAACCTCACGGAGTTCGGCCTCACGCCCGCGTTCACGCTGCGCGAGCTCGGCGCCGCGGGCGTCGCGATGATCCTCTATCCCCTCTCGGCATTTCGCGCGATGAGCAAAGCGGCGCTCGAGGTCTACTCAACGATCCTCGATCGCGGTACCCAGAAATCGGTGCTCGAGAAAATGCAGACGCGCGAAGAGCTCTATGCCGTGCTCGGCTACCATGAGTACGAGCGCAAGCTCGACGAGCTCTTCGCCGACGCGCGCACGGGCAAACGTGGTCGCAAGCCATGAGCGAACCGCAGGTCGGCGCCGGGCTCCGCGGCATTTCGGCCGGCAAAACGGCAATCTCGACGGTCGGCAAAGAAGGCGTCGGGCTCACGTATCGCGGTTACGACATCGTCGACCTCGCCGCACACGCGACGTTCGAGGAGGTCGCGTATCTGCTCCTCCACGGTGAGCTGCCGACGAGAGCCGCGCTCGAAAGGTACGCGAGCACGCTCCAGGGGCTGCGCTCGCTGCCGAGCGCGCTGCGCGCGGTGCTCGAGCGCATTCCGCCCGACGCCCACCCGATGGACGTGTTGCGGACGGCGTGCTCCATGCTCGGCACGCTCGAGCCCGAGCGCGATTTCACGCAGCAGCACGCAGTCGCCAACCGCCTCCTCGCCGCGTTTCCGGCGGCCCTGCTCTATTGGCATCACTTCACAGGCCAGGGGAAGCGCATCGAGACGCAGGCAAGCGAGACCGGCATTGCCGGCCACTTTCTCCAACTATTGAACGGTCGTCCGCCGAACGACACCGAACGACGCGCAATGGACGCGTCACTGATTCTCTACGCCGAGCACGAGTTCAACGCGTCGACGTTCGCCGCGCGCGTCTGCGCGGCGACGCTGTCCGACATGTACTCGGCAGTGACCGCCGCGATCGGCACGCTGCGCGGGCCTCTCCACGGCGGCGCGAACGAAGCCGCGATGGCGCTCATCGAGCGGTTCGAATCGCCCGCGGACGCCGTCGCCGGCGTTGAGGCGATGCTCGCGCGCAAGGAAAAGATCATGGGCTTCGGTCACGCCGTCTATCGGACGTCGGACCCGCGGAATCCCGTCATCAAGAGTTGGGCCGAAAAGCTCGCCGCCGCGACCGGCAACGAGAAGCTCTATGCGATCTCTGCGGCGATCGAGGCGCGCATGTGGGAGAAGAAGAAGCTCTTCGCGAACCTCGATTTCTATAGCGCCTGCGCGTACCACTGTCTCGGCATTCCGACATCGTTGTTCACGCCGATCTTCGTGCTCGCACGCACCGCGGGTTGGACGGCACATATCATCGAGCAGCGCGCCGACAATCGGTTGATCCGGCCGACGGCCGACTACACGGGTCCAGCGAAGCGCGCGTACGTGCCCATCGAAAGACGATGACTCGCGTCAACAGGGCTCTCCAGGGACGCCGTGAACCCATCCCTGGGGGCTCCGGCGCGCGTGTCCCTGCGCGCGACGGCCTTGGAGAGCCCTGTTGATGCGAGTCATCTACTCGTGAGTCGCTTCAAGGCCATCTACGCAACGTCGTTGCGCGACCCCGAATCGTTCTGGGCCGAGGCCGCCGAGGACATCGCGTGGACGAAGCGCTGGGACCGCGTGCTCGACGCATCGGCCGCGCCGTTCTATCGATGGTTCCGCGGCGCAACGCTCAACACCTGCTACAACGCCGTCGACCGCCACGTCGAAGCCGGGCGCGGCGGGCAAACCGCGCTCATCTACGACAGCGCCGTCACGGCGACGAAGCGCACGTACACGTTCGCGGAGCTCCAAGCAGCCGTTGCATCGCTCGCGGGGGCGCTCCATGGCCAAGGTGTCGGGCGCGGCGACACGGTCGTGATCTACATGCCGATGGTGCCGCAAGCCGTGTTCGCGATGCTCGCGTGCGCGCGGCTCGGCGCCGTGCACTCGGTCGTGTTCGGCGGCTTCGCGCCGCCCGAGCTCGCCGCCCGCATCGACGATTGCAAGCCCAAGATCGTGCTGTCGGCGTCGTGCGGAATAGAGCCGACGCGCATCGTCGAGTACAAGCCGTTGCTCGACAAGGCGCTCGCGCTTGCCAAGCACACGCCGCGGAAGTGCGTCGTGCTCCAGCGGCCCGACCACCGTGCGACGCTCGATCCGAAGCGCGATCTCGACTGGGACGACCTCGTCGCGAGCGGCACACCGCACGCTTGCGTGCCGGTCGCGGCGACCGATCCTCTCTACATTCTCTATACGTCCGGCACGACGGGGCGACCCAAAGGCGTCGTGCGCGACAACGGCGGACATGCCGTCGCGCTTCACTGGAGCATGCGCAACATTTATGCGATGCGGCCCGGCGAGATTTATTGGGCGGCGTCCGACATCGGCTGGGTCGTCGGCCACTCGTACATCGTTTACGGACCGCTCTTGAACGGCAACACGACAATCCTCTACGAGGGCAAGCCCGTCGGCACGCCGGACGCGGGCGCATTCTGGCGCGTTGTCGCCGAGCATCGCGTGAAGACGCTCTTCACGGCGCCGACGGCGCTGCGCGCGATCAAGCGCGAGGACCCGAGCGGCAGCTTCATCGGCCGTTACGATTTGAGCGCCTTCGAGACGCTCTTCCTCGCGGGCGAGCGCACCGATCCGCCGACGCTCGAGTGGGCGATGACGAAGCTCGGCGTGCCCGTCGTCGATCACTGGTGGCAAACCGAGACGGGATGGGCGATTTGTGCGAGCTGCAGGGGGATCGAAAAACTCCCGATCAAGCCGGGCTCGGCGAGCCTGCCCGTGCCCGGCATGGACGTCCACGTGCTCGACACGCGAGGGCAGGAAGCGGCGAGCGGCCAGATCGGCGCGCTCGCGTTGAAGCTCCCGTTGCCGCCCGGAACGTTCCTGGGATTGTGGAATGCGGAAGAAGCGTGTCGCGCGGCGTACTACGACCCGTTCCCCGGTTTCTATCTGACGGCGGATGCCGGATACATCGACGCCGACGGCTACGTTTTCGTCATGGCGCGCACGGACGACGTCATCAACGTCGCTGGCCATCGCCTCTCGACGGGCGCGATGGAGGAAGTGCTCGCGGGGCACGCGGATGTCGCCGAGTGCGCTGTCTTCGGCGTCGACGACGAGCTCAAGGGCGAAGTGCCGATCGGGCTCGTCGTGCTCAACGCGGGCTGCAAACGCGCCACGACCGAGATCGTCGCGGAATGCGTTGCGCGCATTCGTGACGGCATCGGCCCTGTCGCTGCGTTCAAATCCGCGGCGGTCGTCAAGCGACTGCCGAAAACCCGCTCGGGTAAAGTGCTGCGCGGCACGATGCGGCGCATCGCGAACGGCGAGCCGTGGACGATGCCGGCGACGATCGACGACCCGACGACGCTAGAGGAGATCAGCGCGGCGCTCGCGGCGCTCGGCCTGCCGCATTCATCCAGCCGATAGATCGAATCGGGGGCTCGACAGGGCCGTCGCGCGCAGGGACGCGCGCGCCGGAGCCTCCAGGGATGGATTCACGGCGTCCCTGGAGAGCCCCGATGCGAACTATCGGCTGGATGTGACTACTGGCTCGCGCCCGCGAAGTCGCCGCCTTTCATGAACGCCATCGCCGCGAGATCGAGGTGGCGCCGCATCGCGTCCCGGATCTGCGCGCCCGTCAACGCGAGCACCTTGGCTTCGAGGTCCGCATCCCACGCCATCGTCCGGCCGTTGTGCTCGTGGGTGAGCAACATGCCGACGAGCTGCTGGTCTTGCGAGCGCGCGACCTGCCGGCCCTGCGCCCAGCCTCTCTTGGCTACGGCGATCTCCTCATCCGTGTAGCCATCGTTGAGAATCTTCGTGAGCTCGTCGCGGAAGGATGCTTCGACGCGCGCGGCGTTCTGCGGCGCCGAGATCGCATTGACGATGAACATTCCCCCGTCCGATTTGGCCGGCGCTTGGAGGTTTGAACCGACTCCGTAGCTCAGCCCCTCGGTATTCCGGATCCGGCCGAAGAGGCGCGACGCGGGCCCTTGACCGAGCATGAAGTTGCCAAGCAGGAGCGCGGGATAGTCCGCGTGGTCGCTGTTCATTTTGACGGGCATTCCGGCCATGAAGAACGCGTTCTCCTTGTCGGGAGTCTCGAATTCCTCGCTGACCGGCGCGACCTTCGGATCCGGATACGGTGAAGTAACCTCGGCATAGGGCTGATCGCTTCGCCAGCCGTCGAGCTGCGTGGCGATGAGCTGTTGGACCGCTGCCGCGTCGAAATCGCCGATGACGACGACCTCGGCAGCCGCGGCGCCGTAGAAGCGCTCGTGGAACGCACGCAAGTCCTCGATCGTGACGGCGCGCGCGAGCGCGAGCTCTTCGTCGAGCGTCGGCGTGTAACGAACGTCCTGCGCATCGAACTGCCGCCCCATGTGGCGCGAAAACGCGCGCGGCACGAGGGCTTGGGGCTCGCTGCGTTGAAACTCGAGGCTCGCGAGCAGCAGATCGCGCAGCGTCGTGAGCTCGCTCTCGGGGAATGCCGGCTCGCGCAGCACTTCGATCGCAAGCTCGAGCACGGCGGCGAGATGCTCGCGCGTCGTCTGAATGTTCGCAACGACCGTATTCGGTCCGCCGCCGACGTTGAGCTGACTCTGCCGGTTGCTGAGCTCGTCTTGGATTTGCTGGCGCGTCTTCGAGAGCGTGCCGCGCGTGAGCATCTGCGGAACGAGATTGCCGATGCGTCCGCTGCCCCTGAGGCTCTGCTCGTCGCCCGTGTTGAGCCGAATAATGGCCTGCACGGAGTCGCCGCGCGTCTCTTTCGGCAACATGACGAGCTTGACTCCGCCGGGTAAGGTCACGCGTTGGGTGCGCGCCTCGATGTTCGCGATCGAGGGATCGAACTCCTCGCCCGTGGAACGCGCGGCGTCGCCTTGATAGCCTGCGAGCAATGCAGCGAGGCTCGGCGGCTCCGGGATCTCGGTCCGATCGGGCGCGGCATCGGGGATGAACATTCCGACGGTCCGATTCGAAGTCTTAAGGTAGTTGACGGCAGCCCGTTGCGTGGCTTCTGCCGAGACCTCGCGCACGCGGTCGCGATCGAGAAACAGCATGCGCCAATCGCCGATTGCCGCCCAATTGCTGAGCTGCAGAGCTACGGTCTGCGAGTTGTTCATGGCGAGCTCGAACTGCGCCAAGATCCGGTTCTTCGCGCGCTCGACCTCCTCCGCCGTAATCGGATTGGCGCGAACGTCGTCTATGGTCGCGAGCAGCGCGTTGCGCGCCGCGTCGAGCGATTGATCGGCACGCACGATCGCGATGAAGATCATCATGCCGGGATCCTTCATCTGCAGCGTCTGCACGCCGACTTGCACCGCTAATCCTTGCTCGACGAGCGCTTTGTAGAGCCGGCCCGACGGCTCGTCGGCGAGCACGCGGGTAGCGATCTGCAGCGGCACGTAGTCCTCGTGCGTGCCGTCGGACGCGTGAAAACCGACCATGACGGCCTGGATGTCGCCGACGCGGCGCACGATGACCTCGCGCTCGCCGTCTTGGGTCGGCTCGACGGTGTAGTACTCCTCGAGGACGCGCTCGGGCCTGGGGATGGGTCCGAAGTACTTGGCGATGAGCGCGAGCGTCTTGCTTTCTTCGATGCGCCCTGCGACGACGAGGATCGCGTTGTCGGGCTGATAGTGTTTGCGATAGAACGCCTGGAGCCGATCGATCGGCACGTTCTCGATGTCGCTGCGGCTGCCGATCGGGGTATCGCCATAACCGTGCCAGATATACGCAGCGCTCATTACTCGGGAGAGCAGGACGTTGAACGGGTTGTTCTCGCCGGACTCGAACTCGTTGCGCACGACCGTCATCTCGCTGTCGAGGTCCTCCTGCGCGATGAGCGAGTTGACCATGCGGTCTGCCTCGAGCTCGAGCGCCCATTCGAGATTGGCGTCGCTCCCGTCGAACGTCTCGAAATAGTTCGTGCGCTCCCACGCCGTCGTGCCGTTGACCTGGGCGCCGCGGTCCTGAATCTCTTTCAAGATGTTTCGATGCGTCGGCGTGCCCTTGAACACCATGTGCTCGAGCAGGTGCGCCATGCCGGCCTCTCCGGCGCTCTCGTCGACCGAGCCGACGAGGTAAGTGATGTTGACCGTGATCCGCGCGTTCGAGGGATCGGGAAACAGCAGCACGCGTAAGCCGTTGGCGAGCCGGTATTCGGCGATGCCTTCGACCGACGTGACTCGTTCGACGCCGCTGGGTAATTGCGCGTGGACCGCTCCCGTCACGAGGAACACGACCAGAACGCCCGCCGCACGGGACCAAATGGATTTCATGACGACCCCCGGGACTTCGAGTTGTTCCACGAACGATAGCATACGGATCGCGGCGCGATTGTTAACTTACTCGAGTGACAGCAGCGTCGCATTGCCCCCGACCGCGGCCGTGTTGACCGTCACGGTCTGCTCCGTCGCGAACCGCGCCAAATAGTGCGGGCCGCCGGCCTTCGGGCCCGTGCCCGAAAGGCCCATGCCGCCGAACGGTTGCACGCCGACGACGGCGCCGATCATGTTGCGGTTGACGTAGACATTGCCGACGCGCGCACGCTCCGCAATGCGCGTCGCGAAGCTGTCGATGCGGCTGTGGACTCCCAGCGTCAGCCCGTAGCCGAGGGCATTGATCTCGTCGACGAGCGCATCGACGCGGTCGGCGCGATACCGAACGACGTGCAGCACGGGACCGAAGACCTCGCCCTCGAGGTCGGCGACACGCTTGAGCTCGATGAGCGTCGGTGGCACGAATAGGCCCGCCTCGTGGCCGTTCGGCAACTCGCACCGATGACGGATCCTGGCGCGATGCCGCTCGATGTACGCAAGCAACCCCTGCTGCGCGGCCGGATCGATGACGGGCCCGACGTCGGTTCGAAGCAACGTCGGCGAGCCGATCACGAGCTCGGCCATGCAGCCTTCGAGCATCGTGAGGATCCGCTCCGCCGTTTCCTCCTGAAGGCAGAGAAGGCGCAGCGCCGAGCAGCGTTGCCCGGCGCTGTTGAACGCGGACTGGACGGCGTCTTTGACGACCTGCTCGGGTAACGCGGAGCTGTCGACGATCATTGCGTTGACGCCCCCGGTCTCTGCGATCAGCGTTGCGAGCGGGCCCGTGCGCTCGGCGAGCGTCTTGTTGATGAGCCGCGCGGTCTCGGTCGAGCCCGTGAACGCAACGCCCGCGAGCCGTGCATCGGAAAGCACGGCTGCGCCGATCGTCGGACCCTCCCCGGGCAGGAAATGGAGCGCATCGCCCGGTATTCCCGCGGCATAGAGAAGCTGCGCTACGCGCGCCGCGACGAGATTCGTCTGCTCCGCCGGTTTCGCGAGCACCGTGTTGCCGGCAGCGAGCGCCGCCGCGATCTGCCCCGTGAAGATCGCGATCGGAAAGTTCCACGGGCTCACGCACAGAAAAACACCGCGGCCACCGAGACGCAACCGGTTGCGCTCGCCGGTGGGACCCGGCAATTGCACAGGCGCGCCGAACAGGCGTTCGCATTCATGTGCGTAGTAGCGCAAGAAGTCGACGGCCTCGCGAACCTCACTCGCGCTGTCGGCGATTCCCCGCCCGGCCTCCAGGACACAAAGCGCCATGAGCGTGGCACGGTCTGCTTCGAAGAGGTCTGCGGCCTTGCGGAGATGCGCGGCGCGCTCGCTGGCCGAAACCGCGTTCCAGCGCGGAAAGAATTCCGCGGCAGCCGCGAGCGCGGCCTCGGCAGTCACCGCGTCGGCGAGCTCGGCTGCGCCGACGACGTACGCGCGATCGGCCGGTGCGCGCACCTCGACGCGTCGGCCAGCGACCGTGCGGCCGGTAACAATCGGCGTGGCGCGGTGCGGCTCGCGAGCGGCGGCCGCCAAGTCGGCAGCGAGCGGCACGAGCGCATCGGGATCGGCGAGATTGAGGCCCGCGGAATTGCGCCGCTCCGCGCCGAAGAGATCGTGCGGCAACGGAATCCGCGGATGCGGTAGACGCTCCTCGAGCGCGTCGGTGACCGCGACGGGATCCTCGACGATCTCATCGACCGACGCATCCTCATCGACGATGCGGTTCACAAACGAAGTATTCGCGCCGTTCTCGAGCAGACGGCGCACGAGATAAGGCAAGAGCTCCTCGTGCGAGCCGACCGGCGCGTAAACGCGGCACGCCCTGCGCAGCCGCTCGTCGCCGAGCACCTCGGCATAGAGCGCATCGCCCATGCCGTGCAAGCGTTGAAACTCGAACGGCGTCTCGCCCGCGGCGCGCAAAACCCAAGCGACCGTGTGCGCGTTGTGCGTGGCGAGCTGCGCATACAAGTGTGGGGCGTCGAGCAGGCGGCGTGCGCACGCGAGATAAGAGACGTCGGTCGAGCTCTTGCGCGTAAATACGGGATACGCCGCAAGACCCTGTTCCTGCGCGCGCTTGACCTCGGTGTCCCAGTAAGCGCCTTTGACGAGGCGCACGGGAATCGTTCGCCCGCTGCCGGCGGCGAGACTCTCGAGCCAGCCGATGACGTGAATCGCGCGTTTTTGATAGGCCTGCACGGCGAGGCCCAGGCCGGCCCAGGCGCCGAGCTCCCGCCCCCGGAAAACGTTCTCGAAAACCGCGAGCGTGAGCGCGAGGCGATCGGCCTCTTCGGCATCGACCGTCAACGCGATGCGGGCCGACTTCGCGAGCTTAGCGAGCACGAGTAGCCGCTCGCTGAGCTCTTCGACGGCGGGCGCGCTCTGCGCGACCTCGAACCGCGGGCAGAGCGCGGAAAGCTTCACCGAGACGCTCGGCGCTTCCTTTGGCCGCGACTCTTCGCCGGCATCGCGGCTGGAGCCGCTCCCGCGGTCCTGAGCCCAGCGCCCTACCGCGTCGATCGCCTCGGCGTACGCGTCGAGGTAGCGGCGCGCGTCCGCGCTCGTCAGCGCCGCCTCGCCGAGCATGTCGAACGAGTGGCGGTAACGGCCGGCATCGCTGCCGGCGCGCTCGAGCGCCTCCTCGATGGTCCGCCCCATGACGAACTGCTGGCCGAGAATACGCATCGCTTGCCTGAGCGCGGCGCGAATCACGGGCTCGCCGAGCCGCCCGACCGCGCGGCCGAAGGCATTCGCGAGGCCCTCGTGATCGGGCTCGATCGTGCGCACGATCCGGCCCGTCAACATGAGTCCCCACGTCGCGGCGTTCACGAAAAGCGATTCGCTCGTGCCGAGGTGCTCGGCAAAGTCGGCCATCCCGAGCTTGTCGGCGATGAGACGATCGGCAGTTTCCGCATCGGGAATGCGCAGCAGCGCCTCGGCGAGGCACATGAGCGCTACGCCCTCTTGCGAGGACAAGTCGTACTGGCCCATGAACGCGTCGAGACCGCCGAGCTCCCGGCGCCGGTTACGCACGCCGGTAACGAGCCGGCGCGCGGTCTTGAGCACCTGTGCCGCATCGCGCTGGGGGAGTCGCGCGCTGTCGGCGAGCATACGAACCGTTGCGCCCTCGTCAGCGAGGTAGTTCGCGTCGATGCCGACGAGCGCGCGCGGCAAATCGACGGCGCGGTCCGCGAATATCCAGGAGGGTGTCACGGTCCGCGGAATTCTACTCCTTGTAGCTCGCTAGGAGCCGCGCTGCCTCGGCGCGAACTCTCTCGCGCAACGCCGCGGGCTCGACGACCGCGACGTCGCCGCCGAAGCTCATTGCGAACTGTAGACCTTCCTCTTCGGCATCGAAGCGCAACCGAATGCGTACGCGCTCGCCTTCCGCAACCTCTTCCTCGAGTCGCCAGCCACGATAGCGTGCCCAACGCAGCACCGACGGCGCAACGAGAAACGTTGCGTAGTAGCGCGGCAAGTGCTCGCGGAATTCCCTGGCCGACTGTTCCCAGTACTCCGCAAGATCGAAGCCTTCGGGACGGTGGATCGAGCTTTCCTCGACGCGTGCGTCCTTCATGCGCGAGACGCGATAGGTGCGCAACTCCCCCGCGCGACTCGCGATCAAGTACCACGTTCTCCCGCGGGCAACGAGGCCGAGCGGGTCGACGCGCCGTTCGCCGGGCTCGCCGAGCCCGCTCTCGTAGAGGAACCGCACTTGCCGTTCACGCAGTAGACCGTCGAGAAGCACAGGTAGGCTCGCGACCGAATCCGCCGAGTCGCGCCAACCGCGCGGATCGATGAGAATGCGTTCGCCTACGAACTCGGCGTGCCGCCGCGCAGCGCCGGGCAGCGCCGCTTGGAGCTTGAGCCACGCGGCCTCGGCCGCTTCGCCCAATCCGAGATCCGCGAGGACTTTCGGCGGCCGCGCAAAGAAGAGCGCCCGAATCTCCGGCGCCGTGAGGCCCGTGAGCTTTGTCTCGTAGCCGTCGAGCAGCTGCCAGCCGCCGCCGACGCCGCGAGCGGCCGTCAGCGGGACGCCCGTGCTCGACAGCGCATCCATGTCGCGCAGGATCGTGCGCTCCGAGACTTCGAGCCGCTCGGCCAGTGTGCGCGCCGTGAGCCGTCCCTTGACTTGCAGCAACAACAGGATCGAGACGAGCCGGTCGGCGCGCATAGCGAGACCATAGCAGAAAAACCTGACATGGGATGTCAGCAATCAGGTGTAGCCTTGACGCAATGAAGACCGGAGCTGCCTGGGGCATCTCGCCGCACATGGGGTGGGCTGCGGTCGCGTCGATCGCGGTCGCCAAGGGCGCCGTGCGCGTCATTCGCACGGACCGCATTGCAACCGGCACGACGGACGATCCCGAGACCGTCGAGCCCTACCACGTTGCCGCCGGCATCGGCCACCTCGAGCAGGCACCGCCGCCGTCGGATGGGGCCGAGATCGTCCGGCGCGGACTCGAGAAACAGCAGCGCCACGCGCTTGCGAGCATGCGAGCGCTGGCGCACGAGCTCCGCGATGCGGGCCACGCGCCTGCGGTCGGCGCAATCCTGTGCGGCCGCGGCCGCAATGGGTCGTCACTCGAGCGCATCCTCGCTTCGCATGCGCAAATCCACATCGCGGAAGGCATCGCCGTGCGCGACGCGCTCGCGGCCGCGCTCGACGCGCTGCGCGTGCACGCCGTGATGGTCGATCGCAAAACATTGCTCGCGCAGGCCGCGGCAACGTTGAAGCTCGACGCAGCGGCAATCATAGCTTCGTTGAAGTCGCTGCGGCCCGACAACGGCGGTCCATGGCGGCAGGAGCAAAAGCACGCGGCGCTCGCGGCGTGGCTCGCGCTCGCGCAACACACTCGGTAAGCACGCCGTCGGTTATGCTAACGAGCATGACCGACGAGGCGGCTGACGTGCGTATCGAGCCCGGAACCAAAGCGGACGTTCCGGTCATCTTGAGCCTGATCCGGCAGCTCGCCGAGTACGAGAAGCTCGCACACGAGGTCACGGCGTCCGAGCAGGTCATCCGCGACTCATTGTTCGGTCCGAAACCCGCGGCCGAAGTGCTGCTCGCGCATGCGGGCAGCGTACCGATCGGCTTCGCCGTCTTCTTTCAGAATTTCTCCACCTTCCTCGGCAAACCCGGAATCTACCTCGAAGACTTGTTCGTTCTGCCCGATTGGCGGCGCAAGGGCGTCGGCAAGCGGCTGCTGTCGAGCGTCGCCGCGCTCGCCGTCGCGCGCGGCTGCGGGCGCTTCGAATGGGCCGTGCTCGACTGGAACGAGCCGGCGTTGCGCTTCTATAAGAGCCTCGGCACGCGCGTCATGGACGACTGGCGCATTTGCCGGCTCACGGGCGATGCGCTGCAGCGCGTCGCGAGTCAAGATCATGTCGACACATAAGGCCACCATTCGCTGGAACCGCGCGACCCCGGATTTCCTCAAAGGCAAATACTCGCGCGAGCACACATGGACGTTCGACGGCGGCATCACGGTTGCGGCCTCCCCTGCGCCGTCGAGCGTGCCCCCACCCTACTGCAACCCCGCGAACGTCGATCCCGAGGAAGCTTTCGTCGCGTCGGTATCGAGCTGCCATATGCTGACCTTTTTGTACGTGGCGGCCAAAGCCGGGTTCGAGATCAAGAGCTACGAGGATGAAGCCGTCGGCGTGATGACCAAGAACGAAAAAGGCGTGCCGTGGGTCAGCACGATTACGCTCCGCCCGCGCATCATCTGGGGTGACGCACGCCGGCCGACGAGCGCCGAGGAAGATCACCTCCATCACCTGGCCCACGAGCAGTGCTACGTCGCCAACTCGATCAAGACGGCTGTGAACGTCGAGAGCCCCCAATGAGCTCTGTGTTCATGAGCGCGCTCGCGAAGGAGATTGCCGAGGAGAAGGCGCAAGGGCTCGGGCACGCGGAGCGCACCATGATGGCCGCGCTCGAAGAGTATCGACGATTTACCGTGGAACCAACGGCCGGAGCTACACGTTGCGAGCGGGAGGCGCTCCTCTGGGGGCTCACGACCTCGCTCGCGAGCTTCATCATTCAACGCGAAGCTTGCGGTTTGACGGACACGGATCGCGTCCTGAAGCTCTACGGCATCCCCGCGGAAGCCGTTGCGCGCCTCGGCGCGAGACCGCGTGCGGCAGCCGCCGCATGCTGACACCCGCAGAAGAGCTCGGTCTCGCCGGCGCGACGCTCGACGCGCGCGTGCGCCACGCGGCCAACCACGTGCCTGATTCGACGCTTGCGCACATCGCACGGCGGCTCATCGACGACGCGCGCGACAACGAAATCATTTACGAGCGCGACGGCAAGCAGGAGGCCGTGCGCATCATGCTGCGGCCGCTGCTCGTCATGCCCGAGCAAATGAGCTACCTCCACCAGGTGTGCACGCGCATCATGGGAGCGCTCGCGCTCGTCCCCGAGCTCTTTCTCGAAGATCGCGCCGTTCGCAAGATCCTGCCGCTCGCCGACGACGAGCGCGCATGGCTCGAAGCGACACTCAAAGCGCTCGGTCCCGCAGCCAATCCCATCTATGGTCGGCTCGACGCCGTCTGCGATTTTACGAGCGCGCGCTGGCAGGACTCGCTGCGCTTCATGGAGCCGAACCTCTCGGGCGTCGGCGGCATTCACTTGGGGCCTTTGTCCGAGACGCTGCTGATGCGCGACGTGGTGCCGACGCTCCTGAGCCACGATCCGAGCCTGACGATCGAGCGGCCCCGCGACCAGCGCGATTTGTTTCTGCAAGTGCTGCTCGATCACGCACGCGCGATGGGCCGCAAAGGCAGCAGCATTTGCTTGATCGAGCCCAAGTACGTGGCCGAAGGGCCGCGTGAGCAATCTCATCTCGTGACGTACTTCCGCGCCCGCGGAATCGAGATTCACCACGCGGATCCGCGCGAGCTGCGCCTCGAGGGCGACGAGGTCTATTACGAAGATGCCCGCATCGACGTCGCCTACCGCGATTACGAAATCCGCGATCTGCTTGCGCTCGAACGCGAGAACGGTAAGCGGCTCGATGGCATCCGTGCGTTGTTCCGCCAGAATCGCGTCGTCTCCGCGATTGGCGGGGATCTCGACCACAAGAGCTGCTGGGAGCTTCTTACGAGCGACGAGCTCGCGGCGCGCTATTTCTCGGTCGCCGATCGGCAGCTTTTCCGCCGCCACATTCTCTGGACGCGCGTCGTCGCGGACCGCGCGACGGATACGCCGCACGGCCAAGCCGATCTGCCCGAGTTCATCCGCACGCACCGCGAGGAGCTCGTGCTCAAGCCGAACCGCTCGTACGGCGGCACCGGAGTGCACTTGGGCGCGGGCGTCTCACAGGCCGAGTGGGAGCGGCTGCTCGATGCGGCGCTTGCGAAGCAAGACGACGCGTACGAATCGTGGGTCGTGCAGGCGGTCGCGATACTGCCCGTGCATCTCTTCCCGGTGCTCGACGAGAACGGCCGCCGCCACGACGAGCCCTTCTATGCGGTCATGGGCTTCGCGCCGACCGATCACGGGCTCGGCATCGTCTGCCGCGTCTCGCAGAAACAAGTCGTCAACGTCGCCCAACACGGCGGCTTGGCACCCGTGCTCGTCGGCTATAAGCCCGAGGACTTGCGTACTTCCGTGCGCGCACCCGTGCAAGCGGATCAAGCCGTCGACGAGCTCCGCGCCGTCGTCCGCAAGCTCCGCGATCTCGATGCGGTGATTCAAGTGCTCGAGTGGGACGAAGAAACGTACCGCCCGGCGGGCGCCGAGCAGTGCCGCGCCTCGCAGCTCGCCGTGCTCGAGAGCCTGCGCCACGAGCTCCTCGCGGGCGACCGGCTCGGCGATCTCATCGATTCCGTTGCGGCGCGCACGTCGTTGAGCGTGCCGCAGAGCGCGGAGCTCAAGCGCCTCGCGCGGCTTCGCCGCATCGCGATCGCGCTGCCCGAGGACCTCGTCGCGGCGTACGCCGAAACGCGCTCGCATTGCCTCGGCGCGTGGGAGCGCGCGCGCGCCGACGACGATTTCGGACCTTTCGCGCAAGCGTTCGGGCCGTTGCTCAAGCTCATCCGCGAGCGCGCCGAAGCGCTCAAGCTCGGCGACGATCTCTACGACGCGCTGCTCGATGCGCACGAGCCGGGCATGCGCCGCGCGCGTCTCGATCCGCTGCTGCGCGCGACGGGCGAGCGGCTCCGCGCGCAAGTGCCTGAGTGGGCGGAGCAGACCCGCCGCTACGCTAAGCGTAGGTTCCGCGGCGACTTTCCCGAAGACGCGCAGCGCGAGTTCTGCCTCGGGTTGCTGAAAGACATGGGCTTCGACTTCGCGCGCGGGCGTGTCGACCGGTCGACGCATCCGTTCACGATGATGGCCGGCGAAGACGATGTTCGCCTGACGCTGCGCTCGAGCCCCGCGGATCCGCTGCGCTCGATTTTCGCCACGTTGCACGAGGGCGGACACGCGCTCTACGACCAAGGACTTCCGGTCGCGTTGCGCGGCACTCTGCTTGCGGATGCCCCGAGCTTGGGCCTGCATGAGTCGCAGGCGCGGCTATGGGAGAACCACGTCGGCCGGAGCAACGCTTTTTGGGCGCACTACTTTCCAAAACTCCTGCAGCGCTTTCCGCAGGCTCTCGACGGGCTCGATGCACGCGCGTTTCAGCGCGCGATCAACGTCGTCGTGCCGAGCTTGAACCGCGTCGGCGCGGACGAGGCTACTTACAACCTCCACGTGCTCGGGCGTTACGATCTCGAGATTGCGCTACTCAACGGCGAGCTCGACGTCGCCGACCTGCCCGCTGCGTGGGAGGAGCGCTATCGACACTACCTCGGCGTCACGCCGTCCTCGGCACGCGAGGGCTGCCTCCAGGACGTGCATTGGGCGCTCGGCGATTTCGGCTACTTCCCGACGTACACGATTGGGAACTTGTATGCCGCGCAGTTGATCGAGGCCTATGGACGTTCAGCCGACTTGAACGAGGAGCTCGCGCGCGGCGACTTGGCGGCGTTGCGCGGCTGGCTCGCCGAGCACGTCTATGCGCACGGCGCCGGGCTCGACGCCGAAGATCTCATCGAAGCCGCAACGGGCGAACGGCTCGGCGCGGAGCCCTTCTTCCGCCGCCTTGAAGCGCGAATTGCCGAGCTCGATGCGTGATCAGGGCGTCGCGAGCGTCTCACGCAAAGTGTACGTGGGTACCTGCTTGCCGACGGTCGCCTGGTAGAACGGCATCACTTTAGGCACGAGCTCGCCGAGCTTCTGCTGCCGATTCTCAGGGGCCGGATGCGTGCTCATGAATTGCGGCGGACCCTCGCCCCCAACCGCGCCCATCTTCTGCCAGAGCGTGACGGCCGCGCGCGGGTCGTAGCCCGCTTTGGCCGCGAGCTCGATGCCGATCTCGTCGGCCTCCGACTCCGAGGTGCGGCTGTTCGGCAACGTAATTGCGAGCGCGGCCGCGGCTCCGGCGGCGCTCATCGCGGCCACAGAGTTTTCGGACAGTATTCCGGCGATCGCGACGCCCGCGCTCGTCGCCATTGCGACCGACATGCGCTCCGCTGTGTGATTGGCAAGCGCATGGCTGATCTCGTGCCCCATGACCTGCGCAAGCTCATCGTCGGTTGGATTGACCTTCTGCAGCAGTCCCGTGTATACGGCCATGCGTCCGCCGGCCATGCACCACGCGTTGACCATCTCCGGATCGTCGATGACCTCGACGCTCCACTCCCAATTCGCCGTTTCCGGACGCACCATGACGGCTTGCGCCACTAACTTGCTCGTGATCCCCTCGACGCGCCGAGTGATTACAGGATCCGCGACGATCTTGCCGGCCTGACTGAGCTCGGTCATCTGTGTGAGGTAGGCCTCGCGCGACGCAGCGATGGCCTGACTCTCGGAGACCAAGATGAACTGGCGGCGCCCGGTCGGGCTCACGGCGCAGGCCGACACGAGGGCTGCGACCGCGAGTATCGTTCCAAGATGACCACGCATATACTGCCTCCGACGAGAATCTCTCAATGATATTAGCGCGTGACAACTACAAGGAGAAACACATGAGCTTCGTTTGGTTTCTCATCGTCGGCCTCGTGGCGGGCTGGTTGGCCGGGATGTTGGTCAAGGGGGGCGGCTTCGGGCTCGTCGGCGATCTCGTCGTCGGCGTAATTGGTGCTGTCCTCGGCGGATGGCTCTTCAGCACCTTCGGCGCCTCGCTCGGCGGCGGTCTCATTGGAGCCATCGTCGTGGCGACGATCGGCGCGGTGATCCTCCTCATCATCGTGCGCGCCATAAAGCGCGCGTAAAGTAGTATTGCGCACCATGCATCGCACCCTCTCGATCCTCGGTCTCGCCCTAACGTTCGCCGGTTGCGCCGACGACGAAGGCCCCGCAGCATCCGCGGGACAAGGCCCGTTCACGGCTGCAGCCGAGCGCTCGGCCGCGGCCATCGACGCCGCCGGCATTCGCGAGGTCATTGCCGAAATCTCGGCCGACTCGTACGCCGGCCGCGACCCCGGCAGCCAAGGCGACGAACGCGCGCGGGCGTACATTGCGCAGCGGCTCGAGGAAATCGGCTTCAAGCCGGCCGGGCCGAACGGTGGCTGGCAACAGCCGTTCGATCTCATCGGCATCGACGCCGCACAACCGCCGCAATGGACGTTCTCGGCGGCTACCGACGTCGTGCTGCAACAGAACGACGAGTTCATAGCGGCGAGCGGCATCCAGACCGAAAGCGTCAGGGTGAACGCCGCAGAAGTCGTGTTCGTCGGCTACGGGATCGAGGCGCCCGAGTACGAGTGGAACGATTTCAAGGGCCAGGATCTGCGCGGCAAAGTGCTGCTGATGCTCAACAACGATCCAGATTGGGATCCCGCGTTGTTCGCCGGCGTGCGGAGGCTGTACTACGGTCGTTGGACGTACAAGTACGAAAGCGCCGCGCGTCAGGGCGCCGCGGGCGCAATCATCATTCACACGACGCCCTCCGCCGGGTATCCGTGGCAAGTCGTGCAGTCGTCGTGGTCGGGCCCGCAGTTCGAGCTCCCGGCCGCCGGCGAGCCGCGAATTCAGGTGAAAGGTTGGGTTACGGAGGAAGCCGCGCAGAAGATCGTGGCGCTCGCGGGCGAGAATCTACCGGGCCTCGTCGAGGCCGCGAAGAGTCGCGATTTCCGGCCCGTGCCGCTCGGCGTGCAAACCTCGATCGCGTTCACGAATCGGCTTTCGCAAACGACCTCGGGGAACGTGCTCGGCATTCTCGAAGGCAGCGACCCCGAGCTCCGCGACGAGGTCGTGATCTACTCGGCGCATCACGATCATCTCGGCGTCGGCGAGCCGAACCCCGCCGACCCGAGCGACCGCATTTACAACGGCGCGCGCGACAACGCGAGCGGCGTAGCGATGCTGCTCGCAATCGGCAAAGCGTTCGCCGAACTCGAGCCGCACGCGCGGCGCTCGGTGATGCTCGCTTTCGTCGGCGCCGAGGAGCAGGGATTGCTCGGCTCGCAGTATTTCGCGACGCACCCGACCGTCGCCCCTGCCAAAATGGCCACCAACGTAAACTTCGACTCCGGCAACATTTGGGGCGAGACGAGCGATATCACGTTCATCGGCTTCGGCAAGTCGAGCCTCGACAGCGTCGCCGAGACGGTCGCTGCTCATCAGAATCGCAGCGTGAAGCCGGATCAATTCCCGGACCGCGGGCACTTTTACCGCTCCGACCAATTCAATTTCGCGAAGATCGGCGTGCCGGCGATGTATCTCGATCCGGGCACCGAGTTCATCGGCCGGCCCGAAGGTTGGGGCGTCGCGAAAGTCGAGGAATACGAAGCGCGCAACTACCATCAACCGAGCGACGAGCTCACGGATGACTGGAACTTCGACGGCATGATCCGCGACGCGCAGTTCGGTTTCTTCGCCGGCCTCATCGTTGCAGATGGCGATGCCATGCCGACGTGGAATCCGGGCGATGAGTTCGAAGCGGCGCGTCAGGCGGCGCTCGCGGCCGAACGATAGCGCCGACGGATCAGTTCAGATCCGCCGCGAACCCCCGCATGATCTCGAGCGAGACGATCTCGAGCGCGCGTTGATGAGTCGAGCGTAGATAAACGCGCGGCGCCATGCCGGCGTCGTAGGCTTCTTTCCAGCGCGCGGCGCACAAACACCATCGATCGCCGGGCTTCAAGCCCGGGAAGCCGAACTCGGGCCGCGGCGTCGAGAGGTCGTTGCCGCGAAATCGCGAGAACTCGAGAAACTCCTTCGTGACCTGAACGCACACCGTGTGCGAGCCGGCGTCGGCGTCGCTCGTGTTGCAGCAGCCGTCGCGAAAGAAACCCGTGACGGGACCTTCGTTGCACGTCTCGAGCACGTCGCCGAAGACGTTCACGGACGCATCCATCTCGACTTTTTGCGCGCGCGACATCGTTAGATGCTCCTCCGTTGCTTAGCCTAGCAGGATTTCAGGTAGACTGCGGACAGACCGATCGCCACGCACAAGAACAAACGGAGGTCCATCTCAATGCGCAAACTTTCGCTGACCGTGCTCATGAGCGTCGCACCGTTCGGCTGGGTCGCAGCCCAGCATGATCACGGGCTACCCGGCGACATCGATCCTGTGTCGCTGTCGCGCGTGCCCGTCGTCGAGCGGTCGAGCCTCGACGCCGAGGGCCAGCGCGTTTACGACCTCGTCGTCGGCACCGGCCGCACGACGCCGTTGCTCGGCCCTGGCGGGATATCTCTTTATAGCCCCGGCGTCGCCGAGCCGATGCATCACCTGAACACGTACTTGCGCCAGCAGGGCGTCGTCGGCCCCGCGTTGACCGAGGTCGCAATCCTCGTCGCCGCATGGGAGATCGAGCAGGCTTACGAATGGTCCGCGCACGAGCCGGCCGCGCGGCGCTTCGGCGTGCCCGAAGCCGTCATCGATGCGATCAAGTTCGACCGCGACGTCGGCGGACTGCCGGCCAAGGAAAGCACGATCATCCGTTTCGGTCGCGAGATCTTGCGCGAGCACAGCTTGAGCTCCGCGACGTGGGCCGAGGCCGTCGAGCACTTCGGGCGGCAAGGCACGCTCGAGATCGCGGCCGTCATGGGCGACTACGTTTTGGCCGGCATCATGCTGCACGCGGTCGATCAGCGCATGCCGCCCGACCGCGAAAACACGCTGCCGGAGAGGTGAAGAGTCGCGGCTAAAGCCGCTCCCACAAGCTGCTCTTATACGACCACGCCTTCGTAGACGATCTTCCAGCGCGGCCCGAGCAAGCGGCGCGGCGTGCTCGAGATGAACGGGTCCATGAGCTTCTGGAGCTCGAACGAGGCTTGGAGCAGCGTCCAAGAGCGCAAGGGACCGGAAGAGTCGCGGCTGGAGCCGCTCCCACGAGAGCCGACGGCAGCTCCGGCCGGCTCGTGGCGCAACGGGCTCAACGTTCGCTCGGCCCAGGCGACGGCCTCGAGCAGCAGCGCAGACGGCTCGGGACAAGACCACGCGGCGCCGAGAAAATCGCCCGCAGTAATCGCATCACCGCTCGGCCCCGCGCGCAGAAATCGATAGAGGTTGCGCAAGTGCAGCGCGAACGACTCCTCGAGCGCGTGTGCCGTGGCAGCATCGTCGGCCGCGGTGCGCGCAACACACCGCAACATCCAGTACTCGTGCCACAAACGGTCCGAAACCGCGTGCAGCTCCGCGAGCGGGCGTTGCTCGGTCATGGCATTCAATTTAGCATCGCCGCACCCACTGCCCAAATCGAGGAGCCTCTTGCCATGAAGGAAAAAGAACGAGAAAGCGCACCTGTTGCCCCCGAAACGCACGACCGCCGCTCCGTGCTGCTCGGCGCCGGCACCGCCGCCGCGGCCGGAGTCGCAACGACACTCGTGGCGGCGCTCGGCAATCCCGCGCACGCGGCCGAGAGCACCGTCGGCCAGCAGTGCATGACGATCGTCTATGAGAACGGCCCCGACATCCGGTTCGATTTCGAGTACTACAAGACGACGCACATGCCGCTGATCATGCGCTTGTACGGGAGCTCGATCAGCCGTTTCGAGCTGCGCCAGGGTCTTCCCGGCGCCGACGGAACGCCGTCGCGCTACATCGCGACGATCAGCATCTGGATCGCGGACGTCGCCGCGTTCGAGCGCGCACAAGCCGAGCATCAAGCGGGAATTCGCGCCGACGTTTCGAAGTTCACGAACGCGCAGCTGATCGCGCAGCGCGACAGCATCGTCGGGATCGCGACCAGCTGATCGAATCCGGCGTTCGCCTCAGTCGACCGCCTGCATGACGGCCGTCTCGAAATCGTTGAGGAGCGGAACCACCGTCGTCTGCGTGAAAATGATGCCGACGAGGTTCTCTTTGGGGTCGACCCAGAAACGCGTGCCGTAAACGCCGTCCCAGCCGAAGCTGCCTGCGGAGAGCCAGGTGCCGCGCGCGGCCGGGTCCGTGATCACGCGCACGCCGAGGCCGAAGGCTTCACCCGGCCTTCGTCCTTGCAACGTATCGGGAACGAACACCGAGCCCATGAGCTCGACGCTGCGGCGGCTCAAGATGCGCCGGCCGTTGAGCTCCCCGCCGTTCGCGAGCATCATCGCGAGCTGCGCGTAGTCGCGCGCGGTCGTCATGACCCCGCCGGCCGCCGAGAAGTAGCGGTCGCCCGACATGTCGTCGGGATTCTCGCGCGGGACGAGCTCGTTGTTGCGCCGGATGTAGCTCGTCACGAGCCGCGCGCGTTGCGCGGACGTCGGCCAGAACGTCGTGTCGCTCATGCCGAGCGGCCCGAAGATTCGCGCGCGCGTGAAATCGCTGAACGACTGGCCCGAGACGATCTCGACGACGCGACTCAAGACATCGAACCCACCGACGGCGCTATAGGCCCAACGCGCGCCCGGCTGGAACTCGAGCGGCGCCGTGCCGACTTCTTCGGTATATGCGACACCGGTCTCGTGACGCCCTTGAAAGAAGGGTTGCGTCACGGAGTTGCTCATCGGCCCACTCATGAGGCCCGACGTGTGGGTCAAGAGATCGAGAATCGTGATGTCGCGCTCCGCGGGCACGGTGTAGAACTCGGGCGGCGGCCCGCCCGGACCGGCCGGCGCGGCTGCCGGAGGCGCGCTCGGCGGAGGCCCGCTGCCGGGCGGCCCGAATGCCGGCCGGCGCGGCTGCGCGACCGCGACGTGCATATCCTTGTACGCAGGAATGAAGCGCGAGACGGGATCGCTGAGCCGGATCTTTCCTTCCTCGATCAACATCAAGATCGAGACGGCGCCGATGGGTTTCGACATCGAGGCGATGCGGAACATCGCGTCGGTGGTCATCGGTTTCTTCGAGGCGATATCCATGATGCCGTGCGCTTCGAGGTGCGCGATCCGGCCGTCTTTCGCAACGAGCGTGACGGCGCCCGTGATGTCGCCGGCCTCGATGTATCCGTCGACGACGTCGCCGATGCGCTCGAGCCTCTCGGCCGAGAGGCCGACTTGCTGCGGAGCGACCGTTTGCGCCGCCGCGAACAGCGGCAAGCAGAGAGCGGCGGTGGAAAGGGCGGTCGTCAGCTTTCGTGTTTTCATTCGTTGTCTCCCCCAGGCTCGTACCAGCATATCCGAAGCGCCGCACGCCGCAACCGGCGACAGCGGCGACGGTTTGCGGGTAATCTTGAGCGCTCGAGTCAAACGAGAAGTGTCCTTGCGAATCGTTCGCGCTAACCTGTTGGCCTGTGCGGCCGCGGTCGCAACCGCCGCGCTTGGCGCACTGCCGGCGGCCGTGCTCGCGCAGCCGCGTCCCGCGGCGCAGCAGAGCCCGGCGGCGCAGCAAAGCCCCGCGGCCCAGCGCAGCCCGGCGCGCGAGATCATTCCCATCACGGGCGATCTCTATCGCGCGCGTAACGGCAATTGGTACGCGATCTTCCTCGTCACGCCCGAAGGCATCATTCTCGGCGACCCGATCAATACGGACTTCGCGCAGTGGCTCAAGACCGAGCTCGACGCGCGTTTCGACGTGCCCGTGCGCTACGTCGTCTACAGTCACAGCCATTTCGACCACGCAGCGGGCGGAGCCGCGTTTGCCGACACGGCGATTTTCGTCGCTCACGAGAACATGGCGCGCAACATGGACGGGCGATATCCGCAAATGCCCGGCGACATGGTCGACCGCAATCGCAACGGCCGCTTCGATCTCGAGGACATCATGATCCCGACCGATGAGCGTCCCGGCGTCTGCGGGTTCAGCCGCGGGTTCTTCACGCTGTTCGATGGCGACGACGACGGCCAGGTGACGCCGCA
>DATBLZ010000117.1:0-21118 GCA_036555065.1 Gammaproteobacteria bacterium
CGACGGGTGCCACGCCGGAGCCGACTGTTCTTCCGCCTGTCGGCGCCAGGTAGAGCGGGATTCTAGAGTAGCGCCGCCAGCTCCTTCTCGATTCGTTCCGGCGTGTCGGTCGGCGCAAACCGCTTGAGCACGCGGCCGTCGCGGTCGATGAGGAACTTCGTGAAGTTCCATTTGATTGCCTCAGTGCCGAGAATGCCGGCCTTCTCGGCCTTGAGCCACTTGTAAAATGGATGCGCGCTGTCGCCATTGACCTCGGTCTTCGCATAGAGCGGAAACGAAACGTCGTAGTTCAGCGCGCAGAACTTCTTGATCTCGTTCTCGTCGCCGGGCTCCTGGTGGCCGAACTGGTCGCATGGGAAACCTAGAACCGCGAACCCGCGGTCCTTGAATTTGCGATGCAACGCTTCGAGCCCCGAGTACTGCGGCGTCAACCCGCATTTTGAGGCTACGTTGACGACCAGAAGCGCCTTGCCGCGGTAGTCCGATAGCGGCTGCTCGACGCCGTCGATGGTCTTCGCGGTGAAGTCATAGGCAGTGCTCATCGCGAAAACTCTTCGCTTCGAGGCGTGCGGTGGGCGCCGACGGGCGTCACCGCCGCATCTGCAGCCGCGCGCCGCCGAAAAAGCCCTCGACGCTGTCGAGGTCGATGATCAGCGGCACGCCTTTGCGCTCTTTGTCGAGGTTGCGCTCGCCCTCGGGCGCCTGCTCGTAGACTCGGCGGCGCGCTTCGGCGCTCTCGTCGGTGCGCGCGCGGCCGCGAAAGACCATGAAGCCCCGCGCTTTCGGGTCGTGGTTCGCATAAATCAAAGCGACGGCGGGATTCTTCTTGGTCGCCGACAGAATTCGGCCTTGCGGGTTGCGCACCCAGATGGCGAGCTGGGTGTCGCTGTAGGCTTGCGTGCTGCCCCGGAAAGAAAGCTGCGGCGCGTTGGCTTCATCGACATAAGCAATCGCGATAGCCCGGCCGCTCACGAGCGCCGTGTTGACGGCGTCTTTCATCTCGGCGGACAGCTTGAGCTCGGTCAGGACCGGCGGTGCGTTCATTGATATTCCTCTAAGCGCTTGGGTGGACCCAGCCGTATCGACGGTGCTCAGGTGCGGCTCCGGCGGCCACGTAGTTTTTCTTGAACGTCGTCAGGTTATCGGCCGTGTAGCCCGGAAACTCGAGCAGCGTCTTGAGCTCGGCTGAGATTCGACCTTCGAAATCCCGCGGAACGGGCTTGTAGCGCGCAACGTCCGCAGCGCTCGTCGCCGTGATGCCATAGAGCCGCGCGGAGTTGAGGCCGAGAATCTTGCGTTTGTCGGCGAACGTGATCTCGGGATAGCCGTAGCGCTCGCGCATCTCCGCGGGGATCTGGAACCGCCAGAACGCGTCGATCTGCCATTGCGGCGAGCCGTACCACACGGCGTCGGAGCCGAACACGATGCGGTCCGGTCCGAGGTACTTGATGAGCTGCCCCATGATGTGCGCGGCAACGGTCGGAAAGGTCACGATCGACGAAGCCCACGTCGTGCCGATTTCTGCGTAGCAGTTGGGGTAGGGCGCGACGAGCTCCGCATACTCCGTGGTCCAGCTGATGTCCGGAACGCCGTTGCGCAGCCTCCCCGAGCGGATCTCCTCGAGCGAAGCGTGCATGAAGAACGCGGGCTGAATGCACGCGTGATAGGTGATGAAGTTGAGATTCGGCCAATCGCGCGCCGCTTTCGGCAAGTCTGCCGGGTGGCCGCGCTCGGGATCCGCCGGGCCCGGCGCCAAGCCTTTGTGCACGCAAATGTTGTTGAACCCGGGCTTCGTCGCGCCCAAACGGGCGTAGTGCTGCTCGATGCGCTCGAACGTGGGATAGGCCACGTCCTCGTCGTCATGCCGCCACTGGCGCATGAGGCTCTCGGGGTCGTCGTCGACTTTGGCGGCGTTCGAGATGTTGTATCCCTTCCACGAATCGGGCTCGTTCTGCTCGATCTGCTCCTCGATGAAATCGAGATTGCCGCGCCCGACGTACAAAAGCCCGTGCGCGAGCATGCGTGTCGAGCCCGAAATCTCGTTGACGAAGTCGCGCGCCGCGGCCGTCTGCGCGGCCGTGAGGATCTCGCCATCGGCGGCTTCGCGTGCATTGCGCGGCGCGCGCGGCGGGGCGTCGCCCGTGCTGATGACCGAGGCCGTGACGTTCGAGAGAAGCCCGATCGTCACTTGACTATCGAGATAGACATCCTTGATGAACTGCACGAGCTGCGCGTTCGCGGCTTCGTTCGGGAGCCCGACGAGCGCCGGATTCCAGGCGCCCCAAACCTCGCCGTGCTCGTCGCGCAATCCCGTGGGGTTGAAAGGATTCGCGGGAAAGCCCGGCGACGACGGACCTTGCGCGATGGCCCTGAGCGGCGCACCCGCGTTGCCGACCGTGCCGCGCACGAGGTGCAGCTGATCGTCGAAAACAAAAAGGTCCGCGGGTGCGGCGGACTGCGCGTACGCGGCCGGCAGGAGCATCTCGAGCGGGCTCACGTTGAAGAACCGCCCGAACACCTCGTTCATCGCGATCAACGACGCCGCCGTTCCGCCCGCGCCGGCCAAAAACCGGCGCCGGTCCATGCCGAGCTTCCGGCTGGCGTCGCTTGCGAGCTCGTTTATGCGTGCCTCGACGCGTCGCTGCTGCTCGGTCTGCGGGATCGGCAAGTACTCGCCGTTCGAGATCATGCGCGTCGGGATCGGCGAGCGGGGCAGTCCGGCTGCATCGGCACGCGCGAGGCTCGCTGCTTGCTCCTCGTCGAGCAGCCCGTGGTCAGCGTCCCAAACGCGGCCGGTTTCGTTCCAGTTTCGAGGCGGCATTCGCGGCCCCGATCACTCCGCGAGGCTCTGCATCTGGTACATGGCGATCAGCATCGGCGAAGGCTGGACCCCGGCGCTGCCGACCCAGGTCTGATAAATCTGCGCGAACTGGCCGCTGCGGAATATCTGGGCGATGGCGCGATTGACGACGAGGCGGAAGTCCGAGTCGTCGCGCCGGACCATCAGCGCATAGGGCTCGTACGAGAAGAGCTCGTCCGCGAACGAGAAGCTGACGTCTTCGTTCTTGTCGATCGCCTCGAGGGCCACACCCACGAGCACGATTTGGTCGGACGCGAACGCGGCGACGTCGCCGCTGCGCAAGCGCATCATGCCTTCGTTGCGATCGGCGACCCGGACCACGCGCGCATCGATAAGGTTGGCCTTGAGATGTGCATTGAGCGCATCCTCCGTCGTCGTACCCCGCACGACCGCGACCCGCTTGCCGGCCAGATCCTCCATGTTCGCGACGCGGTTGCTCTTCATCGACAAGATCGCGCCGCCCGTCACGAACGTCATCAGCGTGAAATCCACGCGTTCCTGACGGCCCAGCGTGACGGTCGTCGCGCCGCACTCGATGTCGATGTCGCCGTCGACGACGGCATCGAAGCGGTTTTCCGATGTCACGGGGACGTACGTAACCTTCATGTCGGGGAGCTCGAGGTGCTGCCGGACTGCGACCGCGATGCGCCCGCAGAAATCGACGGAGTAGCCTTGCGCCTCGCCGTCCTTCTCGAACGACAACGGCCGCGCATCCGTGCGGTAGCCGATCCGAAACTCGTTGCGATCCTTGATGCGCTCGAGCGTCCCTTGCGCCATCAGCGAGGCGCCGGGCACGAGCGCAATTGCGACGAGAATCAGGGTCCGGACGCGGGTTGATCCATTCATCTTTTCGTTCTCTGCTCTATTTCGCGCGTGTCGCGGTGAACGACGCTTCGGCCTGGCCGCCCGGCGGTGGCGTGCCCTCGAACTTGCTCGTGATCGCGAGCTCGTCGCCGTTGACGGTGCCCTTGTAGCTCACGGTCATCGGACCATCCGGCCCACCCTGAAAGACGAGCTTGAACGAGATGTCGTTGCCATTGATGACGCCTTCGGAGATCGGCGTCGCGCCGAAGAACTCGTTCTGCATAGAGCCCGTGAGCTTCCCCGCGGCATCGACGAGAAACTCGAACGCGAACGCAAACGGCCCGTTCGGCGTGTCGATGCTCGCGTTCCACTTGCCCGCGACATCTTGGGCGATGCTCGGAAGCGCGAACAGGGCAGCTACCACTCCAAGTACCAACGACCGAATTCGCATCTATGTGCCCTCTTGATTAGGTTCCCTTATATAAGGGAAGCGAAGTCCGTAATGCAAGGAGTGGGTCACTCGAGCTCGTATCAAAATGCATAATGGGCGCCCGAAGCATTGCCCGAGCTCCGAGGCGCCAAGGCAAGCCGTGAAGGAACTGAAACTCGCCATCGACGCGCTGCTGTCCCAGGTCATCGACGGGAAGGGATTCCTGCACTATGGATACTGGCCGGATAGGACGGCCGACGAGATCTCGCTGAGCCGCCTCGCGCGCGCGCAGCAGGCGTACTTCGACGAGCTCGCGGGCGCCATACCCGACGGCACGAAGAGCGTCCTCGACGTCGGCAGCGGAACGGGAAGCAACGCGGTCCGGCTGATACAGAAAGGTTACGGGGTCGAGTGCGTGTGCCCGTCGGCAAAGCTCAACGAGATCGCGAAACAGAAGCTGCCCGCCGGAACAGTGATCCACGAGTGCCTCTTCGAGGACCTCGCAACGGACAAAGTATACGACCTGCTGCTCTTCGCCGAGAGCTTCCACTACTTGGACGCCGCTAGGGCTCTGCCGCAAGTAGCCGCGCGCGTGCGCAAAAGCGTCGTCATTTTCGACTACTTTCCGCGCCAAGAGGGTGGCGCGCGCCAGGGCATTTCCCATCGGCAGTTCACGCAGATGCTTTCTGAAGTCGGTGTGTTTCGGATCGTCTCCGACCGCGACGTCACGGGCTGCATCACACCGACGTTCGAGGTGCTCGACAGAATCGCGAACAACCATGTGCGGCCGTTCGTCGCCCAAGCCATCGCGGAGTTCAAGGCCGATCATCAGGTATGGTCGTTCTTTCTGAACTATCCGATTCGCAAGCTCGCTCGCCGTCTCGCGAAGGCGAGCAACAAGCACGCGACGTTTCCGCAGAAATTCGAATACCGGTTGATCGTGCTCGCGCGGAATTGATGCGCGGCCGCAGTACGCGGGCTACTCTTTGAACAGCGCCTCGTAGTCTTGATTGTTCTCCGTGCAGACGTACTCGCCGATTTCCCATTCGGGATGGAGCGTCAGCGTGCCCGCGAAACGCAGCGGCGCGGCAAATACGTTCGAGTCCGAGACGTACGCTTCGTACTCGATAGTCTCGTACGCGGTTCTGTGGTACAGCTCGAAGACTACTAAATCTTCGGTATGGCGGTAGCCGGCGATCACCGTCTTGTCGTTGAAGCCGCGGACGTCGACGACCAACGTATCGCCGTCCCAGTGCGCGACGGAATGGCCCATGTAGGCCGGCGGCAGATACTCGGCGTGCTCGCGGCCGATCGGCACGATCCGGAAGAGGTGATAGGCCTCGTACATGATCGCGAGCACGTCGGGCGTGTGCACGATCTGCAAGGGGAAAGGCATCATCGTCGCCGCCGGCACGCCCGGAGGCAGACAACTGACGCCGGCACCGAGGTCCCCTTCTTTGGTCTCAACGCGGAAAGACTCCGCGCCCGACACGAGGGTCACGTCGCTGACGAGGCGCAACGTACGCTCGGCGATGTAGAGCCCCGAGAGATCAGGTTTGCCGTCGGGGAGCCGTGGAATCGGCGTCGGCTCGCGCGCTGCCGCGGCATCACGGGCAACGACCCGTGGCGTCGTACCGGGCACGGTGATCGTGACCGAGCGTGTAGTCGCTCCGCCGGTTCCCGTGGCCGTCAGCGTGTAGGTCGTCGTCACAGCTGGGCTGACACGTTGCGCGCCGCGTGTCGCAACCGTGCCGATGTCGGGGTCGATCGCGAGCGAATAGGCGTTCGAGACTTCCCACCGCAGCATCGCGAATTCGTCTGGACCACCGCCGATCGTCGAGGGCTCGGCACTGAAGCTCCGGATCGTCGCCGGCGGACCCTCGGGCGGCGTGCCCGGAAAACCTGCGGGCGGTGGCGCTTGCGCGAACGCGCCGTCCGCGAGCGTGGCGAGCGCCGTCAAGAGCACGAGACGATCGACGCAAGCCATGACGCTGCTCAGACGCGGCTCGAAACGCGTTGCTGCGTGCCGTCCGGCAGCTCGATCATGACGGCGCGCATCATCGGCGCGCCGGAACGCGCGCGCACACCCGTGATCTTCACTTCCATGCCGACCGTGATCGTGTCGTGCCGCAACCCATAGCGGTCGAGCAGAGTCGGCGGATCCATCTCCATCGTCCACTCCGCGGGTTGGCCGCTTTCGTCCATCGTCGTAAAGCGCATGACGACGTGCGGGTTCGTCCACTCGACGGCCGTTATCGTCCCCGTGACCGTGACCACGTGATCACCGTCGTACCGAGCCCACGAGTGATGCGCCTGCGCGGGCAACGTCGCAATTGCGCCGGCGAGCAGCGACAGCCTCCAAGTCATCGACAAAGAGCCGGAAGGTACTTCGGCTCGATCGTCGTTGTCCGCGGTTTGGTCGCAGTGCCCGCGCGCGCGCCGAACGCGCTCGCGCCCTCCGGCTCCGGCCCGTACCCGCAGCGCCACGCAACGTCGCCATCGGCCGTTTGATAGGGCAACAACGTCAACACGTCGCCGTAGATCGCGCCATTCGCCGCGTTGCCGTAGACGATCGTGATCGCGCCGTCGGCAACGTCGACGGATGCGACGTATCGGCCGGACGTCGACTCCGGCTCCGGATCCATGCCGACATCGCGCCGATCCGTCGGCAGAGAGCCTTCGGCCGCGAAGTCCTCGGTCACGGCTGCCCGCACAGCGGCCGCCAAATTCAGCCCTTCGACCACTTGCGCGCGAATTGTGTAGTCCTGGTAGGCCGGGATCGCGATCGCCGCGAGGATCCCGATCGCGGCCACGGTGCCATATCCACCGCTGCCGAAAAAGAGCTCTCCGGGGTGGTTCTCGTAGGCGAGCTCGAGCGAGAGATAGGGCTCGCCGATGTTCACGCTGAAGCTGATTGCGCCTTTCTCGGGAAGGCGGAGCTGGTCGACGGTCGGCATCGCCCAGAGATCGAACTCGGCCGCGCTGACGTCCGCGAGAGCCTGCATGATGCCGAGATACGCCTCATAGGAGCGTTGCGGCATCTTCGCGACTTGACCGGTTGCGGCAAACAACGATCCCGACGTATCGATGCGTTGCTTCGCGGCGAGCCAATCCGCAACGCTTGCATCGGCGCCCGCGCGCACGCGATCCATGAGCGGCTGCGGGACCTGCGCCACGTACAGGTAATCCCCGTCGCGTATCCAAAACAGATGCGTGCGCATGCGTGTCAGAAGCGTCGCCAGATCGACCGCCTCGCCGGCGCCGGCATCCGCAGTCGCGCCGAGCGCCGTCGTCGATGGCAAGCGCCAATGGAAGAACGTCGTGCCGAGCTCGCTGCGCTCGACCGGACCCGAGCCCGTCGTCGTTGCGATGCGGCCCAACATATCCTCGAAGAGCCCGGGATCGCGGAGCCGCACGGCCGTGTAATCGCCGGCTGCGTCAAAGATGAAGACGACGTCGGGGCCGATGGCCGAGAAGATTTCCTCGACGTCGATGCCGAGGTGCTCACGGAGCCACGATTGCGCTTGCGTCCAGGCGTCGCCGGCTTCGGGAGGCAGCGCGTCGAGCACGAGCGCCTCGAGGCGCAGGTATTCGTCGCGCGTGGGCAGCGACAGCAGAATCGCCGCGTCGGGCTCGCCCACCGATGTCGCGGCGACGGCGTTGGCAACGACGGGGAACGGGCGCGCCGTATGGTCCGTGCCGACATCGAGCACGAGGCTCAACCGGCCTTTGCCGTTCGCCGTGCCGACGCCGAAGGCCACGCCGCGTAAGCCCCCGAGACCCATCGAGCTCAGCGCCTCGGCGGCCTCGCCGGGCATGAACACCTGTGCCATGGGGATGATTCGCGCGGCGTCGAGCCACGCGAAGAGTCCCTGGCCGCTCGCGTCGATCTTCTGCTCGAGCGCGTGCATCGGATGGTCGGTTGCGTCGTCCGGCATGCTGTCGAGCACTTGCGTGAACGTGCTGCGCGTGAGGCCCATGCCCGCGAGCAGCAGCAACTTACCGGTCGCCGCGTCGAACTGCACGAAAGCCCCGAGCGGCAGCCCGACGAGCTCCGCGATACCGTCGTTATCCAAAGGTGCAGAGAGGCCCAGTGGCGGCTCGGCGCGAGCAAGCTCATCGAAGAGCGCATTGAAGTCCGCGGCACTGCGCAGCGAGAGCGTAGCGCCGAGCAGCACCGACGGGCTCGGCAGGCCGTAGGCGGCGACCTCGATCGGCGAGCGCACGACGTCGACAAGGAGCTCGATTCGCGGGTCGGCAAGCGTCGGCAGCGTCAAGACGTTCGCGGCAACGCCCTGTTGAATGCTTCCGAGGTTCCGAATGTTCGCGTCGCTGCGCAGCGCCGTATCGAGCACGCTGCCTTTCGGACTGGCGAGCAGTCCCAGCAGGTTCGGGATGCGCTCGTATGTGACGATGCCGGGCGGCAAACGGCTGCGGAGCCAAGGCGCGCTGATCGGCAGCTCGCCGGTCCATAGCACGACGTTCGGCGAATCGCCCGATGAGCAGGCGGCGAAGGCAATGGCTATGAGCCAACTGCCGAATGCAGATTTACGTGTACTCATGGTTAGACGACCCCCGGATGAGGAATCTACTACGATTCCGCGAGGCGGACCACGCGCCCGCCTGTGCTAGAGTTGGCGCCAAAGACGATAAGGCGCAGTGCCATGAAAACCATAAGAAACGCAGCTTTGCTCGCGGTCTTGGGCGTCACGCCGCTCGCGCATCCGCAAGAGGCGGGTTGCGATCCACAGAGTGGCATCGAGTTCGTCTGCGGGCCGCAAAACGCCGAAGACCTCGTCGCAGTGCCTGCGACAAACTGGATCATCGCGAGCGGCATGGCCCCGGGCTCGGGCTTATACCTGATCGACTCACGCGCAGCTGCGTGGAGCGCGCTCGAGCCGCGCGTCGACCATGACGCCGCGACGTTTCCCGGCTGCGCCGCGGCGCCGGACCCGGCAACGCTGATCACGCATGGGTTGAACATCCGCGCGGGCGCGCGCAGGCACTCGACGCTTCACGTCGTCGCCCACGGCGCGCGCGAGTCGATCGAGGTCTACGACGTCGATGCGCGCGGCGCTCGTCCCACGCTCACGTGGAAAGGCTGCGTGCCGCTGCCCGAGGGGCTCGCCGCAAACAGCGTCGCATCGTTCGCCGACGGCTCGCTCGTTGCGACCGTTCTCTTCCTGCCGGGCACGACGTTTGCGGATGCGATGAACAAGAAGCCCACGGGCGCCGTGTTCGAGTGGTCGCCCGGCGACGCCGGCTTCGAGCTCGTGCAGGGCTCGGAGCTCCCGGCCAATAACGGCATCGAGGTTTCGGCGGACGGCCGCGAGATCTTCGTGGCATCGTCCGGATTGCAGACCATCGTTGCGTTCGCGCACAGCAACCCGACGCGCCAGCTGCGCACGACGGGACCGCTGCCATTTACGCCCGACAACGTGCACTTGGCCCCGGACGGCCGTTTGCTTACGGCCGGAATGAAGAACGACGTGCCCGAATGCGGCGGCACGCCGGGCCCGCAGCACGACCTCGAGAAGCTCGCGGCCTGCCCACGCCCCTCGATCGGGCTCGTCGTCGACCCGGCGACGATGGCGACGACGGTGCTCGTCGAGACGCCGAAACTCTCCGGGTTCAGCAACGCGACGATGGTGCTCACGACCGGTGATCGGTACTGGTTCGGCACGTTCTCCGGCAACCGGATCGCTCACGGCACTTTGCGTTGACCATGACTCAGATTTGCGCTCATTCACCCAGGGAGAATATCGATGAATCGTAATAAGACTTTCGGCGCGCTCGGACTCTTGGCGCTCGGCGTCGGCATTGCGCTCGCGCAAGCGCCGGCCAACATGAGCTTCTTCGTCACGAGCGCCAATCCCGGCGGCGGCGGCAATCTCGGCGGCTTGGCGGGCGCCGATGCGCATTGCCAGTCGCTTGCGGCAGCCGTCGGCGCAGGCGGCAAGACCTGGCACGCGTATCTGAGCACGAGCACGGTCAACGCGAAGGATCGAATCGGCAGCGGTCCGTGGTACAACGCGAAAGGCGTGTTGATCGCGCAAAACGTTGCTGACCTGCACAGCGCCAATAACAAGATCTCGGCCGAGACCGCGCTCAACGAAAAGGGAGTCGCGCCGAACTACTTGGGCGGGACTCCGCCGGCGCCGCTCGCGCAACCGTTGCAACATGACATTCTCACGGGCACGAACGACGACGGCACGTCGTCGGGCCTGACATGCAACGATTGGACCGGCGGCGACGGCCAGGCGACGCTCGGCCATGCGGACCGAATCGGCATGAGTCCCGGCGTGAACTCGTGGACGTCGGTGCATCCGTCGCGCGGTTGCTCGATGGAGCAACTCGTGCCGACGGGCGGAGCGGGGCTCTTCTACTGTTTCGCGACGAACTGAGCGTGGCGCGCGCGGCGCACTGCCTCCCAGCGGTCGCAAGCGCGTTACTGTTCGCCACGGCGGAAGCGCAGCCGACGGCCGAGATCGGGTTCGCGAGCGTCGGCCGCGGCGCGCCGCTGGCGGTCGCGATCCCGGGAGAGCTCCGCCCGGATCTCGCGCGCAT
This sequence comes from Gammaproteobacteria bacterium, assembly GCA_036555065.1. Lineage (GTDB taxonomy): Bacteria > Pseudomonadota > Gammaproteobacteria > Steroidobacterales > Rariloculaceae > DATBLZ01. Next base: position 10,662 of record DATBLZ010000117.1, read on the forward strand.
CGAGGACTACCCGCCGGCCGAGATCGAGGGGTATCCGCAGCGGTATTGGCTCGTCGGGCCGTTCCGCGTGCTCGTCCCGCGCCTCGATGGCGGGCCCGCTGAAACGAGTGGCGGCTCCGCGTGGAACGGCGCGGTGCCCGACGGCGTCGAGCCGCTGCCCGTGGACCTCTTCACGTCGAAGGACTTCTACGCCGACCGCGCGCTCTGGAGCGATCCCCGCTACTTCCGCTGCAACTCGAACGCCGCAATCGAGGCGCAGTGGCGCTCGGGCGCGATCGGCGACGATCCGCCGCGCACCGCGGCGTGGGGGTATTGCGAGCGCGACTATCCGCGCGCAGCGATCGTGAGCCCCTATCCGTTCACGACGGCCGCGGCGCATTACGCGGCGCTGCTCGCAGAGACGCGTGGTCGCGGTGGGCCCACGCAACACACGTACGCGACCGTGCCCGGCGAATGGAGCGGCCGCTACGTCTGGCCGCGCGGCCAGAACTGGTACGCGGAGCTCTTCTGGAACCAGGTGCCGACGATTCTTTCGCTGCTGACCGAGGAATACCAGACGTATATGGTGCAGGAGCTCTATCACGACGGGCACACGAATGCGCCGCACTGGCCGGCGCAATATTGCTGGCCCGAGGGCTTCATGCGCCGTTGGCACTATCACGCGGTCACGAACCAGCCCCACTGGATCACGGTGACGCCGTCGGTCGTGCAGATCCTCGCCGGCGACGCCGACAACTTCATCACGAACGTGCTCGTCGGCCGCGAGTTCAACCTGGACGGCGCAGTGCCGCGACTCGGTGCCGACGTGCCGCGCTGGTACGGTGAAACGATCGGTTTCTGGGACGGCGACGTGCTGATTACGTGGACTTCGAACATCCAGGGCTGGAAGGTCCACGGCAATCCCGAGTTCTCGAGCCAGCTCCAAACGATCGAGATCTACACGCCGAACCGCGACGCTGCCGGAAATCTCGTCGGCCTCAACCACGAGGGAATCTTCTACGACCCCGAGGCGCTCGTGCAGCCGATTCGAATGATCCGCAATCTCGTCAGGATCGGCGGCTTCGAGGACGGCGACCCGTATCAGTTCATCGAGTGCGTGCCGACGATCTACCCCATCGACGGCCGCGCGACGCCGGTGGCCCCGGGCACAACCTTCGACTACAAGGTGCCCGACATGTACGGCCGGCCGTGGGGGAAGCTCTGGGAACAATACGACGAGCAGGGAATGCAAAGACCGAAAGGCGGGGACATCTTCAGCTTCGAGTAAACACCGTAGACAGCGAGAATAGGCATGAAAATAATCTCACAACTATTTGCTTTAACTAGCCTTTTGTGCGCGCTTTTCGGCGTCGCCGCGGCGCAATCGGACCCGAAGCTCGAAGCCCAGGACTATCTAGACATCCGCCAGCTCATCGATCAGTACCCGCACTTGCTCGACAATTGCACGAACGGCGGCAAGGACTACGCCGATCTTTTCACGGCCGACGCGACTTTCGGCGTGTCCTCGACGTGGGGCGCGGGCGCCAAAATCTGGTTCCGCGGTCGCGACCAGCTCATCGCCGCGGGCGGCGGCGGCCCGAACGGCTGCCGGCCGCGCACGGGCACGCCGAGCTATCACATCAACATCAATCCCGTCATTACGCCGACGGCCGGCGGTGCGCGCGCCACCTCGACGCTGCTCGTGATCACGAACGACACGAACGACCGCGGTGACATCGTGCACTGGCAGGGCGGCTACGAAGACACGTTCGAGAAGACGGCCGCGGGATGGCGGTTCAAGTCGCGCGTGCACGTGTGGCCCGAGATCGAGTGGACCGACCGTCCTCAGGACATGCCGGCGCGCAACCTCGCGGACGAGTAGCCACGCCCACGGCAGGGCTTCGCGCGCCGGCTGCCGGCGCTATTGCATCTCGGCGATGATGCCGTCGAGACCGAGGCTGGTCACAAAACCGCTCCAGCCGAACTCCCGCTCGAGCACCGCGCGGATCTCGTCGCGGGTTTTGCGCGCGCGGTTCATCGCGCGCACGGTCTCGCCCATGCGGACGGTAAACCTAAGAAAGTCTTCCATCGTCGCACGGTCGGTCACGCCGCTATGGCCGGGGATGACCGTGTCGAAGTCGAGCTCGAGCGCGCGTTCGAGCGAGCGCGACCACTCGCGCACGCTGCCGCCGGATTGGTAGTCGATGAGGTGTCGGGGCGGACCCCAGATCGCGAAGAGGTCGCCCATGACGACGATGCGCTCCTCGGGAAGCATGCGCGATGATGTCGGCGTGCAGCGCCAGCATCGCGGCGTTGCCGCCCGTATGGTCGCCGTGCATGTGCGTGTTGATGACGTAGCGAATGGGCTTGTCGGTGATCTTGCGCAACTGCGCCATGACGCCGTCGTGATCCATCGCGAACTTGTCGTCGATGAGGAGCACGGAGTCGTCGCCGACGATCACCGTGATGTTCCCCGACGCCCCGCTGCGGATCAGGTAGATGTTGTCCCTGACCTGCGTCGTCGCAAGCTCGGGCGGGGCGAAGCCGCCCTGCGACTATGCGGCACCTGAGGTCAAAGTCAACGCCGCAACGACGCCCGCGGCAACCCACTTTCGGCGACTCATCTTGTCAACCTCCAATTCATTGCGCTGAAGGGCTCCCGGACGGCGGCGCGCTGCCCGGCGCGAACTCGGGCGCGAGCTCACTGCAGGGATGCGCTTCGTACGGCACATCGGCGACGAGCACGGTGTCGGACCCCGCGTACTGGCCGACGAAGTAGACAGGATCGGTCGCGACGTAGTCGCGTCTGAGCGCAAGCTTCTCGGGATCGAGCGAATAGCGCTCGACGATATGGAGCTGGTCGCTGTGGCGTATGGGCGCGGCGATGATGCCGGGCTCGAAGCCGATCGTATCGACGACGAGCACGTCACCGTCCCACCGCCCGATCGAATGGCCCGAGTAGCTCGGCTCGATCCCGGCCGGATGCGCGTCCATGTCCATGTGAATGACGCGCTCGAAGCTATAGAGACCGTAATTGATGACGATCCTATCTGATTCCTGCGTGATGCGATTCACGGCGCCGTCGAACACCCAATCGAAAATGATGCTCGTCGGGCGGCAGCGCAGACGCGGGTTGTCCTCTGGCGCCCACATGCGAAAGGCCTCGCGCTCGGCCTCGCCGCGCGCGGTCAGGGTCACGGGCCGCGGTCCCCAGCCCGAAGGCGGCACGTCGGCCATTGCGAGCTTCCCGGACTCGACGGCTGCGATCAGGCTCTTCGGCACGAGATTCGCGGGACCGCTCGGCGGCACGGCAATCACATACTGCTCCTGCGCCCAGTCACCCGAGATGTTCGGCTCGCCGGACGGCAGCCGTAGCGGCCGGTTCGAGACGTCGACGGCGTTCGTCGTGAATTGATCGTTGCGGTTGATCGACGGCGCATCGCCGATCGCAATGTCCTCGACATAGCAAGCGCCGGGATCGGTGCGATGGCCGAAGCCCTGGATCGTCACGGGAGCGCCGACGACGAACATCTCCTGCGACCAACCCGAGCGCCGCAAGAGCGTAGCGGCACGCATCTCGCAGCGCATCGCAATCGTCTCGCCCACCGCGTTTTTCGTCTCGAAGTGTAGATACGAGTGCGGATTGACGAAGTCGATGCCGGTGATCACGCCGGTGAGATCAAGGGGCTTCGAGCGATCGAATTGACCGAAGCCGTGATGCGCGTGCGCCGCAGCAGATGCGGCGAGGGCGGCGGCAGTTGCCATCGCGAGCGCTGGTTTCCGCACTTCTGTCAGAGCCTCGATCTCCGTTGAGCGCGAGCGAAGGTTAGCACAGCGCTCGCCGGCCGCGGTTGCATGAGCAACGTATTCGGGTGATATCCTGCCGAAGAACCTCGATCGGAGCACAAGCGATGTTGGGACGCTCAAAAGCCGCGGCAGTGTCCGTCGTGTTCTTCGTCGGCGCGAGCTGCGCGACCGCGCAGAACCTGCCGTTCACGGTTACCGAAGTCGCTGACTTCGAGATGCCCTGGGCACTCGAATTCCTGCCCGACGGCCGTTTGCTCGTCACGGAGCAACGCGGTGCGCTCAAGCTCTACGAGAGCGGCACGGTCGAGGATCTCTCCGGCGTGCCCGAGGTCGCGTTCGGGGGACAAGGCGGCCTTGGCGACGTGGTGCTGCATCCTGATTTCGCGACGAACAATCTCGTCTACCTGAGCTACGCCGAAGCGGGCGAGCGCGGCACGCGCGGCGCAGCCGTCGCCCGCGCGAAGCTCGTGCTCGAAAGCGGTGGCGGAGCACTCACGGATCTCGACGTCATTTGGCGGCAAGTGCCGAAAGTCGACGGCGCGGGCCACTACGGCCAGCGCATCGCCTTCGGCGGCGGGTACCTTTGGATCAGCTCCGGCGAACGGCAGAAGTTCGACCCCGCCCAAGACATGCAGGCCAATCTCGGCAAGATCCTGCGGCTCAACTACGACGGCTCGGTGCCGGCCGACAATCCGTTCGCGGATCGCGGCGGCGTGACCGCGCAAATATGGTCGCTCGGTCACCGTAATCCGCTCGGGCTCGCATTCGACTCGGCGGGGCGCCTCTGGAACGTGGAGATGGGGCCACAAGGCGGCGACGAGCTCAACCTCGTCGTGCGCGGTGCGAACTACGGCTACCCGATCGTCTCGAACGGGGACCATTACGACGGGACACCGATTCCCGATCACCCGACGCGGCCCGAGTTCAATGCGCCGGCCGTATTCTGGAATCCCGTGATCTCACCGTCGAGCCTAATGTTCTACAGCGGCAGCGAGTTTCCGCAGTGGCGCGGCGACGCATTCATCGGCGGACTCTCGTCGCAGTCGATCGTGCACATCGAGTTCGAGGGCACGAGCGCGCGCGAAGCGGAGCGTTTCGCGATGGGGATGCGAATTCGTGCGGTCGAGCAAGGGCCCGACGGCGCGATTTGGATTCTCGAAGACGGGCGCGACGGCCGCGGCGGGCAGGGCAGAATGTTCCGGCTCACCGCGCGAAGCGCGAGCGACGAGTAACGCGGCTGTCGCTAGGGGCTTGAGCGACGGTCGCCAAAACTTGCTCGCGGAGGCACTCGAGCACGCGTGCCTCCACTACGGCATTCGGCCTGACACCTCGAAGTGGGACCCCGCGTCTCGCGATGAGCCCGCGCGCTGGAATCGCGCGGCGCAGATTTTGGCCGAGCACTCGGAGATCGCCAACGACAGCATCCACGCCGCGGCCTGCTTGCGTCTACTGGAACTCGAGCTCCGTCGAGAAAAACGGTAAGACCCGCGTCTCGTACCGCTCGGCGACCTTGTTAGTGTGATTGCCTTCGTAGGTCTCGTAGACGTGATCGATGCCGTAGCTCGTCAGCACGTCGCTGATGGCTTTGTTCGCGACGATTAAGCCATCCTGCAGGCCGACCTCGATCGCGATCGCTTTGTACTTCCTCAAGTTCGGAATGTACTGGTCGATCATCATGAGCGGCACGTTCGCGTTCCATTTCGTGAGGATCTGCGCGTCGAGCTCGCCGTTCACGAGCGGATAGTCGAAGTAGAGCGGGGGCTTCGCGGGATTCGGCGACCAAGCCGCCGCGAGCGTGAGGTTGACGCGCGTGAATATCGCGGCCGCGGCCGCTTGCTCCGGCGTCTTGATCTCGGCCGCGGCCGCGAGGCCGTTGGCGGAGTAGGGCTCGAGGCAGCACGAGCTCATCGCGTAGAAGCTCGAATAGAGCTCCGGGTACTTCATCGCGATGCGCCAAGTGCCATAGCCGCCCATCGAGTGGCCCGACAGCCCGCGGCTCTCGCGGCGCGCGAGCGTGCGGTAGTGGCTGTCGATATACGCGACGAGATCGCGCGCGATGAAGCCTTCGAAATCACCCGACGTGACGGACGTCGAGTACATGCTGCCGCCGAATACGGTCAGGGAATCCGGCACGACGACGAGCATTTCGCGCACGTGGCCCGAGGCGAGCGCGCGATTCGTGCCGGCCTCGAAATCGAGCATCCCGGCCCATTGCTCGGCGCCCGGCAGCCAGCCGTGGAGCTGATACACGACGGGGTAGCGCCGTCTGCGCTGCTCGCCATAGCTCGGCGGCAAATACACGAGCACGTCGCGCTCGGCCGTGTTTCCCTGAAGGTTACCCTCGATGGCCGCAGAATGGACCTTGATGCGCTCGACGGTGCCGACGGGGCCGTCCTGAGCGGCCGCGGGCACAGACGCTGCGATCGCGAGCACGAGCGCGGCGCCCGCAGCGACGTTGCTGACCTCGAGTGGGCGCATGGCTCCTACCGCGCCGGCCTGCGGACGATGAATAGAAACTGATCGATGTCGCGACCGAGACGCGGATCGTCGACCGAGAGCGTGTGATCGTCCGCGGTCGTGCGCAGGATGTCGGATTCGGCAACGATCTCGAAGCCCGCGGCTTGGATCCAGCCCTTCACGTCGTCCGGGACCATGCGGTGCAATTGCGAGTTGTCGATTTCGCGCAAGCCGACGTGATCGATGATCACGGCCCGTCCGCCGGGCTTGAGCACGTTGAGGATGTCCTTGAGGTAAGGCCCAGCGCGGTCGGCATTCATGTGATGCATGTTGAGCGCCGTCACGGCGGCGTCGACGCTGCTCGCCGGCAGCTCCGCAACATTGCCGAAGAACGCCTCGGTGTTGCCGAGCGCAGCGGCGAGGTCCTTTTGCGCTTGTCCGTTCTCGCGCTGCAGCGCGCGCGGCCCGAACTGGGCGATGACCTTGCCGCTCGGGCCCGTGGCCGCAGACAGCACGCGCGTGAACCACCCACCGCCGGCACCGACGTCGAGCAGCGTCATGCCTGCATCGACGCCGAGCAGCTGCATGACCTGATACGGCCGGCGCGCACCGTCGCGGACGCGGTCCTCGAGCGGCCGCGACTCGGCAGTGAGCTTCTCGACGAAGTCGGGCGCGAGCGCCGCGAACGCGCTCGATGTCAGGCCTAAAGCACAGAGAATCAGCGTGGTATGTCTGTACGTCGATGAAGTCACTGAGCGCTCCTTGGCAGCGATCGAGTCTTACTCGCCTTCGTTGATATCGAAAATCTTGGCATCGTCCGACGGCGCGCGGTACACCTCGTTGCCGTTCGAGCGGCGCGGAGGCTCGCGCCCGGCCGCAACGGCTTCGGCAACCTGACGCTCGTAAGCGCGCTCGCCGCTCAAGCCCATGCGCACGGCCGAATTGCCTTCGTGGCACGAGTATTCGTAAGCGTAGTAGTCCGGCTGCGTGGTCCACATCAAGCGGACCGAGAACGGGGCCGCGTACGTGTCCGGGTCGTTGATCGTGATGCGGTACTCGATCATCTCGGGGTCGACGCGCCGGATGCGCTCGGTCGTGTGCAGATTGCGCGAGTTCGAAGCGCCGCCGCCGACGCTCGTGCGGTCGGTAAAACCTTGGCTCTCTATGACGAGCGTGTCGCCGTCCCAGTGGCCGCGTCCGTTGCCCGTGAACTGCGGAATAGCGTCTTCGAGATACGGACGATCATCGAGCGGGATCACGCGCGTCTCGTGAATCATCTCGTACGTGATCGTGACGACATCCGGGCTCTGGAAGATTTGGATGCCGTTGCCGTAAATCGCGGCGCCCATGCCGTTGCTGATGCCGCGGCCGATGCAGCGGTCGTAGAGCGAGAAATCCTCGAACGTGTTGAGCGGCCGGCCGCTGAACGTGCCGCGGCCTCGCGTCGCCGCGGCTCGCGCGCGGGCGGCCTCGGTTGTCGCGGGCGTCCGACCGTCGGGCGGATCGACGACGAGCGATGTGTAGCCGAATGTGCGCGTGCCCCATTCGTTGCGCAGGAACGTCTCTTCGTTGACCGCGCGGTTCCGTCCCGCTTCCTGGGTCCGCGCGCGCTCGAGAAATTGCTCTTCGGACAACGACTCTTGCGTGCCGAGCTCGCGGGGACGGTCGCGCGGGATGCCGCGCATGTCGTCGGTGCTCCAAGTGCCCTGGAGGCTCGGGTCGCCCCACGATGTTCGCGGTGCGCTCCAAGAAGGATCCTTATAGGCAGCGGCGGTCTGCTCGGCCGGAGTTTGCCGCTCGACGGGCAGCTCGATGTCGGGCGCAGGAGGAGTCTGTGCTAGCAGGATCGGAGATACGGACGCGGCTAGCACCGCTGCAGCGGTGCGAATCGTCGTGTGTATGATCTTCATTACTCCCCCCAAGCAGACTTCGGCGCGAAGACCCGCTGCAAAAGTATAGGCGATCCGAACGATTTAGGTACGCGTCAGCGACTTACGCCCTGAAGTGCAGCATCGATCGCGGCGCCGTACTCGGCGAAATCACGGCTGCCGCTGATCCACGCGAGCACTTCTTTCGTGCTGCTATCCAGCACGACGATCGGGCCCGTCGCAAAACCCGACTGCTCGAAGAGCTCCGTGAGCCCGAGCCGCTCCGCTTCGGCGCGGCTCGCCGCGGTCGTCTCGTCATCGGTGAAATCGAAGACCACGAGACGCACACGGTCCGCGTACGTCCCTTCGATTCTCGACCAGACGCCTTTCGTGAGCCTGCAAATGGGGCACCATTGCGCATGCAGCTTGACGACCCAAGGCCGGTCCGTGCGCGCCGCCTCGGCGGCCGAGATCGCAGGCACCGAAGGCGTGGCGTTCGTCAGGTAGAGGCTAAATCCGGTCGCGCTCACTCCTATGACGAACGCGGTACCGAGTGCTATGACATTCCTCCGCATGGGCGCGCTCCCCGAGACGCAAGGCCATGGTCTCGACCGCCAAAGTATAGTCAACTGCGCGAGGACGCGGTTCGTTCCAGTCGTCGACCGAAACGTCCGGTTGAGCACCCGACCCCGTGCTTTGGGGCTGATCGATTGACTTCCGTGACCGTTGGTAGCCTGCCCGATGCGTTGGCACGACAGTTGCTTACTTAAGACGCGCCCGGTAATAGGGCCGGTGCGTGCTGTGACTCGAAACGTCGGGGCATTGATATGTCGGTACTCTACGATCTACATGACGCGGCTCGGCAACTGTGGAAGACGCCCATGCTCGCGCTCGCGGTCTTCACGATTCTTGCAGCCGGCATCGGCTTGAATGTGGCCGCCTCGAATCTCGTCGATTCGCTACACGCGCCCGATGGTGCAAACATTTCTCTAGGTCCCGAGCAGAAGAGCACGCCGGCGCCTTAGCTACTCCCCCTGAGCTTCGCTGCTGTCGCCGGGTGCACCCGCACCGGGCGGCGAGCCCATGAAGAGCCGCGAGCCGTCCGGCAAGATCAGGTCGCGTCCGTTGGCTCGATTCGCGCCGTTTCGCGACCGAAAACCTTCGACGGTGATCTCGAGGCCAACCTTGACCGAGTCGCGCGTGAAGCCGCGGCGAAAAAGCGTGTTGGGGGTCGCGCCTTCGATCATCCAAGCCGTCGTCGTGCCGTCTTCGTTCTTGACGTCGATATGGAGCCACGCGTGCGGATTGATCCACTCCATGCCGGTGACCGTGCCGTGGAGCGTCACGGGTTGATTGACGTCGAACTCCGCCGCGAACGAATGATGCGCAACGGCGGGCCGGATCGCCGTGCAGACGAGGAGGGCGACCGCGAGTTTTGCGCCAGCTTCGAAGCGCCGCATACGCCGCCCCTCAGTTCTTCCCGGCTTCCGCCGCCGCCCGTTCCTCGGCGCGCGCGTTCTCGAGGATGTTGCGCAAGCCGTAGTTGCCTTCGTGGCACGCGTACTCGTAGAGCTCGCCTTCGGCCGTCCGCATGAGGTACGCAACGGTCCAGGGTTCTGTCCACTGCGTCTCGTCCTCGAACGTAAGGCGGAAGTCGATCGTATCGGGCCCGACTCGCGTGTAGCGCTCAGTCAGGCGCAGGTTCGCGCCGGACCCGCGAAACGCGATCTTGCGGTTGAAGTTACGCGTTTCGATCACGAGCGTGTCGCCGTCCCAATGACCGCGCGACTCGCCCATGTAGCCGCCGGTGCCGCTGAAGTCGCTGCCGTCGAGCGGCACGACGCGGGTCTCGTGGACCATCTCGTGCACGATCGCGACGACGCCGGGCGCCTGCGTGATGCGGATGTTGTTGTTGTAAAGGCCGGGCAGAAGTGCGCCCGGGAGGCCGCGCGTAATGCAGCGCTCCAACAATGACCGATCGAGCCATGAATCGGCGCGGCCGCCGGTGCGCGCCGGCGAACCTGCAGCGGCGCGCGCCTGCGCTTGCCGCTGCTCGGCTGCGGGCGTCAACGGCGGGATCCGGCCGTTCGGCGGATCGATGATCAGCGACGTGCGCCGCGACTCGTCGACGTAGCGGCCCGGATCCGTCATGTACTGCGCGTGCACGAGATTCGCGGGCGTATCCGCATCCGGCGGCTGATCGAGACGCGCTGCCGCGCGCCCTTCGAGCTCCGCGACCTCCGCGTCCGTATAAAACTCCCGATCGCCGAGCTCGGGCCGGCGCTCGAGCGGCGTGATCGTGCGATAGTCCCAGACGCCTTGTAGGTCCGCGTCGCCCCACGGCGT
>DATBLZ010000120.1:0-26712 GCA_036555065.1 Gammaproteobacteria bacterium
TCGAGTGATCGCCGCAGCGGGACAAACGAAACCCGGGCGGCTCATCGTGCTTGCCGCGCCCTCGGGCGCCGGAAAGACAACGCTCGTGCGGGCGCTCGTCGCCCGCGTCCCCGATCTTACGTTCTCCGTGTCTTATACGACGCGCGCGCCGCGGGCCGGCGAGCGACCCGGCGTCGATTACTTCTTCGTTTCCCGCGAGGAATTCGAGCGCATGGTCGCCGCCGACGCTTTTCTCGAGCACGCGCAAGTGTTCGACAACTGGTACGGCACCGGCAAGAGGCACGTCGAGGATATCCTCAAGCGCGGGCGATCCGTGCTGCTCGAGATCGATTGGCAGGGCGCTCGTCAGGTCAGGAGCCGCTCGCCGGACGCGTGCACGGTTTTCGTTCTGCCGCCGAGCCTCGCGGAGCTCGAGCGCCGATTGCGCGGGCGGGGAACAGATTCCGCGGAACGCATCGAGCGGCGGCTCCGCGATGCGCTCGGCGACATAAGCCACTGGTCCGAATTCGACTTTGCCGTCGTCAACGAGCGTGTCGATGCGGCCGTCGACGCGCTCGCTGCCATCGTTGCCGGCCGCGGCGAGGCCCACTCGACGCGCTCGGCGCGGCTCAGGACGCTCGTTGCCGAGATTCTCGCCCACTGACGATCCCTTGCTCGGTCCCGGGGCTCTTGCAGTACACTGGCAGCTTAATACTAGGAGTGCCAATGGCGCGGATTACGGTCGAAGACTGCTTGAGCAAGATTCCGAACATGTTCCAACTCGTGCTCGTGGCCGCGAAGCGCGCGCGTCAGCTCGCGAACGGCGCGGAGCCGACGGTGGAATGGGAAAACGACAAACCGACGGTGGTTGCCTTGCGGGAAATCGCGGCCGGCTACATCACTGAGAGCATCCTCGAGGAGCGCGACCAGCCGCTCGAAGATCTGCTGCAAATGGAGACTACGTTGCGCGAGGACCTGAGGGCGACGACCGGGTCGATCACGCTCGGCGATTGAGCAACCCTCTGGCCCCGCCGTCGATGAGAGATCACGATGGACTACGCTGCGGCCATTCGCGAACGTCGGTTGTCGGCCGCTTGGCGCGGCGACGACTTTTCGCGGCTGCTTGCGACTCTCGAGACCTATTTACCCCCTGAAGATCGCGCCGGCGTCGTCGCCGCCTACGAATACAGCGCCGAGCTCCATGCCGGCCAGCAACGCCAGAGCGGCGCCGCGTATATCACCCATCCGATCGCCGTAGCGGAAATTCTCGCGGGTCTGCATCTCGACGCGGGAACGATCAAGGCTGCGCTCCTGCACGACGTGCTCGAGGATACGAAAGCGACGTTGCCGGATATCGAGCAGCGCTTCGGCGAGGATGTGGCGCTGCTCGTCGACGGCGTCAGCAAGCTCGATCAACTGCATTTCGACAGCGCCGAGGAAGCGCAGGCGGAGAGCTTCCGCAAGATGCTGCTCGCGATGGTGCAGGACCTGCGCGTGATTCTCGTCAAGCTCGCCGACCGCACGCATAACATGCGCACGATCGGCGCTCTGCCCGTCGAGAAGCAAAGGCGCATCGCGAAAGAGACGCTCGAAGTCTATGCGCCGATCGCGAACCGGCTCGGCATCTACAGTCTCAAGGTCGAGCTCGAGGATCTCGGGTTCGCGGCGTGCTATCCGCATCGCTACCGCGTGCTCGAGCGGGCGCTCAGGCGTGCGCTCGGCAACCATCGACAGTTCTTGCGGAAGATTCAGGCGAAGCTCACGGACGAGCTCAAGGCGCACGGCATCGACGCGCGCGTGTCCGGGCGCGAGAAGCACATCTACAGCATCTACCAGAAGATGCAGCGCAAGCACGCGCATCTTGCGGAGATCGTCGACGTATACGGCGTGCGCGTGATCGTGCAGAACGTCGAGAACTGCTATCGCGTGCTCGGCCTCGCGCACCAACTGTACAAGCCGATGCCGGCGCGCTTCAAGGATTACATCGCGATCCCGCGGGTCAACGGCTATCAATCGTTGCATACGACTCTGTTCGGCCCGAACGCGATACCCCTCGAGGTTCAGATCCGAACCGAGGAGATGGACAAAGTCGCCGAGCGGGGCATCGCGGCGAACTGGCAATACAAGGCCGTCGACAAGCAGACCCACAGCACCGAAGAGCGCGCGCGCAAGTGGCTCGCGGGCCTCATGGAGATGCAGCACGCGGCGAACTCGGAGGAATTCCTCGAGACCGTCAAGGTCGACCTTTTCCCCGACAAGGTCTACGTGTTCACGCCGAAGGGCGAGATCATGCGCCTGCCGCGGGGTGCTACGAGCGTCGATTTCGCCTACGCCGTCCACACGGACGTAGGAAATCGTTGTGTCGCGGCGAAGATCGATCGAAAGCTCGTGCCGCTCAAGACGGCACTGCAAAACGGCGAGACGGTCGAGATCATCACGGCCCGCGGCGCGCGGCCGAACCCGAACTGGGTCAACTTCGTCGTCACGGCGAAAGCGCGCAATGCCATACGCGCGTACCTGAAGAACTTGCGGCGGGACGAGGCGCAGGATCTCGGGCGCCTCCTATTGAGCCAAGCATTGCGTTCCTATTCACTGAGCCTGCGGCGTTTGCCGAAGGCGCGGCTCCAGGCGCTGCTCAAGGAGCTCGAGCTCGCGAACGCCGATACTCTCTACGAGCAACTCGGCCTCGGCGAGCGGCTCGCGCCGATCATTGCGGGTCTGCTTGCGCAAAGCGCGACGCAAGGCGCCGACGCTCCCGAGTCGCGCAAACCCCTCGAGATCGCGGGCACGGAAGGATTGCTCGTCAACTACGGGCGTTGTTGCTCGCCGATCCCGGGCGATGAGATCGTCGGCTTCATGTCGAGCGGTCGCGGTATCGTGATCCATCGCGCGAATTGCCGGAATATCGCGGAGTTCAGCCGCCAGCCGTCGAAATGGATACCCGTGAACTGGAAGGCGCGGCTCAAGGGCGAATTCTTGTCCGAGATCCACGTGCGGACGCTCGACCGCGTCGGCTTGCTCGCCGAGCTCGCGGGCCGCATCTCCGCGACGCAAAGCAACATCGATCACGTCAGAGTCGATACCGAAGGCGACGCGTCGGCGCTGTCGTTCCGGCTCAAGGTTCGCGATCGCAAGCACCTCGCGCAGGTGCTGCGCAGCATCCGCAAGGTCCCGGGCGTCGTGCGCGTGACGCGCACGCACGGATGACGGCGGCGCGAGCCGGCCGAAGCACCGTGACGAAGCAAGCCATCGAGACGCAGCAAGCGCCGGCGGCCATCGGCACCTACAGCCAGGCCGTGCGCGCCGGCTCGACCGTCTATTTGTCCGGCCAGATCCCGCTCGATCCCGCGACGATGCAGCTCGTCGGCAGCGAGCCGCGCGCCCAAATCACCCAGGTGCTCGACAACCTCGCGCGCGTCGCCGCGGCCGCCGGAGGGTCGCTCGATGACATCGTGAAGCTTACGGTCTATTTGACGGACCTCGCACACTTTCCGCTCGTCAACGAGATCATGGCGAAATATTTCAAGCAGCCCTATCCGGCGCGAGCGGCGATCGGCGTCGCGGCGCTGCCGCGCAATTCCCAGGTCGAGATCGACGCCGTGCTCGTGCTCGGGAAAAAATAACCTCTAGTGCCGACGTCGAAGCGCCATACGGCGACCCCACCCGCGCAGAGCCTTTTGGAACGACCGGCCGCGGCGCTCGCGGGCGTGGGGCCAAGGCTCAGCGAGCGGCTCGCGCGGCTCGGCGTGCAAACCGTTGCCGACGTGCTTTGCCTTTTGCCGTTGCGCTATGAGGACCGCACGCAGGTGCGTGCGCTCGGCACGCTCAGACCCGGCGAGCGCGCGCTCGTCGAGGGGCGCATCGAGCTCGCCGAAGTCGCATTTCGCCGGCGGCGCTCGCTGCTCTGCCGCTTGGCCGACGGCAGTGGCGCGATCACGCTGCGGTTCTTCCATTTCTCGCGCCAGCAACAGAGCGCGCTCGTCCGCGGCATGCAGCTGCGCTGCTTCGGCGAGGTGCGGGCCGGGCCGACCGGCCTCGAGATGATCCACCCCGAGTACCGCAGCGTCGGCGCCGCGGACGAGTCGGCGACGAACACGCTGACGCCGATCTATCCGGCGACCGAAGGTCTGCAACAGCAGCGGCTGCGCCGCCTCGCCGCGCAGGCGCTCGCGGCGCTCGCGACGGAGCCCATGGTCGACTACCTCGCCGAGCGTCTGCCCGGCGATCTGCCCTCGATCAACGACGCCATTCGGCTATTGCACGCGCCGCCGCGCGGCAGCGACGTCGCGGCTCTCGCGCGGCGCCGCCACCCGGCGCAACGGCGGATCGCGCTCGAGGAGCTCATCGCGCATCGTTTGAGCCTGCGCGGGCTCGCAAGCGCCGCCCGACTCGAGCGCGCGCACGCGATCGGCGTCGGCGAGGGCGGCGTCGAGCGCCTGCGCGCGGCTCTGCCGTTTGCGCTGACACCCGGGCAGAGCAAAGCGTGGGAGGAGATCCGTGCGGATTTGGCGAAGACCGTGCCGATGCATCGGCTGCTCCAGGGTGACGTCGGCTCCGGCAAGACCGTCGTTGCCGCGCTCGCGATGCAGAGCGTCTGCGCGGCCGGCCATCAGGCGGTGCTCATGGCCCCTACGGAGCTTCTCGCCGAACAGCACCTCGCGACCTTCGACAAATGGCTTAGCTCCCTCGGCATCGAGATCGCGCTCTTGTCGAGCACGATCAGCGGCGCCGCGCGCACGCAAGCGTTGCGGCGCATCGCCGATGGGGCAGCGCGGATCGTCATCGGTACGCACGCGCTCTTTCAACAAGCCGTCGCATTCGAGCGGCTCGCGCTCGTCGTCGTCGACGAGCAACACCGCTTTGGTGTTGCAGAGCGCCTCCTGCTCATGCGCAAAGGGGCCCGCGAACGCGTCCCGCATCAGCTCATCATGACGGCGACGCCGATTCCCCGCACGCTCGCCATGACCGCGTATGCCGATCTCGATTGCTCCGTCATCGAGGGCCTGCCGCCGGGGCGCAAGCCCGTCCAAACGGTCGTCCTGCCCGAGCAGCGCCGGAGCGAGCTCGTCGAGCGCGTGCGCGAGCATTGCGTGCGCGGCCACCAGGCTTATTGGGTGTGCCCGCTCATCGAGGAATCCGAGGCGCTCGACTCACAAGCCGCGCTCGCGCTCGAGCGCGAGTTGGCCGAGGCGTTACCGGACATGAAGCTCGGCCTGATACACGGGCGGCTGCGCGCCGCGGAGCGCGACGCGGTCATGCGCGCCTTCAAAGACGGGAAGATCGACGTTCTCGTCGCAACGACGGTCATCGAGGTCGGCGTGGACGTGCCGAATGCCTCGCTCATGATCGTCGAGAACGCCGAGCGCATGGGGCTTGCACAGCTCCATCAATTGCGCGGCCGCGTCGGCCGCGGCCAGGCTGCTTCGAGCTGCGTGTTGCTGTACAAGCCGCCGCTCACGGATGTCGCGCGCGAGCGGCTCAAGGTCATGCGCGAGAGCAACGACGGTTTCGTCGTCGCGCAGAAGGACTTGGAGCTCCGCGGTCCCGGCGAGGTGCTCGGCACGCGCCAAACGGGAGTGTTTGCGCTTAAGGTAGCGAATCTGCTCGACGATTCGGACTTGTTGCCGGCCGTCATTCGGATCTCCACTGCCGTCGAGCGCGAGAGCCCGGAGCGCGTCGCCCCGCTCGTGCGGCGCTGGATTCGCACGGGGGCCGAGTACGCGAAGGTCTGAAGCCTACGAGAAGAGCAGCGGCTCGATGATTAAGTAGGTAACGGCCCCGGCCAGATAGCCGAGGAGCGCGAGGCCGCCGATTTTTCGCGCGTACCAGAAGAAATGGATCTTCTCCATGCCCATGGCCGTGACGCCCGCCGCGGAGCCGATGATTAGAATGCTCCCGCCCGTCCCGGCGCAGTAGGCAAGGTACTCCCAGATCATGTGGTCGCGCGGGTACGTTTCCAGGCTGTACATGCCCATGCTCGCGGCGACGAGCGGAATGTTGTCGACGACGGCCGAGAGCAGGCCGATCAGCGTAATGATGATCCGATTGTCGCCGATCGTACGCGTGAGGAGCTCCGCCAAATTCGCCAAGACCAGAGTCGACTCGAGGACCGCGACGGCGAGCAAGATCCCGAGGAAGAACAGCACGCTCGACGTATCGATTCGGGCCAAGGCACCCGCCACGCTCAAGTGTCGGCGCCGGGCGTCGTCGAGCTCCGAGTGCAGCGACTCGGCGACGATCCAAACGACGCCGAGCGCGAGCAGCATGCCGAGGAACGGCGGCAGATGCGTGAGCGTCTTGAAAACGGGAACCGAGACGAGCCCCCCGATACCGAGCACGAGCATGAGCTTGCCGCCCCTGACGCTCTGAGCATTCTCCGGCTGCGCCGCGCGCGGCAGCTCGCCGAGCGCAGGCTCGAGCGTGAAGCTCAGATAGACGAGCGGCGCGAGCAGGCAGACGACGCTCGGCAAAAAGAGCGTCATCATGATGCCGGCCGTCGAGATCTGGCCGCCGATCCAAAGCATTGTCGTCGTCACGTCGCCGATCGGGGTCCAGGCCCCGCCCGCGTTCGCAGCAATCACGATCAGCCCCGCGAACACGAGCCGCATCTCGCGGCCCGAAACGAGCTTCCGGATCAGCGACACCATGACGATCGTGGTCGTGAGGTTGTCGAGAACGGCGGATAGAAAGAATGCGACCCAGCAAACGATCCAGAGCAGCACGCGCGGATTCCGCGTTCGAATCCTGCTCGTGATGTACTGAAAGCCATGGTGAGCATCGATGAGCTCGACGATCGTCATTGCCCCCAGCAAAAAGAACAGAATTTGCGCGATTTGATTCAAGTGCTCGCCGAGCTCGGCCACTACGAACTCGCGAAAGACCTCGTCCTCGGGCGACGCGAGAATGAACAGCGTCCAGCAGACGACGCCCGTGACAACTGCGGATGCGGTTTTGTTGACCTTGATCGAATGCTCGAACGCAATCGCCAGGTATCCGATTACGAACGCCGTGATGATCGCGATTTCCATGAGATCTAAATTTGCACCTACAATGAGAGCGTCATGGCAGAGGCAATACCCCCTGCGGATCTCGGCGTCCGTCTGCGCGCCCAAATAGCGCACGGCACGCGCGGTTCGGTACGCGTGATGCGTATTCTGCTCGATTCCGCGGGGCGCGCCACTCGCGCAACGCTCGAGCTCGCGTGGGGCTTGCTCGCGGCGGTCGGCCGAGCCGTGCGCGAGGCCGCTACGCTCGTTCCGAGCTTGGGCGCGCAATTCGGCCGCTACTCGCGCCTCATGCGTCTGCACCAGCCGATCGGCATTTGGCTTCTGCTGTGGCCGACATTGTGGGCGCTCTGGATCGCAGGGCAAGGCCGCCCCGACGAGCGCATGCTGCTCGTTTTCGTGCTCGGCACGATCATCGCCCGCTCGGCGGGCTGCGTAATCAACGACCTCGCCGATCGCAAGATCGACAGGCGCGTTCGCCGCACCGCGGGGCGCCCGCTAGCGGCCGGCGAGGTCGCCGCCGCCGAGGCCGTGATCCTGTTCATCGGCCTCATGTTGATCGCGCTCGGTCTCGTTTTGACGCTGAGCCGGCCGACGCTGTATTTCGCGCTCGGCGGTGCAGCGATCACGTTGATTTATCCGTTCGCGAAACGCTTCTTTTCGGCGCCGCAGGTCTTGCTCGGCATCGCGTTCGCGTGGGGCGTGCCGATGGCCTATGTGGCGCAGCTCGGGAGCGTTCCCCGCGTCGGGTGGCTCTTGTTTCTCGTTGCCGCGATTTGGGTCGTCGTGTACGACACCGAGTACGCAATGGTCGACCGCGATGACGACGCGCGCCTCGGCGTGCGCTCGACGGCAATTCTGTTCGGCGAGATGGATCGACTCCTAGTCGGCGTTCTCCAGGTCTCGCTGCTCGCGGGCCTCGTGCTCGTCGGCCGAGCCGCGGAGCTCGGCGCCTGGTACTACGGCGGGGTCGCTACGGCCGCGGTGTTGTGCATTCATCAGCAGATTCTCATCAAGAACCGCGAGCGCGAGAGATGCTTTCGGGCATTCCTCAACAACGCCTGGCTCGGCGGGGCCGTGTTCGTCGGTATCTTGCTCGACTATCTCTACCGCAGCTGAGCACGTGGCTCGCTCCGGTGCGCGCGGGCTGCCGAGCTCGGGTGTTCGCGCGATTGCCCAAGCGCTGACCGCGGCTGCGCCCGCCGCGCGCACCGCCGCGGCGAGCGCGTTGACGGTGGCTC
This sequence comes from Gammaproteobacteria bacterium, assembly GCA_036555065.1. Lineage (GTDB taxonomy): Bacteria > Pseudomonadota > Gammaproteobacteria > Steroidobacterales > Rariloculaceae > DATBLZ01. Next base: position 8,225 of record DATBLZ010000120.1, read on the forward strand.
CCGTCGTGACGACGTCGTCGATGAGCGCCACGCGCGCGCCCGTGTAGTCGGCGTCGACCGTAAACGCGCCGGCTACGTTCATGCTGCGGGCGGCGGGCGCGAGCGTCGCTTGCGCCGCCGTCGCGCGTACGCGCCGAACTCCGTGCACGTGGAGCGGGATGCCGATCTCGGCGGCGACGGTGCGCGCGATCTCGGCCGCTTGGTTGTAGCCGCGCGCGCGCAGCCGCGCGCCGTGCAGCGGCACGGGAATCAGCGCATCCGCAGACGCAGTGCGGCGGTCGAGCTCAGCGGCGAGCAATAGCCCGAACGCCCGGCCGAGCGCGCGCACGCCATGGAACTTGAGCGCGTGCACTTGTCGATCGAGCGGCGCCGCATAGAGAAAGGGGGCGATGAGCGCATCGACGTGCCATATGCCGCTCGCGCGCGGACACCGCACGACGGGTCGCGGCAGACCACACGCTCGGCACGGCGCATCTACACGCGCGAAGTCGAGCGCGCACCCCGTGCAGAAGCCGCGCGCCGTTCGGCCGTGACAACGCGGGCAGAGCTCCGGTAAGAGCGACGCGAACCAACCTTGAATCGGCGGCGCTCCTTTGGTTGACAGCGTCCGAGGTCGTTCCGATACTGCGGCCATTTTCGACGCCGCCTGCGAAGGAGCCCACGCACGAATGTCGACGGAGCACGAAAGAATCGAAGTCGGCGGCCTCGCGATCGACGCGCTGCCGCGCCGCGATTGGCGCGCGGCCGAGGTCGCGGCGCTATTCGCCGCGCCGTTCAACGATCTCCTCTATGCGGCGCACTGGGTGCATCGCCGCAACTTCGCCGCGAATACGGTTCAGGTTTCGACGCTTTTGTCGATCAAGACCGGCCGCTGTCCCGAGGACTGTGCGTATTGCCCGCAGAGCATTCGGTTCGCGACGGGGGTGACCGAGCACGAGCTCGTCCCGCTCGAGGAGGTGCGCAAGGCCGCGAGCCGCGCGCGCGCAGCCGGGGCGACGCGCTTCTGCATGGGCGCTTCGTACCGCGGCCCCAAGGACAAGGAGCTCGAGCCGATCCTCTTGATGATCAAAGAGGTCAAAGGGCTCGGCATGGAAACCTGCGTGACGCTCGGCTTGCTCCGCGATGGTCAGGCCGAGCGGCTCGCCGCCGCCGGGCTCGATTTCTACAATCACAATCTCGATACGTCGGCTGCGTATTATCCGCAGATCATAACGACGCGCAGCTACGCCGATCGCCTCGACACGCTGCGCAAAGTGCGGGCGGCCGGCATCAAGGTTTGTTGCGGCGGGATCGTGGGGCTCGGTGAGACCCGCACGGACCGCGTCGATCTATTGCAAACGCTCGCGACGCTCGAGACGCAACCCGAAAGCGTTCCGATCAACGACCTCGTGCCCGTGTCTGGGACGCCGCTCGCCGACGCCGAGGATCTAGATGCCTTCGAATTCGTGCGCACGATCGCGGTCGCAAGAATCCTGATGCCGCGCTCGCAAGTACGCCTGTCCGCGGGGCGCAAGGCCTTCAGCGACGAGCTCCAGGCACTGTGCTTCTTCGCCGGCGCCAACTCGATTTTCTACGGCGAGAAGCTCCTGACGACGGACAACCCGAGCTGCAATGACGATGCGGCGCTCTTCGCGCGCTTGGGATTGCAGCCCGAGACGCTACGTCCGAGCTCTTGAACGAGGCGCGTTACGCGCAACCCCAATGACGACTCTCAGGCCCGAGCTTGCGCTGCCGGGGAAGCACGCGAGCCGCGCCGGATTCGCCCGTGCGGCCCCGCGGTTCGAGACCGCGTGCTTCGTCCACGATTGGACGCGCGCGCGTCTTCTCGAGCGACTTCCGCTCCTGCGCGTCGAGCCAAGCGTCCTCGTCGACCTCGGTTCCGCGACCGGCCGCGGCGCTGCTGCGCTCGCGCGGCGATTCGCCGGCGCGCGCGTGCTCGCGCTCGACACGAGCCTCGCGATGCTCGCGGTCGCCGAGCGTGCGCGCGCAGAACGTGTCGTGCCGATCGTCGGCGACGCCGAGCGTTTGCCGCTCGCGTCGAGGTCTGTATCTCTCGTGCTCGCGAACCTCGTGTTGCCGTGGTGCCGGCCGGACGCTGTCTTCCATGAGCTTGCGCGCGTGCTGGCGCCGGGCGGGGCGCTGATGTTCGCAACGCTCGGGCCCGATTCGCTGCGCGAGGTTCGGCGCGCGTGGGCGAGCGTCGATTCCGGTATCCACGTTCACGCGGCGTTCGACATGCACGACCTCGGCGATGCCGCAGCCGCGGCGGGGCTCGCCGAGCCCGTGCTCGACGTCGAGCGCATGACGCTCAAGTATCGCGACGTCGCGGATCTCGTGCGCGACTTGCGCGCTTCCGGCGCCGCGAACACAGCAGGCGGTCGGCGCAGGACACTCACGGGGCGGCAACGCTGGCAGGCATTTGCGGCGGCGCTGCATTCAGCCAAGCAAGGCGAGCGCTTCGACGTCACGATCGAGGTGATTTTCGGTCAGGCCTGGGGCGGCGGAGCACCCGCGCGCGCGGCCGCGGAGGTCGTCGTGCCGTTAGGGCGTGTCGGGCGGCGGCGCGCGCTTAAGGAACCTTGAAACGGCCGCTACGACCGCTGGTAAAATGCGCCGTCCGCGCTCTCCCAGAGCTCCGAGCTTTAGCCGAATGACAAGACTTCTCTGCCTCCGCGGCGTTGCCCTCGTCGTCGCTGCCTGCGCCCTCGGCGCGCCGGCGCTGGCCGACCTCGACCTCAACATGCCGCAGGGCGTCACGACGGGCGGCCGCGAGATCTACGGGCTCCACATGCTGATTCTGTGGGTTTGCGTGCTCATCGCCTCGGGCGTCTACCTCGCGATGATCGTCGCGATCGTGCGGTTTCGTAAGGCTGCGGGTGCGATACCCGCGAAGTTCACTCACAACACGACCGCGGAAGTGATTTGGACCGTGATCCCGGCCGTGATCCTGATTGCGCTCGCCGTACCGGCCGCGCGGACCCTCGTGCGTCTCGAGGACACCCGCGACTCCGATTTGACGATCCGGATCACGGGTTACCAGTGGCAATGGCACTACGAGTACATCGACGCGGGCGTTTCCTTCTACAGCCGGCTCGCGCCGCAGAGCAATGCCGCGCGCCAGCCGGGCTCGGGCATCGATCCGTTCTCGGTCGAGAATTATCTGCTCGACGTCACCGAGGACGTCGTCGTGCCCGTCGGCGCCAAGGTGCGTCTCTTGATCGGCGCGGCCGACGTCCTGCACGCGTGGTGGGTTCCGGATTTGGGCGTCAAGAAAGACGCGATTCCGGGCTTCATCAACGAGTCGTGGTTCGAAGCCGTCGAGGAGGGAACGTTTCGCGGCCAGTGCGCCGAGCTCTGCGGCATGGACCATGGATTCATGCCAATTGTCGTACGCGTCGTGAGCCAAGACGCCTACCAGAGCTGGCTTACCGAAAAGCTAGGCGCCCAGCCAACGGCAGGTGAACGATGAGCAGCACCGCAGCCGACCTCCATGGCCATGCCGAGCGCAAAGGCATCGTCGCTTGGGCGCTGCGTTGGATCACGACGACGAACCACAAGGACATCGGGACGCTTTACCTCGTATTCAGCCTCGTGATGCTCTTCGTCGGCGGGGCGATGGCGCTCGTCATCCGCGCGGAGCTCTTCGAGCCCGGCCTGCAATTCGTCCATCCGCACTTCTTCAATCAGATGACGACCGTGCACGCGCTCGTCATGGTCTTCGGCATGATCATGCCGGCGTTCGCGGGCTTCGCGAACTGGATGATCCCGTTGATGATCGGCGCGCCCGACATGGCGCTGCCGCGGCTCAACAATTGGTCGTTCTGGCTCTTGCCATTCGCGGCAACGCTGCTCGTTTCGACCTTGTTCTTGCCGGGCGGGGGGCCGGCGTCGGGCTGGACGCTCTATCCGCCGCTCGTGCTCCAGACGGGCCAGGCATTCCCGTTCGTGATCTTCGCGGTGCATTTGCTCGGCATCTCGTCGATTCTCGCGGCGATCAACATCATTGTGACGATCATGAATTTGCGTGCGCCGGGCATGAGCCTGCTCAAAATGCCGATGTTCGTATGGACCTGGCTCATTACGGCGTACTTGCTGCTGCTCGCGATGCCGGTGCTCGCGGGCGGCGTCACGATGCTCTTGACCGATCAGTTCTTCGGCACGAGCTTCTTTAACGCCGCCGGCGGCGGTGACCCCGTGCTCTTCCAGCACATCTTCTGGTTCTTCGGCCACCCCGAGGTCTACATCATCATCCTGCCGGCGTTCGGCATCATCTCCGAGGTGCTGCCGACGTTTTCGCGCAAACCTCTATTCGGCTATGCGGCGATGGTCTATGCGACGGCGAGCATCGCGTTCCTGTCGTTGATTGTCTGGGCGCACCACATGTTCACGGTCGGCATGCCGCTCGGCGGGCAGCTCTTCTTCATGCTCGCGACGATGATCATTGCCGTGCCGACCGGCGTCAAAGTGTTCAACTGGACGGCGACGCTGTGGAAGGGCTCGCTGTCGTTCGAGACGCCGATGCTGTTCGCGCTTGCGTTCCTGTTTCTATTCACGATGGGCGGCTTCTCGGGCCTCATGCTTGCGATCGCGCCGGCCGACATTCAGTATCACGACACGTACTTCGTCGTCGCGCACTTCCATTACGTGCTCGTGCCGGGCGCATTGTTCGGCGCGTTGGCGGGCGCCTATTACTGGTTGCCGAAGATGACGGGCCACATGTACGACGAGAAGCTCGGCAAGCTGCATTTCTGGCTCACGGCGATTTTCGTCAACGTGACGTTCTTCCCGCAGCATTTTCTCGGGCTCGCGGGCATGCCGCGCCGGATCCCCGACTACGCAACGCAATTTACCGACTTCAACATGATCTCGAGCATCGGTGCTTGGGGCATGGGGCTCGGGCAACTCGTGTTTGCATGGGTCGTCATCAAGTGCATTCGCGGCGGACCGAAAGCGGAAGCCCGGGTCTGGGAAGGCGGCCGGAGCCTCGAGTGGACCGTGCCTTCGCCTGCGCCGCACCACACGTTCGAAGTGCCGCCGGTGGTCAAATGACCGTGCAGCCCGCGAAGCACGACGACGCGCGGAGCCGCGCGAAACGGAACGCATGGCTCTTGGCGCTCGCGGCCATGGGCGTCTATGGGGCCGTGATCGTTTGGTACCTGACGGGAGGCGCCGCATAGGCGGTCTACGCGTGCAGCATCGAGAGCTCGTCCTCAAGCTCGCAGCCATTGCGCTCGGCATGTTCTTCTTCGGGTTCGCGCTCGTGCCTCTCTACGAAGTCTTCTGCACGATCACGGGGCTCGGCGGCAGGACCAACGCGACGGCCGCGGCCGCAGTCGAGCAGGATGTCGATGCGCTTAGGACCGTGCGCGTCGAATTCATCGCGGCGGTCGCCCCCACGGCGCCGTGGGACTTTCGCCCGAGCGTGAGCTCCCTGCACGTGCACCCCGGCGAGATCATCGAAACGACGTTCCGCGCGCGCAATCTGACCGACGCCAGGCTCACGGGCCAGGCCGTGCCGAGCGTCGCACCCGGGCTCGCGGCGGCGCACTTCAAGAAGATCGAGTGCTTCTGCTTCACGGCCCAGGAATTCGCGCCGCGCGAGGAGCGCGAGCTTAGCGTGCGGTTCTTCATCGACCCCAAGCTCCCTCGGCATCTCGATACCGTGACGCTCGCGTACACGTTGTACGTTGCGCGACCATAGGCAACTCGGAATGGAACACGTCTCCGACCGTTACTACGTGCCACACGGCACGCGCTGGCCGATTCTCGGGTCGATCGGCCTCTTCTTGATCGTGCTCGGCACGGCGCTCTGGCTCAATCAGCACTCGGCTGGCCCGCTCGTTGCGGGCAGCGGCGCAATCCTGCTCGCCGTGATGCTGTTCGGCTGGTTCGGAACCGTGATCGCCGAGAGCGAGCGCGGCGTCTACAACAAGCAGGTCGACGCTTCGTTTCGCTGGGGAATGAGCTGGTTCATCTTCTCCGAAGTCATGTTCTTCGCGGTGTTCTTTGGGACCTTGTTCTACGCGCGTCAGCTCGTTGTGCCGTGGCTCGCCGGCGAAGGCAACGAGTTCTTCACGCATTTGCTGCTCTGGCCGAATTTCGAGAACGTCTGGCCGTCGGCGGGGCCGGGCACGGACCCCGCGACGTTCGCATCGATGCGCGCGTGGGGCGTGCCGGCCCTGAATACCGCGATTCTGCTGTCGAGTGGTGTCACGATCACGATCGCGCACCATGCATTGCGCGCGGGCCGGCGGAATCTCGTGATTGCCTGGCTCGCAGCGACGTGGCTGCTCGGCGCTGCATTTCTAACGTTTCAGGCGAGCGAGTACATCCACGCGTACACGGAGCTCGATCTCGAGCTCACGACGGGCATCTACGGCGCGACGTTCTTCATGTTGACGGGGTTTCATGGACTGCACGTGACGCTCGGCACGCTCATGCTCATCGTGGTGTGGCTGCGCGTGATCCGCGGGCACTTCACGCCCGAGCGGCATTTCGCGTTCGAGGCCGTCGCTTGGTATTGGCACTTCGTCGACGTCGTCTGGCTCGGCCTCTTCATCTTCGTCTATTGGCTGTAGCGGGCCGGTGCAGCGGGCCGGCTACTGGCCGAGACCATGCGGCGCTATCCAGCCCATGGCCCAGGCGACTAGAAGGAAAATGAAAAGCCCGACCGATAGAGCAATTCTTACCGTGAGTGCGCGCACCGTGCGGCTCGAGGCCGAGCTCGTATGGGCGATGAAGCCGAGCGCTAGCCCTAAGCTGACTAGAATCGCCACGAGCGCAATCAGGATCATGAGCCGCACGGCCGAGCTCTGGGGAATCGCGACTAAAGTCGCTCCCACAGTGTAGCGCGGGTGAGAGAGTAAGGTGCGCGTCAAGAGTTGGATCCTCGCGGTTCTCGCGTGCGGATTGGCCGCGGTCTTTGCGCTGCTCGGTCAGTGGCAACTGCGGCGTGCCGATGAGGCCGAGAGGCAGGCCGCGGAGTTCGCGACGCTCGCGGACGCAGCCGCGCTCACGACTTTGCCCGCCGCGGATGCGGTCGGCGAATTCCGCTACCGTCGGGTCGCGTTGCGCGGCCGCTATCTGCCGCAAACACAAGTGCTCGTCGATAACATGACGCACGGCGGCGTCGCGGGCTATCACGTGCTCACGCCGTTCGTGGCAACGGGCGGCGGCATCGCCGTCGTCAACCGCGGCTTCGTGGCCGCGCTGCCGTCGCGCAGCGACCTTCCGGAGGTCGCGGTGGCGGCCGCGGAGCGCACGGTGCACGGGCGCATCGATACGTGGCTTACGCCGGCCTTGCGGCTCGACGCCGCGGACTTGGGCGGCGCGGGAGCCGTGCGCGTGATGTCGTTCCCGGATGCCAAAGATCTCGAGCGCACGTTCGGCTACCCGGTCCCGGCCTATCAGATCCTGCTCGACGCCGGTGAGCCCGACGGCTTCGTGCGGGCGTGGGAACCGAGCGGCAGCCGCGCGGAGCGGAATTTGGTGTATGCCGGACAATGGTTCGCGTTAGGCGTAGCGACCTTCGTCGCGGCGCTCGGATGGCTCTTCAAGTCGCACTTTCGCAAGCGGAGCGGGGCGTGAGCTTGCGGTCGGCGCGCGTGCCGATTCTGATTGCCGCGGCTTGCCTCGGGCCTTTTGCCCTCGCCCTGCTCGTCTACTACGTGCCGAACGAGCTCACGCAGCAGCGTGCGAACCCGGAGCGAACGCTTTCGGCGACGCCGAAGCCGCTGCCAGAAGTCGCTTTGCGCACGCCCGGCGGCGGGACTACGGGCACCGACTGGGCGCGATATCGGTGGTCGCTGATCTATGCAAGAATCACACCCTGCGAGGGCCGCTGCGCCTCGGACTTGGCTCACTTGACCGAAGTTCATCTCGCGCTCGGCGCGGATCGAGCGCGCGTGCAGCGCGTGTTGCTGCTCGCGGACGAGGACTTCCGCATGACCGGGGACCCTACGCTGCTCGTCGGCTACCTCGACGCAGAGCGCGATGCGGAGCTCGTGAACGCCTTCAGTTTGGAGTTGCTCGAACAAGGTCGGATCTTCGTCGTCGATCCGCTCGGCAATCTCGTCATGAGCTATCCGCCTGCGCCGGACCAGGCGCGCTTGCTCGAGGATCTTGAGCGCCTCTTGAACGTCTCGAGGATCGGTTGATGCAGAGGACTTTTCGCAACGTGGCGTGGGCTGCGGCCTTGCTCGCGTTTGCCGTCGTCGTCATCGGCGCCTGGGTGAGGCTCACCGATTCCGGCTTGGGCTGCCCGGATTGGCCCGGTTGCTACGGACGCCTCGTCGTTTCGGCGGTCAGCATCGAGGATCCCGCAGCCGCGGACCTGACGGCCATCCGCCCGCTCGACACCGGCAAGGCGTGGCGCGAGATGATTCATCGCTATCTCGCGAGCACGCTCGGTCTCCTGTGCCTCGTGCTCGGCGCAATTGCGCTCTGGAACAGGGCGACGCCGGGGCAGCCGCGGCGTTTACCGCTCGCGCTCGTCGTGCTCGTCGTGTTCCAAGGGCTGCTCGGCATGTGGACCGTGACGCTGCTGCTCAAGCCCCTTGTCGTCGTTGCGCATCTGCTCGGCGGTCTTGCGACGCTTGCGCTTTTGTTCTGGCTCGCGCGCGCGCGCGCGGCGCCGTTGCGCGTCGGCTCCCGCGTGCGCGGGCTCGCGATCGCCGCGCTCGCACTGCTGATCCTACAAATCGCGCTCGGGGGATGGACGAGCGCCAACTACGCCGCGCTCGCCTGCCCGGACTTCCCGACGTGCCAAACGCAATGGTGGCCCGCGATCGCCGATTTCGACGACGCGTTCGTTCTCTGGCACGGTATCGGCATCGACTACGAAGGCGGAGTACTCGATCATCCCGCGCGCGTCGCGATCCATTTTGTGCACCGGCTCGGCGCCGTTGCCGCAACGCTCGGTGTCGTAGCGTTAGGCTGCGCGCTCGTAGCGCGGCGCGAGTCGCGCGGTGCGGGGATTGCGATGATCGCGGCGCTCGCGAGTCAAGTCGCCATCGGCATCGCGATGGTGCGGTTCGGAGTGCCATTATGGGCCGCGGTTGCGCACAATGGAGTCGCGGCGCTGCTGTTGCTAACCATAGTCAATGCTCATCGAAGAATTTGGCAAAACTGAAATTGCGCCGGGAGCGAGCTGGCGCGACTACTATGCGCTCACGAAGCCGCGCGTCGTGCAGCTGCTCGTTTTTACGGCGATCGTCGGTATGTTCCTCGCGACGCCCGGCCTCGTGCCTTGGAGCACTCTGGTTTTCGCGAGCGTCGGGATCGGGCTCGCGGCCGCCTCGGGTGCTGCGATCAACCACGTCCTGGATTCGCGCATCGATGCCGCAATGGCGCGCACGCGCGACCGGCCGCTGCCGTCGGGAAGGATCAGCGAGCGCGACGCGCTGACGTTCGCACTGGGCTTGGGTCTCCTCGGTCTCGGCGTGCTCGCGCTCCTCGTCAATGCGCTCACGGCCGCGCTGACGTTTGTCTCGCTGATCGGGTATGCGATCGTCTACACGGTGTATCTCAAGCGCGCGACGCCGCAGAACATCGTGATCGGCGGCGCCGCGGGCGCGGCGCCCCCGGTGCTCGGGTGGGCGGCCGTGCAGGGCGAGGTCTCAAGCGATGCTTTGCTGCTCTTCTTGATCATCTTCACGTGGACGCCGCCGCATTTCTGGGCGCTCGCCGTAGCGCGCCGGGCCGACTACGAGAAGGCCGAGATCCCGATGCTGCCCGTGGCCTACGGCGATCTGCTCACGAAGTCGTTCGTCGTCTATTACACGATTCTGCTGATCATCGTCACGGTGCTGCCGTATCTCACGGGCATGAGCGGCCCGCTCTATCTTTTCGCAGCGCTCTTGCTCGGCGGCGGGTTCCTCTATTACGCGCTGCGCCTCAAGCTTAGCACCCGTGACGATACGGCGATGCAGACGTTTGCCTACTCGATCAGCTACCTAATGGCGCTCTTCTCGTTCCTGCTCGTCGATCACTACATGCCCGTGCTCTGGCCGCGGTAGCGCCAGGACCATGGACGTAACGGAAATCATCGAGCCCTTGAACGATGCGCAGCGCGCAGCCGTCACGACCGGCGCCACACCGACGCTCGTGCTCGCCGGGGCCGGCAGCGGCAAGACGCGGGTGCTCGTGCATCGCGTCGCGTGGCTCGTGCGCGTCGAAGGCGTCGCGCTCCAGCAGATCATGGCCGTGACGTTTACGAACAAAGCCGCAGCGGAGATGCGCCAGCGCATCGAGGCGCTGCTCCACTATCCGACCGAGCATCTCTGGATCGGCACGTTCCATGGGCTCGCGCACCGGTTGCTGCGAATTCATTGGCGCGAGGCCGGGCTCAACGAAGGCTTCCAGATCATGGACTCCGAGGACCAGCTGCGGCTGATCCGCCGCATGGTCAAGGGTCTCGGCCTCGACGAGGGCGAGTGGGTGCCGAAAGAGATCCAGTGGTTCATCAACGCGCAAAAGGACGAGGGCTTAAGGCCCCCCGATCTCAACGACGAGGGCAACTCGGGCAGGCGGCGCATGATCGATTTCTACGCCCGCTATGAGCGTGTTTGCGCGGACTCGTCATTGGTCGACTTCGGCGAGCTCCTGCTGCGCGCGCTCGAGACCCTCAACAAGAACCCCGAGCTGCTGCAGCACTACCGGCGCCGCCTCAAGTACCTGCTCGTCGACGAGTTTCAGGACACGAATGCCATTCAGTATCGGTGGCTCAGGCAGCTCGCCGGCGATACGGGCGCCCTCTTCGTCGTCGGCGACGACGATCAATCGATCTATCGTTGGCGCGGCGCACGCATCGAGAATCTGCTGCGCTTCGAGCAGGATTTCCCCGGCACGCAGATTTTCAGGCTCGAGCAGAACTACCGCTCGACGGCGACGATACTCAAGGCGGCCAATGCCGTCATCGCCCACAACGAGACGCGCCTCGGCAAGAACCTCTGGACCGACGGCGCGGAAGGGCAACCGATCAAGCTCTACGCCGCGTTCAACGAACGCGATGAAGCCGAATTCGTGATCAACCGCATTCAGGATTTCGTGCACAGCGGCCACCGGCGCAGCGAGGCCGCGATACTTTATCGATCGAACGCGCAATCGCGGGTTTTCGAGGAAGCGTTGCTTGCGGCCGGCATTCCGTACCGCGTTTACGGAGGGTTGCGATTCTTCGAGCGCGCCGAGATCAAGGATGCATTGGCGTATCTGCGCTTGATCGCGAATCGCGATGACGACCCGTCCTTCGAGCGCGTCGTCAATACGCCGGCGCGCGGCATCGGCGCGCGCACCGTCGACAGTGTGCGTGCGCAAGCACGCGCCTCGGGCGTGAGTCTCTGGCGCGCCGCTGCGGCGCTCATCGCAGAGCAAGAGCTGCCGGGACGCGCGAGCCAGGCTTTGTGGGCGTTTCTGCAGCTCATCGACGGGCTCGATGCCGAGACGCGCAACGCAGCGCTCCATGAGCAGGTCGCGCGCGTCATCGAGGCGAGCGGGCTCATTGCGCACCATCAGAAAGACGGGGCCGTCGGCGGCGAGGCCCGCGTCGAGAATCTCGAAGAGCTCGTCAACGCGGCGCGCGATGCCTATACGACGCCGGGCTCCGAGCTCCCACCGCTGCTCGAGTTCCTCGCCTATGCGGTCCTCGAATCGGGCGAAGCGCAAGCCGGTGCTCACGAAGACAGCGTGCAGCTTATGACGTTGCACTCGGCCAAAGGCCTCGAATTCGCGTTGCTATTCATCTGCGGGCTCGAGGACGGGCTGTTCCCTCACCAGCGCTCGCTCAACGATGCCGTTTCGCTCGAGGAGGAGCGGCGCCTCTGCTATGTCGGCATCACGCGCGCGCGCGAGGAGCTCTATCTGACCTATGCCGAGACACGGCGCATGCACGGCGCCGAGAGCTATGCGACGCCGTCGCGCTTCCTCCGCGAGATTCCGACGGAGCTGCTCGAGGAGATTCGCCCTCAGCTTACCGTCGCGCGCCCGATTTTCCGGCGCGCGGCCGCGGAACGCAGGGACACCGTGAGCGGCGTGCGCTTGGGACAGCGCGTACGGCATCGCAAGTTCGGCGAGGGCGTGATTCTCAACAGCGAAGGCAGCGGCGCGCACGCGCGCGTGCAGGTCAATTTCGAGCACGTCGGCACGAAGTGGCTCGTCGTCGCCTATGCGAATCTCGAACTGATGTAAACTTGGCCGCCCCATCGGGTCCGCCAACAATGAAGATACTCATTTTGGGCGCCGGCCAGGTCGGCAGCACCGCCGCTTACAACCTGGCTCGCGAGGAAGCCAACGAGGTCACGATCGTCGACCGCGACGCCGAGGTGCTCCGCGAGCTCCAGGATCGCCTCGACGTACGTACGGTGGTCGGCAACGCCGCCCACCCCGAGGTGCTCGAGCGCGCCGGCGGCAAGCACGCCGACATGGTCATCGCGCTCACGAACAGCGACGAGACCAACATGATCGCGTGCCAAGTCGCGCACACGCTGTTCCACACGCCGACGAAGATCGCGCGCATACGCTCGGCCGCCTACGCGAACCGGCGCGAGCTCTTCACGGCCGACGTGCTGCCCGTCGACGTGACGATCAGCCCCGAAGCGCTCGTCACCGAGTACATCGAGCAGTTGATTCGCTTTCCGGGCGCATTGCAGGTGCTCGAGTTCGCGGAGGGCCGCGTGCGCCTCGTCGCGACGCGCGCGCACCGCGGCGGCGCGCTGATCGGACACCCGTTGAAAGAGCTCCCGCACCACATTCCCAAAGTCGAATGCCGCGTCGTGGCGATCTACCGCGGCGGCCGAGGCATCATTCCGGACGGCGATACCGTCGTCGAGGAAGGCGACGAAGTCTTCTTCATTGCCGCCCGTAAGGATGTCCGCACGGTGCTCAAGGAGATGCGCAAGCTCGACGATCCCGTGCGGCGCGTCGTCATCGCGGGCGGCGGCAACATCGGCTTTAGGCTCGCGCGCGCGCTCGAAGCGACTAATCAAGTCAAAGTCATCGAGCGCAATCTTTCGCGCGCGCGCGAGATCTCGGAGCAGCTCAGCCGCGCCATCGTGCTGCACGGCGATGCGGCCGACGAGGAGATGCTGCTCGAGGAAAACATCGATACCGCCGATGTCTTCGCGGCGGTCACGAACGCCGAGGAAGCCAACATTCTTGCCGCGATGCTTGCAAAGCGGCTTGGCGCCCACAAGGTGCTTGCTCTCATCAATAGGCCGGCATACGCGGAGCTCGTCGAGACCGGTACGATCGACATTGCGATATCACCGCAACAGATAACGCTCGGCTCTCTGCTTGCCCATGTACGGCGCGGCGACGTCGTCAAAGTTCATTCGCTGCGCCGCGGCGCGGCCGAGGCGATCGAAGCCGTCGCGCACGGCAGCGCGCGCGCCTCGCGCGTCGTCGGCCGCATGATCGAGGAGATCAAGCTGCCGCGTGGCGCGGCGATCAACGCCGTCGTTCGCGGGGACGAAGTGCTCATGGCCCATCACGACACCGTCATCGAGGCCGAGGATCACGTGATCCTGTTCGTCACGGATCGCCGGCAAATCGAGGAGGTCGAGCGGCTTTTCGAGGTCGGCGGTGGACCGCACGGCTAACCTCGAAGCTCTGCTCGCGCAAGGACAGGACAGCGCGATGCTCCGGTTCACGCTCGCAACGGGATACTTCGAGCGCGGCGATCTCGAGCGCGCACTTCCCCACGCTGCGGCTGCCGTTGGGCTCGACGCCGACTATTCGGCTGCGTGGAAGCTGCTCGGGAAGATTCAAGCCGCGCGCGGCGAGACGCGCGGAGCCAGAGCCGCATACCGCGAGGGCATTGCCGTCGCGGAACGCCGCGGTGACCTGCAGGCGGCCAAGGAAATGCGGGTCTTCCTCCGGCGTCTCGAGGCCGCGAAGGAATAGGCCCTAGGACTTAGTGCCCGTGCTTATCCGGCTCGGGCTTGGGCAACGCCGCGTTGCCGCGAATCCATACGAGCGCGCCCTTGATGAAGAGCAGCGTCGCGATGATCGCGATCGGCGCAGGCGGCAGCCAAATGGGTATCTCTTCCATTCCGGTTAAGTAAGGTGACAAGAACCAAAATGCGATCCAAGCGAGTCCTAGCCCGACCAAGATGCCGGTCGCGAGCTCGAGGCTGCGACTCCACAAGCCGCCCCAGAGCAGCACGAGCACTGCTACGACGATTATCCATGTCAGCATGCTCCTCGCCTCCCGGGCGGTGCGCCTCAGTGATGCTCTAGCGCGCCCGGCGCCGGCGGCTCGCTGAACGACGCGATCCGCGTCAGTATCGTGTAATCGCCTTCGACGGCCATGAGCCCGATGAGCACGAGCAAGACGGCCGGCGGCCCGATGATCGCGCTGATCAACGCGACGCGCTCCCACCTCATGTGCATGAAGATCGCGACGATGAATCCTGCCTTGAGCAGCATGAACAACAGAATCAGCCCCATTCTGACGTAGCCGTGCGGCAGGAAGTCCGTGCCGTACGACGCTGCGCTGAATAGGAAGAGTAGTCCCCAAATCCAGAAATAGATGCTCAGCGGATGCTGTTGTCCTTCAGCGTGTGCCATGTCGGCCCCTCACCACAGATAGAAGAAAGCGAAAATGAAGACCCAGACCAAGTCGACGAAGTGCCAATAGAGGCCGGCGATCTCGACGATCTCGTAGCTGCCGCCGCGGCGCTCGTAGAAGCCGTTGATGATCCGAAACGCGATTATCGAGAGATAGATGACGCCGGCCGACACGTGCAGGCCGTGAAAGCCCGTGATCATGAAGAATGCCGCGCCGAACTGCTCGGCGCCCATGGGATTCGCCCAGGGCCTAACGCCCTCCTCGACGATGAGCTTCGTCCACTCGAACGCCTGCATGCCGACGAACACGGCGCCGAATCCGGCCGTCATCAACATCAACGCTGCCGCGCGCGCGCGGTCGCGGCGGTAGCCGTAGTTGACCGCGAGCGCCATCGTGCCGCTGCTCGTGATCAGCACGAACGTCATGATGCCGATCAGAATCAGCGGGATGCTGTGGCCGAAGAACGTGAGCGCGAACACCTCGCTCGGATTCGGCCACGGCACGGGCGAGGAAATGCGCACGTTCATGTATCCCGTCAGGAAGCACGTAAAGATGAACGTGTCGCTGAGCAGGAAGATCCACATCATCGCCTTGCCCCAAGGCACCTTGAAAGTCGCCTTGTCGGCCGACCAGTCCGAGACGATGCTTTGCCAGCCTGCGTCGGCCGGGGTGCCGGCGGTCGCTATTCCCTCGTGAGCCATAGACCTCTCGATCTTTCCTCAAGTAGACATGAGCAGTACGAACAACCCGAGCCAGACGAGCAGTAGGAAATGCCAATAGATCGTGCAGAGCGCAACGCTCTGGCGCACCGCCGCAACTTGCACGATGCTGGCCGCGTTCAATCCGCGCCAGAGGCGCGCGGCGGTTCGGCCGAGCACCCAGAGGCCGCCGACGAGATGTAGGCCGTGTGCGGCCGTGAGCAGGATGAAGAACGAGTACGCGGGGTTCCTGTGATCATAGTTCCCTTGTGCCGCGAGTTGCCGCCATGCGAGCAGTTGGCCGAGCAGGAACACGACCGTGAGGATCCCGGCTGCGGAGAAGTAGCGCCGCGTGCCCTCGAGGTCGCTGCGCGCGACCCGGCTATGCGCGATCTGCATCAGAATGCTCGCGACGACCAACGCGACCGTGTTGATCCAGAGCACCGAGGGCTCGCTGACCGGCTGCCACTCCTGCAACGGGCTGTGGCCGTGGTCCATGCGCATGACGTACGCGCCCGCGAAGATCAGGAATAGGCTCGTGACCATGCCGAGGAACACCCAGAGGCCGACCTTCGGTGCCGACGACGTAAGGCCTTCCTGACTGCCGGGAATGACGCCGTGCACGGTCCACGGCTTGTCCCGGAGACGCTGCACGAGCAGCCACCAGACGGTGACCCCGAGCAAGAGCGCGATCGCAAGCGCCGTCATCATGTGAAGTGCCCTAAGCCGCCCTAACCGACGCTCGCCTCGCCGGGCCGCGTCGGATGGTTCTGCGGGATGAAGTCTTCCTTAGCACCCGGCACGCTGTAGTCGTAGGCCCAACGGTAGACGACAGGCAATTTCGGACCCCAGTTGCCGTGCACGGGCGGGGTATCCGGCGTCTGCCATTCGAGCGTCGTCGCACCCCAGGGATTCGGATCGGCCTTTTTGCCTTTCCACAAGCTGTAGGCGACGTTGATGAGGAATATGAGCTGTCCCGTCGCGACGAAAATCGCGGCGATCGTGATGGCCTCGTTGACTTGGTGCGCCGACCCCGGAATGAAATCGGTTTGGCCATACGCGTAGTAACGGCGCGGCATGCCGAGGATGCCGAGGTAATGCATCGGCAAGTAGATCGCGTAGGTGCCCAAGAACGTCATCCAGAAGTGAATCTTGCCGAGCACCTCATTGGCCATCTTGCCCGTGATCTTCGGGAACCAGTGGTAAATCGCGCCGAAGAGCACCATGACCGGCGATACGCCCATGACCATGTGGAAGTGGCCGATGACGAAGTAAGTGTCCGAGAGCGGCAAATCGACGGTCACGTTCCCCAAGAAAAGGCCCGTGAGGCCGCCGTGGATGAACGTGAAGATGAAGCCCGTGCCCCAGAGCATCGGCAGATTGAAATGAATGTCGCCGCGCCAGAGCGTCAGCACCCAGTTGTAGACCTTGATGGCCGTAGGCACGGCGATGATCAGCGTCGTCGTCGCGAAGAAGAACCCGAAGTACGGGTTCATGCCGCTCACGTACATGTGATGCGCCCAGACGACGAAGCTCAACGCGCCGATCGCGACGATGGCCCAGACCATCATGCGGTAGCCGAAAATGTTCTTGCGCGCGTGCGTGCTCAGCAAGTCCGAGACGATGCCGAACGCAGGCAGCGCGACGATGTAAACCTCGGGATGGCCGAAGAACCAAAAGAGGTGCTGGAACAATACCGGACTTCCGCCTTCGTGGTCGCTGGCTTGGCCCATCGAGAGCAGCGCCGGCATGAAGAAGCTCGTGCCGACGACGCGGTCGAGCGTCATCATGATCGCGGCCACGAGCAGCGCCGGAAACGCGAGCAGGCCCAAGATCGTCGCGACGAAGATGCCCCAGACCGACAGCGGCATGCGCATGAGCGTCATGCCGCGGCAGCGCGCCTGCAGAACCGTAGTTACGTAATTGAGGCCGCCCATCGTGAAGGCGACGATGAACACGGCGAGTGAGACCAGCATCAGGATGATGCCCCAATCGGTGCCCGGCGAGCCCTCGATCACGGCCTGCGGCGGATAGAGCGTCCAGCCGGCGCCCGTCGGTCCGCCCGGAACGAAGAAGCTCGCCATCAGAATGATGACCGAGAGCAGGTAGACCCAGAAGCTCAGCATGTTCATGTACGGGAACACCATGTCGCGTGCGCCGCACATCAGCGGAATCAAGTAATTGCCGAAGCCGCCGAGGAAAAGTGCCGTCAAGAGATAGATGACCATGATCATGCCGTGGAGCGTCACGAACTGGTAATAGCTGTACGGCGTGATCCACGAGAACGTATCGGGGAAGCCGATCTGCAACCGCATGAGCAGCGATAGCACGAGCGCAACGAGTCCCGCGAAGATCGCCACGCTGCCGTACTGGATCGCGATGACCTTGTGATCCTGACTCCATATGTATTTCTCTATGAACGTCGTCGGATCGTGGAGATGATGATCGCGGTCAGCGATTGCAACGTATGCCATGAGTTTTCACCGTAGCGTATTGATGTAGGCGACGACATCGCCGATCGCCTGCTCGTCCTTGAGGCTCGCCGCGAGCATGTGCATCTGATCGCCGTAGATGTCGGCGTCGTGCCCGCCGCGAATGCGGCCGCGGAAGTTCGTGAGCTGCCGGACGAGATACCAGTCGCTCATGCCCGCGAGCCTGGGTGCGTTCGTGCCCCAGCGCCCCTGGCCTTCCCGGCCGTGGCAGACTGCGCACGTCGTAAATATCGCGCGGCCGCGGTCGGCGTCGCCGAGCACGCTCGGGGCTGCGGGTGTGTCGGGCAGCGTCGCGATATGGGCGAGCACGTTCTCGACAGATTCGGCGTTGACGAGCGTGCGTGCCATCGGCGCCATCTGCACGCCGTACATGTCCTGCGGATCCGCGCCGCGCACGCCGTTTTGGAAGTTCGCGATCTGGTGGCGCATGTACCAGCTATCGAGGCCCGCGAGCTTCGGCGCGTTGAGCGCGACGTTGCCTTCACCCTGCGGCCCATGGCACGCGGCACAGACGGCATAGGTCCCGGCACCGACGGCCGCATTGCCTTCCGGCCGTTGCTGGGTCTCTGCGAAGGTGGGGCGGCTCGCGAGCCAGGCGTCGTAAGCGGCCTGCTCGTCGACGACGACCTTGCCGCGCATCGCGAAATGGCCCGTACCGCAGAGCTCTTCGCAGAGGATCTCGTAGGTGCCGGGCACGGTCGGGATGAACCATTGATGGGTGACGAGCCCGGGGAC
>DATBLZ010000126.1:0-3256 GCA_036555065.1 Gammaproteobacteria bacterium
GTTCGATCTCGGCCTGGCGCTGCGTGTCGTCGGCGTCATGGCGCCGTTCGTTCTCGTTGCGTTCTTGACGACGCTGCTCGCCGAGAACATTCACACCGCCAAGGCGCGTATTCGCGCGCTTTCGGACCGCGACGAGCTCACGATGCTCTACAATATGCGCGCATTCAAGCATCTTGCGCAACGCGAGCACGACACTTCGGTGCGCACGGGCAGCGCGTATGCGCTGCTCATGGTGGACATCGAGCGGCTCAAGAGCATCAATGATGCCTATGGGCACGAGGCCGGCAACCGCGCGATCCAAATGGTCGGTGAAGCGCTCGTGCGAATCACGCGCCCGAGCGACGTCGTCGCGCGCTACGGCGGCGACGAGTTCGTCGTGCTGCTCGCACACGTCGGCGGCGATATCGCGCGCGACGTCGCGCAGCGCGTTCGCAACGCCGTCTTCCAGACGACGCTCGAGGTCAACGTCAAGATCGTCAGGATCAAGGTGAGCGTCGGTGTCGGCAGCTTCCCCGAGGACGGCAGCACAGTGCAGGCAATCATGACCGTCGCGGATCGAGCCATGTACAAGGACAAGGAAGTGAAACCGCCGCCGCCGGGCAAGCTCATCATCCAGAAGCTCTAATGCATTTCCTGCTCTTCTATGACTATGCGCCGGACTTCCTCGCCAGGCGCGATACCTATCGCCGCGAGCACCTCGAGCTCGCTTGGGGCGCGCACGGCCGGGGCGAGCTCCTGCTCGGGGGCGCGTATGCCGATAACGCCGACGGCGCTGTGCTTTGGTTCGAAGGCCCGAGCGCGGCCGTCGCCGAGCGGTTCGCGATCGCGGATCCCTACGTCAAGAATGGGCTCGTGACGCGCTGGTGGGTTCGGCCGTGGGCCACGGTCGTCGGGACGCCCGCAGCGGACCCGGTTCATCCTCCCGCGTGACCGCGCGTAGGACTCGAGCGGAGTATCATTCGCCGGAAAGGTCCGAGCGCGCATGGCCGACGAACCGTCTCCAAAGCCTACGCCGGCGTTTCCGCGCTGGGGCGCAATCGCGCTGCCGGCGGCCGCATTGTGGGGCACGGTGCTCGGCCTTTTCATCGGCGCGTATTTCGGCAACCTCGCGATCGGCGCGGCGATCGGCGCCGGCCTCGGCATCGGGATCGGGCTTGCTCTGTTCGCCGCGGCGATCGTGATCGCGTCAGCGCGCGCTGGAATCTGAAGGAGTGCGTCGGTAGTGAAGGTTGCAGGCCGCGCGCTCGGTGCGCTCAGCGGCGCAGTCACGAGCATTCTGTGGATGTACGCGATCTGGTTTCCGAGCCCGGCGATCGGCATGTCGGGCGTGGGCGTTGCGGTTGCTTGGCTCATGGCAATGCTCGCCGTTTTCGCGGTCATCGCGTCGGTCAAGGGCCACCACGTGGTTCTCTTCATGGCGTTCCTCGCGTCATTCCTCCCGGTGGGAGCAATGCTTTTGTATGTGCGGGACTGGCCGCGCTGGATCGGCGTTTTGAATCTGGTGCTGCTCGCGGCTTCGGTCCTGATTTGGCAAGCCGCGCGCCGGACACGCAGCGTGCCATGACGACGCACCGCGGCGGCTGTCATTGTGGGCGCGTGCGCTTCGAGGTCGAGGGCCCGGCGGATCTCAAGGTCAGCGAGTGCAATTGCTCGATATGCAGCAAATCGGGCTACTTGCATTTCATCGTCGCGAAATCGGCGTTCCGGCTCGTCGCCGGGGAGAAGGAGCTCACGAGCTACAAGTTCAACACGGGCACGGCGACGCACCTTTTCTGCCGTACCTGCGGCGTGAAATCGTTCTACGTGCCGCGCTCGCATCCGCAAGGCATCAGCGTCAATGCGCGTTGCCTCGACGCGGGCTCGATACGCTCCATAGAGGTGCAGCCGTTCGACGGCGCGAATTGGGAGCAGCACGCCGGCGAGCTCGAGCCTGTATGAACCGGCTGCGTTAGAATTCGCGCGCATGATCCAGAAGCTCGAAGCCTACGTGCGGGCTGCCCTATTCGCGGCGTGCGCGCTCGCGGCCGCGCAGGCTCCGCGCGCCGGCGCTGCCGCCGTCGATGAGCTTCAAGCGAGCTGGGCGCGGTGGACGGCAGCGGGTCTTGCGAGCTACGAGTACGGTTACAACAAATACTGCGAATGCCACCGCGATACACCGCCGGAAACCGTCGTGGTCGTCGCCGACGGCGCCGTCGAGCGCGTTTACCACCTTTTCGGGGATTCGGCGCGCGAGGTGCCCGCGCGCGAGGGCAGCACCGATCTCTATTGGACGATCGACGATCTCTTCCGCCTCATCGAGGGGGCGCTCGAGCGCAACGCGACCGTGCGCGCGCGGTACGACGCGGCGCTCGGTTACCCGACCGCGGTCTACGTCGACTACGACGCCGAATTCATCGGCGACGAGATCGACGTCCGCCTCACGCGGCTCGAGCGCCGAACACCGTGAGCGCGCGCTCGAGCGAATCGCGGCGCACGCCGCCTGCACCGTGACGATCACCTCACGCGCGGTCGAGCGCGGCGGTGCGGCGCTCGCCATCGGACTTTGGGCTATCTCGCTCGCGTTGCCCGCGGCCGCGATCGCCGGCGGCCCCGTGTTCCGCGGCAGCGACCTGCTCCTCCGCGGTTGGCAGGCGCTCGATTCCGGCGTCTACGCGTGGCTTGCGAATCCGCTCTTCATCCTCGCGGCCGGCCTGTGCGCCGGCGGGGTACCGCGACTCGCACGGGCAGTCGTCGTGTTGGCGCTCCTGCTCGCCGTCACGAGCTTCAGCGCGGCCGCTGTCCTCGAACGCGCGGGCACGACCGTGCCCGATTTTACGTTTGCAAGCGGACTCTACGTTTGGCTCGCGGCCTTTGTGGTGCTGCTTCTCAGCTGCCTCGCGCATTACGTTCTGCCCGTTGACCCCCCGCGAGCGCCGCCGTAGAGTTTCGAGTGCCGCAAGGGGGGGATAGTGAGACTTCTTCGATGAATATCTATGTCGGGAATCTTTCGTACACGATGACGGACGGTGAGCTTCGCGACGCGTTCGCGCCTTTTGGCACGGTCACGTCGGCCAAGATCCTCATGGACCGCGAGACGGGACGGTCGCGTGGATTCGGCTTCGTAGAGATGCCGAATCAAAGCGAAGGCGAAGCTGCGATCTCGAATCTCAACGGAAAAGAGCTCGGCGGACGGGCGCTGCGCATCAACGAAGCGCGGCCGCGCGAACGGCGCTGATTCGCGGCTGCCGATTCCGGGTCAGGCACGGCCTGACGGGGC
>DATBLZ010000143.1:0-5225 GCA_036555065.1 Gammaproteobacteria bacterium
CTATCGGAATATCGTCTTTCCGAGGGGCAAGTACACATTGTATTTCGGCGCTCGGCCGCAGCGATTCGAAGGCGAGGCGATCGAGGTGCCGTCGGCGTTGTCCGTGGTCATCGCGCGCGTCGAGGTGCGCGACGAGAACGATCCCGACGATGTCGCAGCCGCCAAGGAACTCTTCGCCGGACTCCGAATCAACGGCGCGCAACCTAACGAGTTTCCGCAGGTCGACCTGCTGAGCGTGTTTTCGCCGGACGTCGTTGCGGAGGCGCAACGGCGCATGGACGAGGTCTTCGCGACGGTGCCGTTCAGCAGGACCGTCGTCGGTCCCGGCCGGGAGCCGGGACGGGATGTGCCGTACCTCTACCACGCCGCAGGCACGAAGGGCGGCTGGGGCGGACCCGATCCGACGCACAGCGCGTTTGAGGCCATCTATTTCGACGCAGCAGGAAACGAAATGCGCGGCGGCAACGGGACCTACTCGGTGACGACGACAGCGCCGCCCGTCGACGCCTTCTGGTCGGTTACCGTGTATGACACGGAACGCGGCGGCTTCCTGCACCCGAACGCTGCTGATCGTTACCACTTCAATGACACGACCGCGGTCAGAAACGCCAACGGCACAGTGACGTTCGTCTTCAAACGGGCTTGCGAGGGCTCCGATCTGAACTGCCTCGAGGTGCCGGGCGGCCGATTCGATATCGTGGCCAGGTATTACTTGCCGCGCGAAGAGATCGTCTCAGGCGCATGGGCGTTTCCGAGAATTACGCTCGCGGCGCCGGACCGCTGAGCTAAAGACTGTTCAGGTTTTCATCGCGCAAGCCGACGAGCACGGCTTCGCCCGTCGCAGCGCTCAGCCTGAACTCGCCGTAGCGCGCCGTCGCGTAGCGGTCGGCCGTGCCCTCGGCGAAGAAGTAGGCGTTCGTCCCGAGCCAAACTTGTTCAAAGCCGAGAATGTGGAAGCGCATTCGTAGCCCGGTGTCGTTCGCCGAGCCGAGCGTCGCAACGCGGCGGTCGTCCAAGGCGAGCGGGGCGGTGCGCTCGCTGTCCGCGAGAGTGCCGGCCAGGCGTGCTGCCGCGATCTCTCCCGTGAGACGGAACCGCAACGCCAGGTAGTCGCCTTGCATCAGCGAGCGCGGATCGACGGGCGCGAGCTCGAGGTAAACGGTTTCTCCGGAGCGAATGGTCTCTTCTTTGCCGTAGATCGAGTAATTCACGGCGCCGAGCACGATGAGGAGACCCGCTACTGCGACGATACGCGTGACGCTGGCGCTCATTGTGGGCTCCCCGGCGACCGTGCGGGTCGGCGTCCGAAACCCCACGCGGCGAGCAGAAGCGCAACGCCGACTGCGAGCATGATCATGGACTTGACGACGAGCGTCGTGCCGAGCAGGTAATAGAATTGCATGACGTGCAGAAGCCCGCCTGCGATCGCGAATCCGACGAGCGCGCGACTTTGCAGGCGATAGGCACAAACCGCGGCGAACAACGACGTAGCCGCGCCGAGTAGCGGCCACAGCACGAGCCAGTTGACGTACGTCTCTCGGGGCGGCGACCAGAAAACGAGGCTCCCGAGCGGCTCCGATGCCCACGTCGCGATCGCAAGCGCCATGAGGAGACCGGTCAGTGCCGTGCGCGCGAGCCTCTGCCCCGCGCCGGCCATCCACCGCGCCTCGAATGCGATCAGCGCTTCCGCCCCGGCAATCAGCGGCGCCCAGATCACGAGCCAGCTCACGAGCGCGAGCCCGAGGGGGACCTCTCTGCTCACGTCGCTGAGCAGCGTCTCACCCCAGAGCGCGAAACGAATCGCGAGTGCCCACGCGATGCACGCGAAGAACGCGGCGAGCACCTTGGCCATGCGATTGGGCATCGCGGCCAAGAGCACCACTTGCATCAAAGTCACGAGCGCTGCTGTTGCGGCCGCCGACTCTGTCGAGTCCGCCGCGGCCCACGCGAGCGCGAGCTGACCCGCGATCGAGAGCGCGAGCGCGAGCTGGTCGAAAAATGCGCTGCGGCCGGCCGCGTAGAGGCCGAATCCGGCGCCGAGCATCACGAGGCCCGCAAAAGCAAAGCCGCCGGGAGTTTCGGGCGTGAAGAGCGCGCCCACGAAGGCCAACGCGAAGAGCCCGGCGAGCCAGCCCGCGGCGCCGAGTATCACGCTGATGTACCACGGCCGATCGTCGGCCGGCTCGGCAAGCGGGGCCTTGCGGCGAATGAGGTTACGCTCGACGAGCGCGTCGATGAGCTCATCGAGCGAAAGCGCGCGCCTCATCGTTCGTCCGCCGCGGCGCGCCATGCGCGCACGACGCCCATGAGCAGCCGTCCGCCAACCGTCGAGCTCACGATGAGCCAGAGCGAGAGCAAGAAGAACACGCCGATCTCATCGAAATCGAGAAATTGGCCGAGCGCCGTCGTCGTGAGCACGATGAGGCAGCCGGTGATCAGCGCGAGCGGGAACACGTCGCGGCGTCGGCGTGCCGCAAACACCGCGATCGCCGCGAGGAGACCGAGTAGCACGAGTAGAGTGAATGCGTCGGAGGAATTGTTGGTGAAGTCCGGATCGCTGCCGACGATTGCGAAGATGCCGGCCCATGTGCCGTAGGCGAAGGCCCAGGCCAGCGCGAACCGGCCGAGCCACGCGGGCGCGAGCGCCGCCCAGCGCCCGTTTTGCAGACGCCCGCTCGCCAGCCACAGCACGACGTTCACGATCATCGGCACGAGCAGAAGCGCCGAGCCCTGCGAACCCAATGCGCGGAGCAGGAACCACAGCCAGCCGCTCTGCGGTTGCCACGAGAAATAGAGCGACAGCGCCATATTGAGCACGAGTACCCAGGCCGCCCACGTGACGCTCCACTGTCCCGCGAGCGCGAAGAGCACGCCCAAGAGCGTCCACGTGAGGAAGAGCTCGTAGACATCGGCGCCGGTCTGATACGTCTGGCCGAAGAGCGCAAGCAAGGCGCCCGTCGCAATGAACGCAAGCAGCAACGCGTAGCGGCCGAGCGCGACCGGCGGCGGCTTCCAAAGTGCGCCCACGACGCAGAGCACGAGCACGACTTCGACGAGAACAAAGCGGCCGCGCACGGCGAGCGCTTCCCAGTTGGCGGCAATGAAGAACACGAGGCCCGCGGCCAGCGACAAGACGCCTGCGAGTTTGAGCAGGCGGACGGCAAAGGCCGCAAGATCGGCCCGTGACGGCCGCGCCCCTGCGAGCTCGAGCGCCGCCTCGACGCTTCCGTGGGGCAGCTCGTAATGGGCGACGAATGCGTCGAGCTCTTTGCGGTTCATAAGCCCTCGTGCCGAGGCCCCAACACTGCAACAATAGAACCCCATGATTCGCGCCGCAACTGCCGCCGATGCCGCCGCGATCGTGGCGATCTACAACTACTACATCAAGAATACGACCGTCACGTTCGAGGAAACGCCGCTCGCGGCCGCCGATATGGCGCAGCGTATCGCGACCGTGACTGCCGATTTCCCTTGGCTCGTGCTCGAACGCGACGCGCGCGTCGTCGGTTACGCATACGCTTCGCGTTTCCACGCGCGCAGCGCGTACCGGTTTACCGTCGAGACGACTGTTTACGTCGCTCACGACGCGCACCGCGGCCGCGTCGGCACCGAGCTTTACGGCGCATTGATCGAGCGCCTGCGCACGCAGCAGCTCCACCGCGCGCTCGGCGTGATTGCGCTGCCGAACGCGGCAAGCGTGAGCCTGCACGAGAAGCTCGGGTTCCGTAAAGTCGGCGAGACTGAGGAAGTCGGCTGGAAGTTCGGCCGCTGGATCAACGTCGGCTATTGGCAGCTGGCGTTATAGACAGCCGCTACTTGCCGATCTTCTCGAGCCAGCTCCGCGGGTGTTGCGCGCGTCCGGTCTCGAGCCACGCGAACACGAGGCTGTGCCAGAGCACGCGGCGCACGTAGGCGCGCGTCTCGTCGTAGGGAATGTTCTCGATCCAGACATCGCTGTCGATGGGCTTCGGGGGCAACCAGCGCGCGGCCGCGGCGTCCCCGGCGTTGTAGGCGCCGAGAGCGGCCGGCAACTCGGCGTCGAACTGCACGAGCAAATCGGCGAGGTGCGCGGCGCCGAGCGTAATTCCTACGTCGGCATCGAATAGATCCGTGCGTTTCGGCACGGGCAGCTGCCAGCGCTGCGCGGTCGCGCGCGCCGTCGTATACGAGAGCTGCGCGACGCCGAGCGCGCCGGCCGGCGAAGCGACGTCGGGGCGAAACAGGCTCTCCTGACGCAGCATCCCGTAGAGCAACGCGCGGTCGACATCGGTGAGCTTCACAGCGGCGACGATCTCATCGTGATAGGGCCGCGGATAGAGAAGCTCGTAGTCGTTGAAGATGCCGAAGCTCGTCGCGGTCGCGACGGCGACGTCGTAGAGCTCCCAGCGCGCTGCGAGATGAATCGCTTGCGGGCGCGCGTCTTCCGGGAGCTCCGCGTAACCGTACTGCCACTCGACCGTCGCGAGATTGCGCAGACCCACGAGGCTGAGCTCGCGCGCGCGTTGGAACGGGGCGCGCATGGCGATCGCATCGATCGCCGCGGCATCGGGCGGGAACGGCATCTGCCGCGGCTCGACGCGTTTTCCGAGGCGCGTTGCCGCCATCGCCGAATAGTAGTTGTCCGTATCGAGAATCGCGCCGTACTCCGCCTCGGCGTCCGCTTGCAGCCCGCGCCCAGCCGCGGCGCGTGCTGCCCAATACCGCCATGCGACCTGCGCACGGACGGGCTCCGACATCGCCGCGATGACCGCGGCAACGAGCTCCCAGTCGCCGGCCCACATTGCCGCACGCGCCTGCCATGCGCGCGCGGTATCGTCGAGCGCCGGTTCAGGAACGCGCGCGAAATAGTCGAGCGCTTCGGACCGACGGTCCCATGCGAGCCCCAACGCGAGCCCAAGCGAAAGCTCGGCGGCTTCCGCCTCGCTTCCGGCGCGTGCGGCCACCGCGGCAAAGCGGTCGAGCGCCGCGTCGGGCGCAACGCGCGCGAGCTGTGCAAAGCCGTCGCGCACGGCAGCGATGTCGGCACTCCGTTCCGGGCTCGCGAGCCAGGCGTCGAGCGTCGGCGCGGGTCGGTCGATGAAATCGGCGCGCTCGATCAGGCGGCTTGCGCGCTCCGGCGGCAAGCGACGCGTGATCGTGCGCGCGAACCCGGTTTCGCCGTTGTCGAGCAAGAGCCCGACGCGCTGCTCGATGAGCTCGTTCGTCATGGCGCCCTGGGCGCGCAG
>DATBLZ010000145.1:0-26236 GCA_036555065.1 Gammaproteobacteria bacterium
CGAGGACTTGCTCAAAGAAGCCGAGATGGTCGTGTTCTGGTCGAGCAACCCGGAATCGAACAGCGGCGCCTACGGCGCGCTCGAAGGCACGATTCGCCGGCAGTGGCTCAACGAAGCCGGCATCAAGATCGTGCACATCGATCCGTATTTCAACGACTCGATTCAGCTCTTGGGCGGCAAGTGGATCGCACCACGCCCGACGTCGTGCCCCGCGCTCGCGCTCGCAATCGCCTATGTCTGGATGACCGAGGGCACCTACGACAAGAAATACGTCGAGACGCACACGCACGGCTTCGAGAAGTGGCGCGACTATGTCGTCGGCAAGGAAGACGGCATCCCGAAGTCCCCCGAATGGCAAGAGGCCGAGACCGGCGTGCCTGCGAGCGACGTGCGCGCGCTCGCGCGCGAGTGGGCGCGCAAGAAGACGTACTTGGGCGCGGGCGCTTGGGGCAACGGCCACGGCGGCGCGTGCCGCAATGCGACGGGCATCCAATGGGCGCGCACGATGGTCTGCCTCATCGCGATGCAGGGGCTCGGTAAACCCGGCGTCAACATGGGCAACCTCCAGTGGGGCACACCGCTCGACTTCAACTTCTACTTCCCGGGATACGCCGAGGGCGGGATGTCGGGCGACTTCAGCCACACCGCCATGGGTGTCGTGCTCTACCAGCGCATGCCGCAGTTGCCATCGATCAACACGAACACGCAGGTCATTCCGCGCATGCAGCTGCCCGAGGCGATCATCGACGGCAAAGCCGAAGGCTACACGTGGAACGGCTCGAGCATCGAAGCGCAGTTCCAGAAGATCACTTATCCGAAGCCCGGGTTCTCGCCCGTGCACATGCTCTGGAAGTACGGCGGCTCGCTGATCGCGTCGATGCCGAACAGCAGCCGCTACATCGACATGTTCCGGCACAAGAACCTCGAGTTTCTCGTGAGCCAAAACATTTGGCTCCACGGCGACACCGAGTTCGCGGACATCATCTTGCCGGCGTGCACGAACTTCGAAAGGTACGACATCAGCGAGTGGGCGGGACTCGGCGGCTACGCGCATCATGGCGAGCAGCAGCTCAACCATCGCGTGATCGTCTTTCAACACAAGTGCATCGAGCCGCTCGGCGAGTCGAAATCGGATTTCTGGATCTTCCAAAAGATCTGCGAGCGCCTCGAGCTCGCGGCCTATTTCACCGAAGGCGTCGGCGAGCTCGGCTGGGTGAAACGGCAATTCGATGGATCGGATCTGCCGAAGCACATCTCGTGGAAGCAGTTCGTTCGCAAAGGCTACTTCGTCGTCCCGACGGAGAAAGAAGAGCAGCGCGCCCCGCTCTCTTGGAATTGGTTTTATGAGGGCAGAAAGAAGGACGTGCCGGAGCCGATGCCGCTGCCGTCGGATTATTCGCAAGGATACTTGAAGGGTTTGCAAACCCAGAGCGGCAAGATCGAGTTCGAATGCGAGAGCTTGAAGCGCTTCGATCCGGATAGCGAGGACCGGCCGCCGATCGCGAAGTATCAACGTGCGGCGGAGTTCCCGAGTGCCAAGGGCTACGAGGACTTTCCGCTGCAGCTGATCTCGCCGCATCCGCGGTTCTCGTTCCACACGCAGAGCGACCGTAAGGACAGCTTCCTCAACGACATCCCCGATCATCGCGTGCTCGTCGACGGTTACTATTATTGGGTCATGCGCATCAATCCCGAGGACGCGCAGGCGCGCGGTATTCGCGACAACGATCTCGTTCGTTTGTACAACGAGCGCGGGTCCGTGGTCTGCGCTGCGAAGGTCACGCAGCGCATGCTCCGGGGCGTCGTGCACGCTTACGCCTCCTCGGGCGTCTACGATCCCGTTGGCGAGCCCGGGAGCTCTACCGACCGCGGCGGCTGCGTGAACCTCTTGTCCTCGAAGAAGTCGCAGATCAGCAAGGCGCATTCGATGAGCGCGAGTTGTTGCCTCATCGAAGTCGAAAAATGGAACGCGGCCGAGAGCGCAGCGCCCGTCGAGCAACAACGCGCGGTCGCGGCGTCGGCCCGCAGGGCAGTCGCATGACGACCGAGAAGACGGGGGCAATGGCGCCACGACGCAAGTGGAATCTCATCGTCGACGTCGCCAAGTGCACGAACTGCAACCTCTGCACGCTCGCGAACCAGGACGAGCACGTCGGCAACGAATTCGCGGGCTACGCAGCACCGATGCCGCGGCACCAGCACCGCTGGATCGACATCAAGTGCCGCGAGCGCGGCTCGGGCCCCGTCATGGACGTCGCGTATCTGCCCGTGATGTGCCAACACTGCGACGATGCGCCGTGCATCAAGGCGGCGAAGGACGGCGCTGTGACGAAACGCGCGGATGGGATCGTGCATATCCATCCCGTCAAGGCCAAGGGCCAGAAGGCCATTGCCGACGCCTGCCCTTATGGCGCTATCGTCTGGAATGACGAGCTCGAGCTTCCGCAGCATTGGTTCTTCGACGCGCACCTGCTCGACCGCGGCTGGAAGGAGCCCCGCTGCGTGACCGTGTGCGCGACCGGCGCGCTCAAGGCCGTCAAGGTCACCGATGAGGAGATGGTCAAGATCAAATCCCGCGAGGGGCTCGAGGACCTCAAGCCCGAGCTCGCGACAAAGCCGCGCGTGCATTACAAGAATCTGCATCGCTATACACACGAGTTCGTCGGCGGCACCGTCATCAAGACCGTCAACGGCGTGACCGACTGCGTCGCGAACGCCAAAGTGAAGCTCGAGAGCTCGGGCTCCGTCGTCGGCGAAGCCGTAACCGACGTCTTCGGTGAGTTCAAAATCGACGGGCTGCCGCCCGAGAGCGGCCGCTATGGCGTCGTCATCGAGGTCGATGGCCGCGAAGCCAAGCGGCTCGACGTCAACCTCGGGAAGAGCGTTTACCTCGGCAGAATCGATTTGGCCGCCTGACGAGCTCCTTCTGAGCTAGTCCGCCTTTTCCGCGAGTATTCATGCGCTTTTCGCGCAGTTGTCATGCTGTCGGCATGGACCCTTCCTGCAGAGACAGCCACAGTTCTCCGCGTCAACCTCAACCATACCTAGGAGAACGACAATGAAAGGCCTCATGACTAAATGCGCAGCCACCCTCGCGCTGATACTGTGCCTTCCAGGGCTTGCCGCAGCGGATCTCAAGTGCAAGACAGAGTTCCTGAGAGGGCAATACGTCTTTAGCGCAACCGGGTTCACGCGACCCCCAACCAGTACACCTGGCACTCTCTGGGTTCCCAAGGCGATCCTCGAAGTCCTCCAGTTCAACGGCGACGGCACGCTGACCACGCCGGGGCTTGCGGTCGCGAACCCGTTCGGCGACCTCGGCAACATCCTTCAGCCTCCTACGGGCGGCGCCCCCGGCATCTATACGATCAACGACGACTGCAGCGGCACCGTGCAGTTTCTCGACGCGGCCAACGTGACGTTCAAGATCCAGCTCGATGGCCCATTCGGCTTCACGATGTGGATGATCCAGACGAACCCAGCCAACAACGTGTTCCAGGGCATGGCCAAGCGCGTGCGGTGAAGTCGAGGGGTTTCGAGCTCGACTATGCCGACGCCGATTTGAAGATCGAGATGCTTATGTAAGCCGTCGAATCGCGCGAGATACCAGCAGCGACGCGCTAGCTGACAAGCAGCGGAAAATCGCGGAAAATCGCCCGACCACAAGAACACCGATCACCTCGGAATCGGGGAGACGTGGACTCCGTCTCGGGCGTACCAGGATCGAAAGCGCCGCGGCGCTACCGCTTTGCCGACCTCACCTTCGACGTCGGTCAGCGCCGGCTGTGGCGCGCCGATGGAGCGATTCCCCTCAGCAAGCTCAGCTACGAGCTCATGCGCGTGCTCGTCGAAGCGGCGCCGAATCTAGTGACTCACGATGAGCTAGCCACGAGGGTATGGGGGCCAAGGCGCATCGTCACTCCCGAGAATCTGGCCAAGCGCGTCATGATGCTGCGGCAGGCGATCGGCGATCAGGTCGACGCGCCGCGTTACGTCGAAGGCATTCGCGGCCAAGGGTATCGCCTCATCCCCGACGTCGAGATTGTCGACTCGGGTCCACGAGCAGAGTCCCCGCAAGAGGCACGCAGACTCTGGAACGTACGTTATGCTCTCGCGGGACTCGTGTTCATCGGGCTCGGACTCGTTGCCGTCGAGCAATACGCATCGCGTGCCACAGGTTCGGTTGCGCAACGTTCCTCGATCGCCGTGTTGCCCTGTGAGAATCACAGCGCCACCAATGAGAACGCGGCGTTCCTCGGCGCTGGACTACGCAACGAACTCCTTACGCAGCTCCATAAGATCGGCGCGCTCAACGTCGTCGAAAGGACGCCCGCCGCGCCCTCCAGCACAGAACTGCGAGGTCCGTCCGAGATCGGTCGCGAGCTCGGCGCTGCCTCGATCCTCGAATGCACCGTTCAACGAGCCGGGGACGCGCTGCGGGTCTACGCCCGACTCTTCGATACACCGACCGGTAGGCAACTATGGGCGGAGAGCTACGAACGCGAGTTCACGACGGAAAACATATTCGCCATTCAGCGCGACATAGCGACGTCGATCACATCGGTGTTGAAGATCCGGTTGACGCCACAGGAGGCGGAACGCCTCGCGGCTCGTCCGACCAACAATATACGGGCCTATGAGCTCTACTTGGCGGCCACGACTCGGGAAGTCATGACCGCCGGTGACCAAACACGGGCCATCGAACTACTCGACGAGGCGCTCAAGATCGATCCGGATTTCGCAGAAGCTTGGGCCGCGAAGGCCGGCAGCCAAGCCGAATTTCTCGCGTTCTCACCGCCCGCGCAAGCGGCGGAGCTCGGCGCGGCGGCGCGGCGCGGCGCGAAGCGTGCGGTCGATCTCCGCCCGGAATCCATTTTCGTTCGCGCGATCAACGCACTCGTTCTCGACAGACTCGGCGATTGGGTAGAGGCGGAACGCGAATACCGCGCCGCGTTCGATCTCGGCGGCCGCAGGGGCAACAGAGCATACGTACTGCATAACGTATCAGTCGGCTATTTCGAGGAGGCGCGCCGTAACGTAGAGGCAATGCTCGAGCGGGCGCCGATCGACCCCGTTGGGTTGGCCTATCTGCTCGCGATCCACGGCCTGCTCGGCGAAACGGACCAAGAAGAGGAAATCTTCGCACGAGGTAACGCTCTGCACGGCGACGCGTGGTTCGGAGGACTACACGAGTTTTACTTGCGGCTCGGTCGCACCCGCACCGTCGATGCTTCTTTGCCCAAGCGCCCGGCGAGCCACGACTTGAGCGTGTATCTCGATTCTCCCGGCGAGGGCGTGGCGGAGATTGCGAGGCTCGCGCAGACCGAAGGTTCTTTCGAGACAAACGTCGGCAAGATCCACTTGGCTTTGTGGGCAGCGTTTTTTGGCGACGACGACCTTGCCATGCAGCTCCTTGCCGCCGCGTTCGAGCATACGGGCATGAACACGTGGTTCATCTGGATGCCCCTGTTCCACGAGACACGTCAACATCCCGATTTCGAGCGCCTGCTCCTCGATCTGGGCCTCGTCGAATACTGGGACGAGTTCGGCTGGCCGAGCATCTGTCGTCGCATCGATGACCGAATCGAATGCGACTGACAATACCGTGAAGCCTGCCCGATTAAGCGTGCCCGTATAATGCGCGGATGAAGCTCCGTATCTCGAGTCGCGCGAGTTGCTGGCGTTACTTGGCCGCGGTTGCATGCTTGGTCGTGTTTGCACCGGATGACGCGCTCGCCGACCGGTTTCGAATGGGCGTGCCGACGGCCCCGACCCATGTTTGGACCATCGAGGCCAATGCGTTCGCGGCGGATTTCGCGGCACGCACGCAGGGCGCGCACAGCATCGCGGTTTTTCCGGCAGGCCAGCTCGGCAACGACGCGCAGATGCTGCAGCAGTTGCAGACGGGCGCTCTCGACATGGCGTTCATGCCGATCGCCGAGATCACGAACCGCATCCCCGAGTTCGGAGCCCTCTACGCTCCGTACCTCGCGAAAGACGTCGCGGCCGCCGCGAAGTTGCTTGCGAGCGACGAAGCGCGCGCGCTGCTCGACCAACTGCCGGCGCGACTCGGCGTCGTCGGCATCGGTTACTCGCTCGCCGGCATGCGGCAGATCATTTCCCGCGATTCGGTGCAGTCGCTCGATGACTTGCGGGGCTTGAAGCTGCGCATCACCCCGCTCGACCCGATCAGAGACTTCTACGTGCTCGTCGGCGCTGCGCCGATCCCAATGCCGCTCGGATCCGTCTACGACGCCCTCGCCAATGGGCAGATCGACGCCCTCGACATGGATCTCGAGAACATCTGGAAGCAGAAGTATTACGAGTTGGGCGAGACCGTCGTTCTCTCCAATCACATGATGTTCCCGATGGTCGGCCTCGTCTCGGCCGCCAAGTGGCGTGGGTTCGATCCGGAGCTGCGCGCGACGATATCCGCGCTCATGGCGCAGCACTTCGCGAGCATCGCCGCAACGTACATCGAAGCAGAAAGCGAGTACGCGGCCGAGCTCGAGAACGCCGGCATCGAAGTACGGGAAGTGGGTCCGGAGTTCTTCGGCGCCGTTCTTGGTCAATGGGAAGAGTCGTGGCGGCAAAAGGCGCCTGTGCTCGCGCGCCTTCGGCGCCTCGCGGCCGCCGAGTCCGGCGCATCCGGCGCGCAATAGCCGGCCGAACCGCGCGCCCCGGCCATGCGCTTCGTCTCCCGAGCCTCGAACGCAATCTTGGGCTTTGAGAAGAGACTCATCACCGTTCTCGCGGGCGCGCTCGTCTTGCTCATCTTGTTCAACGTCGTGACCGCAGCAGCACGGGTCCCCGTCTTCTGGGGCGACGAGCTCGCGATCTACACGATGGTCTGGATGACGCTGATCGGCGCGTCGGCAATGGTCAGGATGCGCGCGGGCGTAGCCGTCACGCTCGTCACGGACCTCCTTCCCGCAAACATCCGGCGCAGCGTCGCCAGGATCGCCGATGCGGTCCTGCTCTTCTGCGCCGTCACGCTGTCGGTTCTCTGCTGGTGGTGGTATGACCCGATCGCGCTCATCGGGTCCGGGTTCGATCTCGACGTATTCGCGCAGGAGACGTTCAAGTTCATCTATGCGGAGCCGACGAGCACGCTCGCGATCCCGAAGTTCTGGGTCTGGTTGGCCGTGCCGCTGATGGCATCGACCATGACGATTCATGCCTTGGCGAATCTGCTCGAGGGACCTCGCGACGACGCGCCGGCCGCCGGCATCGGCGCACGCCCCGGGGCGTAAGCATGATGACCACCGCCGCCTTCGTGCTGCTGCTCGCTGTCGGCGTGCCGATCGCCTTCGTGCTGTTCGGAACGGCGCTGATCTACATTCAGGCGTCGGGCAACGACGTGCTCTTCGCGTCCTTTGCCCAGCAGCTCTTCAGCGGCATAGAGGCCTACGGGCTCATCGCCATTCCGCTCTTCATGCTCGCCGGAGAGATCATGAATCGCGGCGGGCTCATCCGCCGGCTCATCGATCTCGCGAGTATTTTCGTTTCCGGGCTTCGCGGCGGTCTCGCGTACATCAACATCCTCGCGAACATGATGATGGCGTCGATCTTGGGATCCGCGACGGCGCAGATCTCGATCATGTCCCAGGCGATGGTGCCCGAGATGGAGCGCGCCGGTTACAGCCGCGCATTCGCGGCCGCGACGACATGCGCGGGCGGACTTCTGTCGCCGATCATTCCCCCGTCGATGCTCTTCGTGATTTTCGGCGTGCTGGCCCAGATCGCGATCGGCGACCTTTTCATTGCCGGCATCGTCCCGGGACTGTTGCTGACGCTGGGTTTCATCATCGCGATCGCCGTGCTCGGTCTCCGGTACAACTTCCCGAAAGGCCCGTGGCTCTCGGGACGGGAAATGCTGCGCGCTCTGGTCAGAGCGCTGCCGTCGTGCTCCGTGCCCGTCATCATCGTTGGCGGAATTCTCCTGGGCTGGTTCTCGCCGACGGAATCCGCGGCCGCTGCTTCTTTGGCGGCCGTGTTGATCGGTCGATTCGTCCATAAGGAGCTCGATCTCAGAGCGCTTCCCGAGATCCTGCTGCGCACCGCGATCAACTCGACGATCGTGCTGTTCCTGATCGCAACGGCGAACGTCTTCGGGTGGGTCATCCTATTCGAGGAAGTGCCGCAACGGCTGACTCTGTGGATGACGGAGCTCTCGAGCGATCCATTCGTATTTCTGCTGCTCGTCAACGCCGCGCTCTTGATCGTCGGCATGTTCATCGACTCGCTCGCGGCGCTCATCATCGTCGTCCCCCTGCTGTTGCCGGTCGCGCAAAACAACTATGGCATCGATCCTTTCCACTTCGGCGTCGTCGTTTGCGTCAACCTCGTGTTGGGTATTCTGACGCCCCCGGTCGGCGCGGGTCTCTTCATATCGGCGGCGCTGACGAAGCTGCCGGTCGGCGAAATCACGCGGGCGTTGATTCCCTTCTTCCTCGCTACGCTCACCGTGCTCGTGCTCTTGAGCTGGCAGCCGGCGCTCGTGACAATGGCAATCCGGTAAAGGAGCCGCGTGACTATCGACGGCGGCGTGCTCGACAAGTCACGCCGAGCATCGACACCGATCGCCCATCCCAACCGTGCGCCATCCGCTACCGAAACGGGGGGCCGATGCGGCCGCCGCCGGTGATCCCGATCGGCCCGCGCGGCACGTACAGTTGCACGAGTTGTCCGTCGCGGACCACGTCGACCGCGACCATTTCGCCCGGCTCGCCCTCGAGCACGAGCCGGTTGAGGTCGCTCATGTCGAACACGCGCTCGCCGTCGAACGAAACGACCTGATCGCCGGGCTTGATGCCGGCCTGCGCTCCGGGCGACGTGGCGAGCACGTCTCGCACCTGGACGCTCGTCGGGCGATCGAGCGCCTGCAGATAACGTTCGTAGTCCGCGTCGCCGAGCTCTTCGCGCAGCGTATCCGCGGGCGAGAACGCGCCGAGCGTCGGATCGAACGGCCGGCCATCGCGCGCCGCATCGTATTGTGCCTGCAGCGCCTCCATGCGCAGCTCCTGGCTGCGCGCGAGGATCCATTGCGCGCGCTCGTATGTCAGCCCGGCGGCGATGAAACGCTCGACGAGCTCTTCATCGTCGAGCCCGAACGGCGGCCGGCGGCGAGCCGCGGGCGGACCCTGCGGTTCGGCGACCGCGATCTCTTCGCCGCTTTCGACGAGCTCCTCGGCAGAGTCGAATGAATCGACGCGTGCGGAATCGTCGGCCACGCCTTGGGGCGCGATGCGGTCATTGAGCACCGCGAGCTCGGCCTCGATCTCGCGACGGCGTCGCGCTTCCGTCGCGAGCTCCTGCTCGAGCGCGTCGAGCCTTTGCGCAGTCGAAAGCGAGTCGTGCGAGTCGGCCGTGGGTGCTAGCGAGTTTCCGCCCCACCAGGCGGCGATCGCGAATCCCGCCGCGAGTCCGACGACCACCAACGCGAGCGATTTGCGCATGCGCCCTCCGGCGCAGCCCGTTAGTTCGTTCCGACGAGGCCTGCGATCTCGGCCGGCGACGCGTCGATCGCCTCAGCGACCATGTTGAAGAATTCGATCTCCTGCACGGTCACCTCCGTATCGCTCCTAATGACCTTGGCAAGCGCTTGGACGACCATCGCGCGATGCTCGGCCTCGAGCGTGTGGCCGAGGCGGTGCAGAGCTTTTTCGAGCGGCGTCGTCTCATAGATCTCGGACATCGCCGCGACGCGCACGTCGGCCGCCGTCACTTGCTCGCCGGTGATCTTGGCGACGAGCTTTCTGACCGTATCGACCTCGACCGGGTGAATGTTCACGTCCGATCGAGAAGCGCGTGCGAGCGTCATGAGCAGCACCTCGTTGAACAACTCCTTTTGCTCTTTTTGCTTCTTTGCTTCGCCGCCCTGAAGCACCTTTATGACGCTGCCCAACTTTGCGATGTTCATTCGTTATTCTCTCCCCAAAACCGTTCGCGATATTATCACGAGGCCCGGATGTCGATCTCGATGCGTGCAACGGCGCGCCTGAGCTGATTCCGGATGCGCGCGACCAGGAAAACCGCAACGGCCGCAAGGCCCACGACGAATCCCCACCAAAGGCCGACGGCCCCTAAACGCGCGTGATACGCCAACCAGAGACTCACGGGCATGCCGCAGAGCCAAAACCCAACGATCGCGATCGCGACCGGCGAGCGCGTATCGCCCATGCCGCGCAGCACGCCGAGCGATACGGCCTGCGCGCCGTCGAAGATCTGGAACACACCCGCGATCGGCAGGAGCAGCACCGCGAGCGCGAGCACGGCCGCGTCGCCCGTGTAGATCCCGGCGAGGATCGCCGGGATGCCGATGAACAGGGCGCCGGCGATCGTCATGACGGCTATGCCCGTGGCGAGCGCGGCGACCGACGAGCGGCGCACGCCCGCGAGATCCCCGCGGCCGACGGCGTTGCCGACGATCACGGCGGCTGCAGATGCGATGCCGACGGGCACCATGAACGTCAACGATGCGAGGTTGATCGCGATTTGGTGCGCGGCGACCTGAATCGTGCCGAACGCGCCCATGAGGAACGCGACCGTGCCGAACGCGGCCCATTCGAGGAACATCTGCGTGCCGACCGGAAGCCCGAGCTTGAGCAGGCGGAGCATCGGCCGAAGAGCGAAGACGTCCGTCGCGAGATGCCTGAGATGCGGCGCGAGATGTCGCCAGCCGAGCGCCAGCAGCATCAACGGCATGAGGCAGCGGCACACGAGCGTCGACGAGGCCGAGCCTAGCACGCCGAGCGCCGGGAATCCGAGCTTGCCGTAGATCCACAGATAGTTGAGCAATACGTTAAGCAGGTTGGCCGCGATGATCGTCACCACGACGGCGCGCGTCTCGTGATGTGCCTGCAGGGCCTGCCGAAGAACGACAAACGCGAAGAACGGAAATACTCCCGGCAGGATGCGGTAGACGAAGCCGCTCGCAAGCGGCACGAGCTCGGCGGGTTGCGCCATGAGCACGAGCCCCGGCCCCACCGTCAGGAAAGCAAGCGACGTCGGAATGCTCAGGACCAACGCGAGCACGAGGCCGCGCTGCACACCGCGCGCGACGCCGAGCGGATCGCGCGCGCCGCGCGCCTGCGCGATCACGGAGTCGAGCGCGAGCAGCGCGCCGAGCCCGAAGGAAAGCAAACCGAAGGAGTAGACGTTACCGAGCGCGACGGCCGCGAGCGCCGCAGCCGAGACGTGGCCGACCATGATCGAATCGACCACGCCCATGGCGAAGAGCCCAACTTGAATCAATACGATCTGGCTCGCGAGCTCCACGATGCTCGCGAGATCGGCGCGCGTGGGCAGATAATCGGATCTCGTGACGGACATGGCGGCCGATCATATACAATTCGTGCCCGCGCCCGATCGAGTCTCGAGGAGAACGTTCATGCGGCTCACCTTTGCAAGCATCTTAGGTGTCGGCATTTGTCACGCTTGCTCGGCACAAGTTCCCGAAACCGGCGGGAATCTCGACGTCGCCGAATACACCGCCGCCGGCGAGCTCGTTTTCCCCGCCGACATCGACGAGTGGATTCACTTGGGCTCGTCGCTCGGCCAGGGCTACTCGGAGCTCTCCTTCGCGCCCGAGAACCCCGGCACGTTCCACGTCACGCAGATCGAGCCAACGGCCTATCGCTACCTGCTCGAGCACAAGGAATACGCCGACGGGACGATGCTGCTGTTGTCCTTCTATAGCACCGCGTCGGCGCCCGAGCCCGAGCTCAATGGATTCGTGCAAGGCGATCTAACGGCGCGCGAGATCCACGTCATCGACCGCAGCCGCTTCGCCGAGGAGCGCGGGTTCTTTCTATTCGCCGAAGGCGTGAGCGCAAGCCCGATGGTGCCCGCCCCGAATCAATGCATCACGTGCCACAACGAGCACGCTGCCTTCGACGGCACGTTCACGCAGTTCTACCCACCGATCCGCGAGCTCGTTGGCCCTTAGAACTGCGCGCGCAGGATCGTCGGCGGGTCCGCGTCGGCGAAGTGCGGCTCGACGACGTAGAATGCGTCCCCGACCGTGGCTCCCGTCGTCGCCTGACCCTCGAACGTCGCAACACCGGCGACTTGCGCCGACGCCCAATCGTCGCTGCTCGCGAGCGCAACGACGCGGCTCGACGAAT
Organism: Gammaproteobacteria bacterium; assembly: GCA_036555065.1. Lineage (GTDB taxonomy): Bacteria > Pseudomonadota > Gammaproteobacteria > Steroidobacterales > Rariloculaceae > DATBLZ01. The sequence continues at coordinate 12,129 of DATBLZ010000145.1, forward strand.
TGAGCACGGCGGCGAGCCGGCCTCCGGTCATCCACGTGAGGCCGTCGGCACCCACGACGGGCTCGGCGAGCTCTACCTTCGTCGTCGATGCGGGATCGGCGACCGGCACCTTATATATGCTGCCGCCGCCCGTCTCCGCGACGAGCAAGTACGCGCCCGGACCATACACGAGACCGTTGACCGCGAACCCCTCGGCCGTCGGTGAGAACCGATGGAACACCGACCCCTGATAGTCGGTGCCAACGCGATAGATGACGTTCTGCATCGTGTCCGTGACGAAAATCGTGCCGTCATCGGCGACCGTGACGTCGTTTGCGAAGAACGAAGCGTCGGGTCCGGCATTGAGCAGCGCGCCGAGATCGACCATTGCGAGCCGCTCACCGGTGTTCAAGTTGTAGACGCCGAGCTTCGCGTGGCCTTTGCTCTGGCCCTGAAACACGGCGCTATCCGAATTCGTGACGAGCAAGCGATCGCGGTCCTCGTCGACCTCGATGCCGACGGAGGACTTGAGATCCGGGTCCTCGATCACGGCCGTGACGCTGCCATCCGCGCCGATTTCGAAAATCGAACCTTCCGCGAGCGACCCCGTGAGGAAGCGCGCGTTGTCGGTGTCGTACTCGATCCCTTCCGGGATGAAGCCGCCGCGTGCGGCGCGAATGGAATCCGGCAGTGCGGGCGCCGGCGCGGCAGCCGGCGTTGCCGGGGCGGCGGTGGGCGCGGGCGCGTCGCTTTCGCGCGAGCACGCGCTTGCGAGCGCACAAAAACCAATGACGAGTCCGAGATTGCGGTAGACCATGACGGAATCCCCTGTATGAATGCTTTTGGTTCGCGGAGCGCGGGCCGCGATCTTAGCACGCGGTCAGCCTGCGCTTAAGTCAGGCAAGATCGTCGACTGTCGGCAAAAGGAGACGGAATTCTGCGCCGGGTTCGCAATTGCGCACGTCCACGGTCGCGTGCATCGCCGTCGCGAGCTGCTTGACGAGCCCGAGGCCGATGCCCGTGCCCGTCGTCGTGCGCGTGAGCTCGTCCTCGGGCCGATAGAAGAGCTCGAACAGCTTCTTCATCTTGCCGCGCGGCACGCCGGGGCCGTAATCCCGCACGCAGAAGAGCACTGCGCGGGCTTCGCGCCGCACGGCGATCGCGATCTCCTTGCGCTGCGCGCGCGCCGCGAACTTGAGCGCGTTGTCGACGAGGTTGATGAAGATCTGCGCGAATGCGTCACGATCGACGCGCAGCACGGCGGTGCGCAGATCGTCTGGCAGCGTAACCGCGAGCGTGAACCCGGCGCGCTCGAGCGCCGTCGCGACTTTCGAGCGCACCATGTCGACGAGATCGCCGACGGTGGCGCTGACGAGCTCGAGCCTCGCCTCGCCGCGGTTCATGCGCGCGAGCGCGAGCACGTTCTCGATGAGGCGCGATAGGCGCTCGCTCTCTTCGGCGATATACGCGTAGTACGTGCGCCGCTTGTCCTCGCCGGCCCAGCCTGCTTCGAGCATCTCGCCGTACATGCGAATCGAGGTCAACGGCGTTTTGAGCTCGTGGCTCACCGCCGAGACGAAATCCTGCTGCTGGCGCCGCAGCGTGATTTGGCGCATGCCGAATCGATACATCACGAAGAATCCGCCGAGGAGCACGGCCGCAAGGACGACGCTGACCCAAACCAACAGCGATTGACCCGGCCCGAGCGGCAACGGGCCCGCGAGATAGGCGAGCTCGAGATCGGCGAGCGGCGGCGAAAGCCGCGTCGTGTAGAGCGGCGTTCCCAAGTGCGCATCCGCGGCCCCTAAGCTTTGGCCCGATAGGATCGCGAGCTCCGCATCGCGGTAGCGAACTTGTAGGCTCGTCGTCGCGGACAGCACAACGCCCGCAAATACTTTCGCGACGGTCTCGTCGATGAATCGCGGCGTATCGATGACCGCGCCCTGCACGAGCCGTTCGCCGTTGCGCCAGACATTGCGAAACATCAGCACATGCCCCGTCTCGAGCCGCGTGAACTGCAGCGGGTCGACCTCGCTCTCGAACATCGTGATGCGCTGCGTCGCGGGCTCCGGCACGTTCGATTGCTCGATACGCTTCGCGCGCGATTCCTCGACGGGCGCCGCGGCAAACTCCCGGAATACGCCCTCAGCAGCCGGCGGCGCGGAAGGCGCAACCGCGCTCGGCGGAACAGGCGCGTTGCTTTCCGCGACGTTGAGCAGCGAGTCGAGCGCCTCGCGCGACAGCACGAGCCCGGTGCGCGGCGGCTCCTGGTCGACGCGATCCGCCGCAAGAACCGGCGCCGGATTCGAGCGTCCCCCGGCAATTCCGGCACTCTCGGCACTCGCGTCCTCGACTGCGGCCACCGCCGGCGCCTCGAAAAGCGCTTCACGGCCGCGCGCGGGCTCTGCGGCGTTTTCGATCTTCGCATCGTCGCGCTCGGTTTCGGGCACAACCAAAGGCGCCTGCGCCCGCTCCTCGTCGGCCGGGGGCGTGCGCGCCGGTTCGAGCCGGACCGCGCGGCTTGCGACCCGGACGCCGGGGCTCGCGCTCAAGATCGCGCGAATCTCGACCTCGAGGGCCGCGCGCTCGGCTTGTTGCTCACGGCTGATGCCATACGCACCGGGATCGATGTCGCGGCCCGGCAAGAGCGGCGTGCTGAGCGCGCCAGACGAATCGATTTGGAAGTAGCCGATGACGCCGGGTACGGCGCTCACGACCGGAAACGCCGCGAGCGGCGATTGCTGAAGGAAGTTCGCCTCTGGATCGCCGGCCACGACGAGAAACGCGTAGTCCGTGAACCGGCGCGCGTCTTCGGCGCGCACGGCCTCGGCGATGCTCTGATCGATACGCTCCGAGAACTCCTCGGCGAGCACTTGGTGACGCCGGAACGCGTCGAGCTCGAGCTGCTTGAACGCCTGCTGCACGAGCACGACTGCAGGCACCGTGAGCGCGAGAAAGAACACACCGAGCAGCGCGCGCAAGCGGTTTCGTTCGGAGCGCGTGTCGAACTGGACGCGCATCGGTCAGCTATCCGTCGCGAGCCGGTAGCCAGCGCCGCGCACGGTGACCAGGTAGCGCGGCAGCTTCGCGTCGGCTTCGATCTTGCGGCGCAGCTTCGCAACGTGAATATCGACGGTACGCGTCTCGATCACCGCATTGCGGTCGTATCCCCACACCTTGTTCAAGAGCTCCTCGCGCGAGACCGGGCGCTCCGCGTGCCCGTGCAGGTACTCGAGGATGTCCATCTCGCGGCGCGTGAACACGATCTCCTCCGGTCCGCGCCGGCCGCGCAGATTCTGCGTGTCGATCGTCACGTCGCCGCCGAGATCGATCGTCTGCGCGGCCGCGACGATCGTGCGCGCGCGGCGTAGCACGGCTTTGATCCTGAGCACGAGCTCGGCGACCGAGAACGGCTTGCCGACGTAGTCATCCGCACCGAGGCCGAGGCCCGTAATGATGTCCTCGTCGCTGGTTTTCGCAGTCAGCATGATGATCGGCTGCTCGCGGTCCACTTTGCGTATCGCATCACAAATCTCGAAGCCGCTCGTGCCCGGCAGCATGATATCGAGCAGGATCAGATCGAACTTCCCGCTCAACGCCTTGCCGAGGCCTTGGTTGCCGTCGGCGACGCCGTCGACGCGGTACCCGTGATAGACGAGCGCATCGGTGAGGCCCGTGCGGATCGCGGCCTCGTCTTCGATGATCAAAATGTGCGGCTGCTTACTCACGCGGACTTAAGGCTACAGGTACGGGCCAAAGGCTAGCAGGTAACGGCGCACACGGCGTGTAAAAGTTCTGTAAACCCGCCCCGCGATCTTTTACGTAAACGCGTCTACGCCCGGCGCGGCTCCTTCCTTAGGCTTCTCCCCAACGCAAAGGAGGATCTGAACATGAGTCTGATTGGACGCGTGGCAAAGCTCGTCAACGCCGATCTCAACGCCGTTCTCGATCGCATCGAGGAGCCCGAAGCGCTTCTCAAGCAGGCGATCCGCGACATGGAAGAGGAGCTCGCGGTCGAGACGCAACGAATCAAATGGCTCCACAACGAGATCGATGCGCACGCGGCGCGCGCGGGCGCTGCGCGCAAGGCGCGCGACGAGCTCGACGGCAAGCTCGATCTCTGTCTTTCGGCCGGTAACGACGAGCTCGGCCGCAAGCTCACGCGCCGCAAGCTGCAAACGGAGCTCCTCGCGCGGCGCCTCGATGAGAAGAAGGCCGCGCTCGAGAAAGCGTTGGTCGAGCAGGAGAAATCCTATGCCGAGCACGAGGATCAGCTCGCCGGCATGGTGCAGAAAGCGGAGCTGCTGACGGCGACGCCGCAGCGTGCCGTCGAGTCGGCCTGCGAAAGCGATCTCGTCGGCGACGATGAGGTCGAGATCGCGTTCCTGCGCGAGAAGCAAGCGAGGGCTCACAAATGAGCGCCAAACCTTCGCTGACTCGCGAGCTCGCCGTCGGCTTCCTACTGAGCCTCGTCGGCGCCGCTTTCGCCGCAAGTTTGCCGCTCGCGCTGCCCGCAGGCGCCGTCTATCGCGGCGTCGTCGCCGCGCTCGGCCTCGCCTACGTTCTCTATCGCCTGAGCCGCGCGACGGATCGCGTCGGCCGCGTCGTCACCGTGCTGGTTTGGTGCGCCGTTGCGATCGCGACCTGGCTCATAGCGCCGTCGTTCGCAGTCTATGTGGCCATGCACGCCGGGCTCATCTGGCTCGTGCGCACGTTTTACGTGCACTCGGACTTGCGCGCCGCGGCAGTCGATCTCGGCTTGACCGCCATGAGCCTCGCGTTCGCGGTCTGGGCGGTTCGCCGCACGGAGAGCTTCCTGCTCGGCGCCTGGTGTTTTTTCTTGATCCAGGCAATGCACGTCGCGATTCCGGCGTGGCTCGCCAAACGCGGCGCACCGGACGGCGCCGACGACCTGCCCGAGGATCGATTCGGCCAGGCCCATCGCGCTGCGCAGGAGGCGCTCAAGCGCCTCGCCGCCGCGCCCTGATCATATCGTAATCAATACTCGAGGAGCGAAAGATGAACGCCAAGTATCGAGGACTTTCAGTGTGTGCCGCGCTCGTGACGGCGACCGTGGTCGCCGTCGCCCTTTATCCGTCGCTGCGCACCGGCGCAACGCAGGCGATCACGGGCACGCAGACGATCGCTGCACGCAAAGCCATCGACGTCGTGTTCGTGCTCGACACGACAGGCAGCATGAGCGGCCTCATCGCCGCAGCGAAGGAGAAGATCTGGTCGATCGCCTCGACGATGGCGCAAGCCGATCAGGCGCCCGTCATTCGGATGGGGCTCGTCGCGTATCGCGATCGCGGCGATGCGTACGTCACGCGCGTCGTCGATTTGAGCAGCGACCTGGACACGATGTACGCGACGCTCATGGACTTCGCGGCCGACGGCGGCGGCGACACGCCCGAAAGCGTCAACCAGGCGCTCGGCGATGCGATCGAGCGTATCTCGTGGAGCCAGGATTCTTCTACCTACCGAGTCGTCTTCCTCGTCGGCGATGCGCCGCCGCACATGGACTACTCGCAGGACCGACAGTATCCCGAGATTCTCGCGGCAGCTGCGCAGCGTGGCATCGTCGTCAACACGATCCAGTGCGGCGGCATGCCCGAGACCGCGCAGACGTGGACGGAGATCGCGCGCCTCGGCCGCGGCCGCTACTTCCAAGTCGAGCAGTCAGGCAGCGCGCTCGCGATCGCGACGCCGTTCGACGCGGAAATCGCGGAGCTCTCGGCCGAGCTCGATTCGACGCGGCTCTATTACGGCTCGGAGGAAGCGCGCGCGGCCATGAGTCGCAAAGTCGAAGCTACGGACAGGCTCCACGAAGAGGCTTCGGTCGAATCGCGCGCGCGCCGCGGCGTGTTCAACGCCACCGCGAGCGGCCTCGTAAACCTATTGGGTGAGAACGAGCTCGTCGACGACGTCGCCAACGACCGCGTCGACCTTGCGGCAATACCCGCGAGCGAGCTGCCGGAGCCCCTGCGCACCCTCGCGCCCATCGAGCAGCAAGCCGCGATCGAAGGCCTCATCCAGAAGCGCGCGGAGCTCCAAGGCCGCATCGCCGCGCTCGCCGGCGAGCGCGATCAATTCATCGCCGATGAGGTCGCCGCGGCGCCTGCTGCGCCGAGCTCGCTCGACGAGCAAATCTACGAGACGGTTCGCGAGCAGGCCAAGGCTGTCGGCCTCGAGTACACCGAAGGCCCGGCGTTCTAATTACAACGCTGCTTCGAGCGCTTCGAGCTTGCGCTTCAAAGTCTCGGCGCGCTGATAGACGTGTGACGGGAAAACGTGCTTAGGCGTCGGCCCCAACTCCTCCCCGGCCTGTTGGGCGCCGACGACCTTCGCGAGCATCGCGAGGTCTGCGGTCAGAATGTTCGCGATGTCGTACACGTGCCCGGATTCGACGCTGCCGGGAACGTTGCGCCGCGAGCTCAAGCTCAGCACTTCGACACCCTGGGTGCTCGCGATCCGATGCGCAATGTCGATGCAATCGAGCAGCTGCAAATAAACGTCCGCGGGGCGTTTCGGCCCGGGGAACGGCGCATCGGGCACGTCGACGCGGGGCGCGCGCTCGGCGAGCATGCCGGAAACATATATGAGCGCGAACGATACTTCCTCGAAGACGTCCGCAGGCGTGATCGCGTTCGTGATCAGTAAATCGAGCTGGCGATTTGCATCGACGATCGTCGAGAACAACCCCGTCGCCGGCATCTCTGCCTCACGGAGCTGGCGAATCACGGGCTCGGTGATCTCGAGCTCCGCGCGCACGACTTTGACCTGCTCGAGCGCACTCGCAACGAGCGCGTAGACGTCGGCGGCCGTGATGTCGCCCTCGGGCGGCGGCTCCATCGTCGCGCCCGGCGCTTGCGCGATCTCGCGCGCGAGCTGATTGGCCTTGCGCAGCAGTGTTTGCGCTTGGAAGAACACTTCGGCCATCGAGACGCCGGCGACGGGCCGCCGCGGACTCTCGTCGTATGGCCGGCCCATGACCTCGCGGATGAGCTCGATCTCATCGGCGAGCTCCTCGGCAGCGATGAATACGTCCTTGTTCGTGATGCGCGCAGGCTGGGCAGCGACGATTTGCGGCACCGCGAGCGCGAGCGTTGCAACAGCGATAGACCAGGCCGATTTCATGATTTGAGCTTATCATTGCGCTTGCTCCTCGGCACTTATGACTAGATCCGGGCTCATATATCCGCTGCTCGTTGCCGTCGTCACGGCCGCACTGTGGCGCTACGTCGCCAGCCCGAGCACGGAGCCTCCGGCACCCGCGATCCTGGCCGGGCTTTCCTTCTCCCCCCTCGACCGCGGCCAAAGGCCCGAGCGTGCGCAGCCGTCGATCGAGGAGCTCGACGCCGATCTTACGCTCGTTGCCGCGCACACCAAACGCATCCGTACGTATGCCGTCGACGGCACGCTCGCAGAGATCGCCGCGCTCGCAGAGCGTCACGGCCTCGAGGTAACGCTCGGCGTCGCGCTCGACCCGCGCGATTGGGCGAGCGCCGCGGCGACGAATGCCGCGCGGCTGCGCCGCCTCGTCGACATCGCGGAGCATAACCGGAACGTCACGCGCGTCATCGTCGGCAACGAGAGCATCTTGGCCGGCGACTGGACCGTCGCGGAGCTCGCGCCCGTCCTCGACGAGCTGCGCGAGGAGCTGGCGATTCCCGTCGGCACGGCGGAGCCGTGGAACGTTTGGGCCGCAAATCCGACGCTTGCCGAGCACGTCGACTTCATCGCCGTGCACTTGCTGCCCTATTGGGAAGGCATCGATGCGCGCGTCGCCGTCGACCACGTCGCCGCGCGCATGCGCGATTTGCAGGCCCAGTTTCCCGATAAACCCGTGGTCATCGGTGAGGTCGGCTGGCCGAGCTTCGGCCGCGCGCGCGACGCGGCGGCGGCATCGGAGCGCAACGCCGTTTCGTTTGCGCGGCGCTTCGTCCGCTACGCCGAAACGCAAGGCTATGATTACTTCTACCTCGAAGCGTTTGACCAGCCGTGGAAGCGCGCCGAAGAAGGCGAAGTCGGCGCCTACTGGGGCATATATGACGTCGACCGCGCGCTCAAGCTCGATTTGTGGAGCTCGCCGCACGCGCCGATCCTCGACCCCGTCGTGCTCGTCTCCATCGTGCTCGCGCTCTGTCTCCTCGCGCTGCTCTTCGCCGACGGCACCAGGCTCGATGTCCCTGGACGCGTGTTCCTCGCGGTTGTAGCAAGTCTCGTGACGCCGCCGACGGTCGCGAGCGTCGCCGTTCACGTGCAGCAGTATTGGACGCCGCTCGGCGTGCTTTCCTCGGCGGCGCTGTTCGCGGGCCTGCTCGGGATTCTCGTGCTCTTGCTCGTCGAGGCGCACGAGTGGGCCGAGGCATTGTGGAGCCGGCACCGCGCGCACGCCGCTCTGCCCCCCGTTGCAAACGACGACCGCTGGCCGAAGGTCTCTATCCACGTGCCCGTGTATGCCGAGCCGCCCGAGATGCTCATCGAGACGCTGCGCGCGCTCGCGGTGCTCGACTATCCGCGCTTCGAGGTCCTCGTCATCGACAACAATACGGGCGACGAGCGGCTCTGGCGGCCCGTCGAATCCCATTGCGCGAGGCTCGGCGAGCGATTTCGCTTCTTCCACGTCGCGCCGCTCGCCGGTTACAAAGCCGGCGCGTTGAATTTCGCATTGCAGAACACCGCGTCCGACGCCGCGATCATCGCCGTCGTCGATAGCGACTACTGCGTCGACCCGACGTGGCTCCGCGAGCTCGTTCCACAGTTCGCCCGTCCAAACGTCGCAATCGTCCAAGCGCCGCAAGCCTATCGCGACGGCGACACGAGCGGGTTCAAAACGCTCTGCGACTCCGAGTACCGCGGTTTCTTCGCGCTCGGCATGGTCACGCGCGACGACCGCAACGCGATCATTCAGCACGGCACGATGACGTTGATCCGGAAATCCGCGCTCGAATCCGCCGGCGGATGGGCCGAATGGACGATCACTGAGGATGCAGAGCTCGGGCTGCGTTTGCTCGAGCACGGTCACGAGGCCGTTTACACGCCGCATTGTTATGGACGCGGCTTGACGCCCGACAATTTCAGCGACTACCGAGCGCAGCGCTTCCGCTGGGCATTCGGCGCCGTCCAGATTCTGCGGCGACACGGCCGGAAGCTGTTGGGCCTCGAGCCGTCGAGGCTCACGCTCGGCCAACGCTTCCACTATTTGACGGGGTGGCTCGCGTGGCTCGGCGACGGCGCGAATTTGGTCTGCAACATCGTCGCGATCGGCTGGTCGGCGTTCATGATCGCTTTACCCGAAGGCTTTCTGCCGCCGCTCGCAGCGTTCTCGACGTTCATGCTCGGGCTCTTCGTCTTCAAGCTCTTGAAGGTGATCGTGCTCTACCGCGCGCGCGTCACGAAAAGCTCGCTCGAGACGATCGCAGCCGTCGTTGCGGGGCTTGCGCTCGTGCACGTCGTCGGGCGGGCCGTGCTTGCGGGCTTGGTCTCGCGGGAGACGCCTTTTCTACGCACTCCGAAGCGCGCAAGGCGCCACAGCTTAGTGGGAGCACTGCTCGCGAGCCGCGCCGAAACGCTGCTTGCTGCGGCGCTCCTCGCCGCGGCCGCGGGCGTCGCGCTGACTGCACCTTATCCGAGCCTCGATCGCACGGTGTGGTGCGCAGTGCTCCTCGCCATGAGCGTGCCGCATCTCGCGGCCCTGCTCGCGGCCGTCTTGAGCGCGCTGCCGGAACGCTCGCCGCGCGCGACGCGCGCGCGTCTCGCGACCACGCGCGACCCCTCTGTCTGGGAGCGGCTTTAGCCGCGACCTCCGCGAATCGCGACTAAAGTCGCTCCTACAGATCGCTCCGCGCTAAGCTTAGGGTGCGGCAACCTCAAAACGGAGAACCATCATGCTGCATCACGTTTCGGTCGGCGTTAGGGACGTCGCGCGCGCGGCGCAGTTCTACGATCCCGTCCTGGCTGCGCTCGGCTACAAGCGCGTCATGGAATTCATGCCTTACGGCATCGGCTACGGAGATACGCATCCGATGTTCTGGGTGCAGCTCCCGCACGACCGGAACGTCGCTTCGGTCGGCAACGGCGTGCACGTCGGCTTCGCAGCGTCGAGCAAAGAAGCGATTCACGCGTTTCACCGCGCGGCGCTCGCTGCGGGCGGCACGAACGATGGCGACCCCGGCCCGCGACCCGACTACGGTCCGGCCTACTACGGCGCGTTCGTTCTGGACGTCGACGGCAACAAGCTCGAAGCGTGCCTAGCGCTTAAGCCGGCCGCGAAGGGGAAACGCAAGGCCAAGCGCGCGAAAGCAAAGGCCAAGAAGAGCCGCGCCAAGCGCCGCCGCAAATCGAAGTAGATAGCGCGGCTACAGCCGCTCCCACGAGAGAAAGCCGCTCCGAGGAGGAGCGAGGGAGAATACGATGCGACTCGAAATCCAGTCACGGCGGTGCGCGCGTCCATTGCTCGGCGCCGCTTTTCTGTTGGCGGCTGCGATTCCATTGCCGATGGCGCACGCGCAAGCACCGGCGGGCACGGCTTGCGACCGCGCCTGTCTCACGGGCTTGGTCGACGCTTACTTCGCGGCGCTCAACCGCGACGATGCGCGCGCGCTGCCGCAAGCCGCGCGCGCTCGCATCACCGAGAACAGCTACGAGAAAGTCCTAGGCGATACGTTTTGGGCCGGCGCGGAGGAAGTCGTCTACCGCTTCGATATCGTGAACACGGCGCGCGGCGACACGGGCACGGAAGCCGTCATTCGCAACGCCGACGGCAGCAAGACGATGTTCATGCTACGGCTCAAGGTGCAGGCCGGCGCGATCACGGAGATCGAAACCATCAAAGCGAACCAAGGCGACGCGGACCGGCTATGGGACCCCGATCGCCTCACGACCGTGTCCGATGATCTGCTGCTTTCGATCCGCGAGTCCGAGCGCGAGTCGTACTACGACTTGATCGGCACCGCAGAGAGCTACTGGCGCGCGTTTCAGACGAACGGCACGCCGCGGTATCGGCCGGCACGCTTGCTGCCGGATTCGCGCCGCTTCGAGAACGGTTTGCAGACCACGGGCCTCGTGCGCAACGGCGAGTTCGTCTCGACCGCGCGCGGCTTCGACGAAGGCCGGTTCCTCGGTCGCAATATCTGGGATCGGCGCTATCCCGTGGTCGACGAGGAGCGCGGCATCGTGCTCTCGATCGTGCGCTTCGGGCTCAAAGCCGGCGCGCGAAGTCAAAGCGTCGCGACGGCCAACGATCGGCTCGTCGCCGAGTTTTTTGCGATCAAGTCGGGCTACATCCAGGAGATCCACGCCGTGCTCTTCAACCTGCCCGACGAGAAGCCGACGGGCTGGCCGCCCGAGCACGGGCCGGGGCGCGCCGCCACGGAGTAACCGCAGCCAGTCAAGGTCTCGGCGGCGACTCCGAATGCCCGGAATGGGCGGCGCGTCGACCGTGAAGTGTTCGCTCGCGTCGCGCTGGAGCGGACCGAGGCTCTGCTTGAGCCCGCCCTGTTTCTGCACGGATAGCGCAGTCAACCGCACGGGCTCGGAGAAATGCAGCATGATTTCGGTGGGAGGCGTTGCGATCACGGCATCCGCGGCAGGTATCGAGCCGGATAGCTCGGCATGCGCGTGAGCGAACGACGGGATCGCGGCCAGCAGCACGACGACACGTAACGGCGATTGCGTCTTCATGGCAGACTCCCATCGTTTGAATTCACCCGTCGCGTCAAAACCAGAAGCGCAGACCAGCAACGAGCCGAGTATCGTTCGGGTCGTCGCCCGCGGCGCGGGCGAAGTCCTCTGTCTGCCCGAACTTGCGTACCCATTCAATGCCGAAATACGGAGCGAGCTGCCGTCGGATCTCGTAGCGGACGCGAAGCGCGACTGACGCATCGGACAGGCCGCTGCCGAGGCCACGCTCGACATCCTCCTGACCGTAAGCGTTGGCTTCAATTCGCGGCTCGAGGATCAGCTTCTGCGTCAGAAGAAGCTCGTAGGACGCATCCAAACGCAACGCGCTGTTTCCAAATTCGCCGATGTAAGCCGTCGCTTCGATCTCGAACCAGTAAGGCGCAAGCCCCTCGACACCGACCGCAAGCCACTCCCGGCTCGGGCCTTCGCCCCCGTCATGGCGGACCCCGAGTTGCATGTCCCAGAACGCCGCGAACGCATGGCCCCACGCGAGCTCCGTGCGAGCCTCGGCGCTGTCCCCATGATCGTTCTCGCCTTCGGCTTCGAGCACCGCCCGATCGTAGGTTTGCCCATACCGCGCCTCGAGATCGTAGGCCACGAGCGTATCGTCATCGGTCCGTAAGCCTTCGAAATCATCGACACGCAATGAGGCCCGGTTGCGAGTATCCGCGTGCTCGAGCGGCCCTTGGCCCAAGTCCAGACCGTCCGAGTAGGCGTGCGGCTCCCGCGCGTTCGCTGACGGGCGACCTCCCTGCGCCGGACCCATGGTCATGCCCACGTCCTGCGCGCGCGCCGGGAGGGCGCAGAAGAGTAGCGCTACCGGAACGAATCCGGCGCCCGCGCCCGATGCCCGTAGAATCGAGCTGCACCGATTCGACCTGCGCCTCATGCGACGACGACCTCACGGAACATGCCGGAATCCATGTGGTACAGGATGTGGCAGTGCCAAGCCCAGGCCCCGAGCGCATCGGCGGTCACGAGAAAGCTCACGCGCTGCGCAGGCTGTACTGCAATCGTGTGCCGGCGCGCCATGAATTCCCCGTCCGCCGCTTCGAGCTCGCTCCACATTCCGTGGAGGTGCATCGGGTGCGTCATCATCGAGTCGTTGACGAGGATTACGCGCAGGCGCTCGTTGCGACGAAAGTGCACGGGCGTGGACTTGCCGAACTCGAGGCCGTCGAGCGACCAGCTGTAGCGCTGCATGTTGCCGGTCAGGTGCAGCTCGATCTCGCGCTCGGCGCCCCGACCGTCGAGCGGGCCGCCGATCGTGCGTAGATCCGCGTATGTCAGGACGCGCCTGCCGTTGGCGCGTAAGCCGACGCCGGGATCATCGAGGTTCGTGCGCGGCATGTCGACGCGCATATCGACGCTCGCCCCATATTCGGTTCGCGCGTGGCGCGCGTGCACGGCTGCCGCCGTAGCGGCCATGCCCGCGTGCGCAGCGTGGCCTCCTGCGACGGTCGCCGCACTTCCATCATGCGCCATGGCACCCATCATGTCCGTCATCGTGAGCCATTGGGGCTCGTCGAGCTCCGGCACGTCGGCGGAGAGCCCCAAGCGCGGAGCCAGCGTGCCGCGCGCGTAGCCAGTTCGGTCCATCGATTGCGCGAAGATCGTGTAGGGGCGGTTCTCGCCGGGCTCGACGATCACGTCATAGGTCTCACCGGGTCCGATGCGAAATTCGTCGACCGCAATGGGTTCGACGTCCTGGCCATCGACGTGGACCACTGTCATCGGCAGCCCCGGCATACGGACGTCGAAGAACGTCTGCGATCCGGAGCCGATGAAGCGCAAGCGAACACGCTCGCCGGGCCGGAACAGGCACGTCCAGTTGCTCGCAGGCGGTGTGCCGTTCATGAGATACGTATAGGCGCAACTCGAAACATCGGCGAGATCGGTTGGGCTCATGCGCATTCGGCTCCACATGCGCCGTTGCTCCGCGGCGGCACGAAATCCGACATCGCCCACATCGCTGAAAAACTTTTGCGCCGTTAACCGGTTGAGGTTGTAGTAGTTGCTCTGCACCTTGAGCTTGGCCAAGAGCCGCGCCGGGCTCTCCTCCGTCCAATCCGAGAGCTGCACGACGTAATCGCGATCGGCACGAATCGCGTCGACGCGCGCCGGGTCGATGACGATCGCGCCATAAAGGCCCGTCTGCTCCTGGAAGCCGGAATGGGCGTGGTACCAGTACGTACCGCTCTGTCGCACCGGGAAGCGATAGACGAACGTCTCGCCGGGCGAGATGCCGTGGAAGCTAATGCCCGGCACGCCATCCATCTCGGCCGGCAGCAAGATGCCGTGCCAATGGATAGAGGTCATTGCGCGCATCCTGTTCGTCACGCGGAGCGTGACCGTGTCGCCTTCGCGCCAGCGCAGAATCGGCGCCGGAAGCGAGCCGTTGACCGTCGTCGCGACACCCGGAGTGCCCGTAAAGTCGACGAGTG
>DATBLZ010000148.1:0-18869 GCA_036555065.1 Gammaproteobacteria bacterium
CGCGTTCGCTCCAACCGGTTGTTAGACGGCACGCGGCCCTTGTTCGAAGGTTCGTCCGCAAAACCTTGGTACTCCGAAAGGAAGAGACTCATGCCAAGGTCTGCCATTATGCGGAGATCGCTCGGTCGGAGCACAGGCCCACCGGCGAGTGCATCGCGCCTCCAAGAAAAGCCGACGTCTGCAACGTATTTGGCAGGCTCCAAGTTGCTTCCGTCACCGCTGAGCCAAACCGAAAGCGCCTCAATCTGGGGCCTCAAATGCCATTCGCCGTCGCAAAGCCACGCGATCCTTTGGTTCTTCCGCCCGTCTGCAGCTACGCGATAGATGTTGACTGGCATGTTGGTCGGCGTGCCGTCTAACTTTGAAATCTACCCCAGATATTAGTCTTTGCAATGGTAAATATCTGGGCGATATTCCCGCCGACGGGCTGAAGCCGGCGCCGGCGCTCGATCTGATTTCGCATAAGCCGGATATGGGCGGACGCAAAGGGCTAAACGGCGATCGGCGCCTTGATCGCGGCGTGCGCCTCGTAGCCCACGATCTCGAAATCCTCGAAGCGATATTCGAACAAGCTCGGGGGTCGTCGCCGTAGCACGAGCTTCGGCAAAGGCAACGGCTTGCGCTTCAGCTGCTCGTCCGCGACCTCGAGGTGGTTCAAGTAGAGGTGGCAGTCGCCGCCCGTCCAAACGAACTCTCCGGGCTCCAAGTCCGTTTGCTGCGCGACCATATGCGTAAGTAGCGCGTACGAGGCGATGTTGAACGGCACGCCAAGAAAAAAATCCGCGCTGCGCTGATAGAGCTGGCACGATAACCGGCCGGCCGCAACATAAAACTGAAAAAGCGCGTGGCACGGCTGCAGCGCCATCCTGTCGAGCTCGGCCACGTTCCAGGCGCTGATGACGATGCGTCGCGAATCGGGATTCGTGCGCAGCAAATCGAGCGCGCGCTGCATCTGGTCGATCGGCTTTCCGTCGGCGCCCGGCCAGCGCCGCCATTGCGCGCCGTAGACGGGGCCGAGATCCCCGTTCTCGTCGGCCCACTCGTCCCAGATCGTCACGTTGTTCTCGTGCAGATACCTGACGTTCGTGCCGCCTTGGAGGAACCACAGGAGCTCGTGGATGATCGAGCGTAAGTGGACCTTCTTCGTCGTGACGACGGGCAAGCCGGCCGCGAGATCGAAGCGCATTTGGTGACCGAAGACGCTGAGCGTGCCCGTGCCCGTGCGATCGTGCTTGCGCGCGCCGTGCTCGCGGATGTGGCGAAGCAAGTCGAGATACTGGCGCATCGCCGCCGCGCTAGGCGCCGCGGCGCCGGTAAGCGAGCGCGAGCAGCACGAGGCCCGCGACGATCATCGGCGCCGTGAGAATTTGACCGCGCGTGACCCAGCCGAAAGCCTGATAACCGATGTGTGCGTCGGGCAGGCGGATGAACTCGACGCCGAAACGGAACACTCCATACAACAACAAGAAGAGCCCCGAGACTGCCATGCGCGGCCGCGGCTTCGCCGAGAACCAAAACAGCACGACGAACATCACGATGCCCTCGAGAAACGCCTCGTAGAGCTGCGTCGGGTGCCGCGGCACGCCTTCGAAAACGACGCTCCAGGGGGCATCGGCCGACGTCTCTCGTCCCCAGAGCTCGCCGTTGATGAAATTACCGATGCGCACGAAGCAGATCGTCGGCGGAACCCACGGCGCGGCGAAGTCCGCGATCGCGAAGAAGGTCTGGCCGTTGCGCTTCGCGAACCAAGCTATCATCAGCAGCACGCCGACGAGCCCGCCGTGAAACGACATGCCGCCGCGCCAAACGTAGAAGAGGCTCACCGGGTCCTCCACGAGCGAGCCGAAGTCATAGATGAGCATGTAACCCACGCGCCCGCCGACAAACACGCCGATTGCGATGTAGAAAACGAGATCTTCGACGCGCGCGGGCACAACGGGGCTATCGGCGCGCCGCGACCGGGCGCGCAGACCGAACCACCCGACGATGAAGCCGAGCACGTACATGAGGCCGTACCAGTGCACGTGCAGTGGGCCGACCGAGAATGCGATGGGGTCGATGTCGGGGTACTGAAACACTAACGCGTCTACTCGCGATGCGATGCGCGCCAGTGTAAGCGCGGCGCCGGTGCCTCGCTACTGGGAGTTGTTATAGTGGCCCGGGAGAATCGCGGCTAAAGCCGCTCCTACGAAAGAAGCATGCCGAACGCGCTCAAAGACGAGACGAGCCCTTACCTGCTGCAGCACGCGGACAACCCCGTCGATTGGCATGCCTGGAACGATGCAGCGCTCGCGCTCGCGCGCTCCGCAGACAAACCGATCTTGCTCTCGATCGGCTACTCGGCGTGCCACTGGTGCCACGTCATGGCGCACGAGTCGTTCGAAGACGACGCGACCGCGAAGCTAATGAATTCGCTATTCGTCAACATCAAGGTCGACCGCGAGGAGCGGCCCGACCTCGACCGCATCTATCAGCTCGCGCAGCAGCTGTTCACAGGCCGCGCGGGCGGCTGGCCGTTGACGATGTTTCTTACGCCCGATGATCACGTGCCCATTTTCGCGGGCACATATTTCCCGAAGCGCGCCAACTACGGCATGCCGGCCTTCAGCGACGTGCTCACGCGCGTCGAGGCCTATTATCGCGAGCAACGCGACGAGATAAGGCAGAACGGCCGGAGGCTCGAGACGGCGTTCCGCGAGATGGACGCAAGCACCCTAGCCATCGATGCGCGGTTTACGCGCGAGCCGATTGCGCGCGCACGCGAGCGCCTCGGCGAAACCTTCGACAATCGCAACGGCGGGTTCGGCGACGCGCCCAAATTCCCGCACCCGACGAACGTCGATTTCCTGCTCGCGGCGTGGGCGCAGAGCCGCGCCGCCAGGGAGGACACGGGTGCACGCGATATCGCGCGTTTCACACTGACAAAGATGGCGCTGAGCGGCCTCTTCGATCACGTCGGCGGCGGATTCTTCCGCTACTGCGTCGATCGCGAGTGGACGATCCCGCACTTCGAGAAGATGCTCTACGACAATGCCGCGCTGCTTGCATCGTACAGCGACGCGTACACCGCGACCGGCGAAGCGCTCTACGCCGACATCGCGAGCGCAACCGCCGATTGGCTGCTTCGCGACATGCAAGATCCGCGCGGCGGCTTCTATTCGACGCTCGACGCCGATTCCGAAGGCCACGAGGGCAAGTTCTATCTTTGGACGCCGGCCGAGATCGATGCGCTGCTCGATCCCGAGGAGGCTCTGCTCGTAAAACGGCGTTACGGCCTCGACGGTCCGCCGAATTTCGAGGGCCAAGCCTGGCACCTGCGCGCCGCGCCCGGCAATGCCCCGGATAACCTCGAGCGGCTGCGCGGCGCGCGCGCGAAACTGCTCGCGGCGCGCAATCGGCGCGTCTGGCCGGGCCGCGACGACAAGGTGCTCGTCGCTTGGAACGGCCTCGTCATTGCCGGGCTCGCCAAAGCCGCACGCGCGTTGCGCCGTCCCGAGCTCGCGGCCGCGGCAACGCGCGCCGTCGACTTCATTCGCGCCGAGCTCTGGATCAATGGCCGCCTCCGCGCAACGTACAAGGACGGACGCGCACGTTTTGCCGCGTACCTCGACGACTATGCTTTTCTTGCCGCGGGGCTCGTCGAGCTTCTGCAATGCCGCTGGCGGCCGGAGGATCTGCGCTTCGCGCAGGACCTGCTCGACGTGTTGCTCGCGCACTTTTCCGATCCGCGCGGCGGCTTCTTCTTCACGGCCGACGACCACGAGCGTCTCATTCATCGCCCCAAGCCGCTTGCGGACGAGGCAATCCCATCCGGCAACGCGCTCGCCGCCGGCGCGCTGCTCGACTTGGGCCATCTGCTCGGCGAGCCGCGCTACCTCGACGCCGTCGCTGCGGCGCTAACCGCCGCTTGGCCCGCGATCGAACAGTATCCGCACGCGCACGCAACGTTCCTGCGCGTGCTTGAGCGGACGCTCGAGCCGCCCGAGCTCGTCGTGCTCCGCGGTTCGCCCACCGACCTCGCCGAGTGGCAGACGGTCGCTCAAGACGGTTACCACCCGCACCGGCTCACGGTCGCGATTCCGGACACGACTGAGGGCTTGCCGGGCCTGCTCGCGGAGCGGCGCCCGGCCCGTGGCCCCGTCGCGTACGTGTGCTCGGGCACGCAATGCCGCGCGCCGCTCACGGCTGTAAGTGAGCTGGCGATGGCGCTCGGTATGAATCGCGGGTGAAGCCGCTCCCGCGAGGCTAGAGATCGCGGCCGAAACCGCCCCCACGACGGGTCGACTAGCGGTTCGGCGGAGTCAGCGGGTTCGGCAGTTGCTCCGGCGGGAGCTGCTGGAACGGGCTCACAATGAAGTTATCCCCCACGGGAACCGGCTCCACCGCGATCTGGCCACCTCCACCGACGGCCACGAGATAGGTGAGCGCGCCGCGGCACGTGACACGCCAGCCGCCGAGCGGATCGCCGCCCTGCTCCGCGCTCGTGACATCACCGCACGCGAATCCGTTCTCACGGATCGCGATCAAAAGTGCGTCATTGCGGAACGCCTCCGACGCATCGCGGAGCTGCGTCTGCCAAGCGAGGTCGCGCTCGCTGCGCGACGGGGTTGCAGGCGCGCTCGCCGGCGTGCCCGACGCAGAACCGCGCGATCGAGTGTCGTCCGGCGACGCGGACCGCGCCGCGAGCGCTGCTTCATGCGCCGCGTGCGCGTCGTCCAGCGCCTGACCCGCTTCGCGCCCGTCGCGATAGACCAGCGTGAGAATCACTGCGGCCGCAACGCCGGCGATCACGGCAAACAGCGTTTTCAAGCCGGTCACTGTTACTCCATGCGCCGGGCCACGGCCCGCGCCTACGGCGCCGCGCAGCTCCAGTTGCGCGCGTCCTTGAGGTCGCCGCCGCCTGCATATTTCGCGTATTGCGGATACGGACAGAGCGGCCGCGAGAGACCGGATTCCGGATTCGTCGCCAACATTTGCGCGGGTGCTACGCCTTGCTCGCGCCATTGCTCGAGCGCCGTCAGCGTGTCGAACGTATTTACGCCCGGCCCGCCGCGGCAATGGCCCATGCCCGGTGCGAGAAAGAGCCGCAACCAATCGTCCTGCGCCGAGCCCATTTCCGCGCGCACGCTCTCGTAATAGAGCACCGTGTTCTCGGGCGTGATCCCCGTGTCGCGCCAGCCTGCATAGAGCAGGAGCTTGCCGCCGTGCCCTTCGAAACCGCGCAAGTCCGGATTCACGGCGTCGACCCAGCCGGCGGCGGCGTCGATGATCGGCATATCGCGATCGAGGTCGAAGTTGCGCCAATCATAATTTGCGTCCTGAAACCCGAGGATGCGGATCGTGTCGAACGCGAACGAGCCCGGACCCTCCGGCGAGCTCGCGAGCGCCGGCAGCGGGTTGCCCATCGCCTGCCCCGAAAACAGCAACTCGCCATTGCCGGTGCGCAGCCCGCCGTAGAACGTCTCGACGGTGCGCAGTTCCGGCTCCGTGAGACACGCGCCGCCCTCTGCGCCGCCGTCGCACAAGAGCGTCGCGAAGTCGAACGAGCACTCGCGCGGGTTGTTGAGAAACCCCTCGCCGTACGAATCGCACGCGGCCATGACGGCGGCATTGACGAGCGCGGCCTTCTCCTCCGAGATCGCTTCCTCGGGGTGGCGCGCAATACGCATGCTGCGGTAAGCCCCGACCGTGTGCATGTGGACGTGCCGGTTGGCAAGCGCGCCCGCGATGATGCCGTCGAAATCTCCGGGGTAGCGTTGCGCAGCCATGACGGCTTGACGGCCACCCGTCGAGCAGCCTTTGAAGTACGAGTAGTCGAGCGGCGCGGCGTAGAAGACGTCGATTATTCGCTTCGACTTGATCGTCATGTCGTGAACGGCGCGGTAGGCGAAGTCGACGATCTTCTCGGGATGGCCGAGCGCGAACATGCCGCCCGGGCCGTCGGCGGGCGAATGGCCCGTGTCGGTCCCCGCGGTTGCGTAGCCGCGCCGGAGCCCCGCGGCCATGTCGGCGTAACCGGTAAGCGAACCGGCCCAGCCGCCGTTGCCGACCGCGAGGAACTTGCCGTTCCAGCGCTCGGTCGGAAGCCAGAGCTCGACGTTGATGTTCGAGTCGGCAGTCGGCGTGAGCACCATCGTCACGCGGCAATGCGCCGGGAGCTGCTCCGGCGCGCGGCTCGGCGCGTCCGGCGGTCCCCCGCCCGGCGGTCCGCCGCGCGTCGGCGGCGTGAACGGGCCTGCGGCAACCGCGCTCACGCTCGTGATCGTGCCGCCGGGAATCGCCAATTCTTGCAAGTCCGTGCAGGGCATCGTCGTGAAGCCCGCAGCGAGTTGCATCAGGATGGAAGTGATCACGCTCTGCCCCCCAAGTCTGCCGGGCGCTCGTGGCCCGTGCGCCCCTTATACTACAACGATGAAAGCGCGCGGCTCGGCGTGGCTCCTCGTGACGGCAACGCTCTTGGGCGGCAAAAGCTACGCCCAATTCGAACGCCTCGACCCCGGGACGGTGACTTACTACATCGGCGCAGGCTCACCCGGCTCGGGCTACGCCGCCGGCGACGCCGAGCTCGCGGTTTGGGCGCTCGGGACGTGGCAGCGGGCCGCGCCCGAGGGCGCTCTTGTATTCGAGCCCGGCGCCGAAGAAACCGCTCTCGTGCGCGTCTATTTCGTCACGGCCGGATTCGGGCAATATGGCGAGGCGCGTGCGCTCGACGTCGGCGGGCGCCGCGGCGCCGCCGTATTCGTCAGGCCCGATACGCGCGCGCTCGGCGCGGACATCGCGAGCCTCACGGCCGCCGATCCGCTGCTGCGCGACGCGATCGTATACCTGACGTGCCTCCACGAACTCGGCCACGCGCTCGGTCTGCAGCACACGGCCGATTTCGCGGACATCATGTACTCGTTTCAGTTCGGCGGCGACATTCCCGCCTACTTCGGCCGGTACCGCGAGCAACTCGAGACGCGCGCCGACATCGCGCGGGCGAGCGGGCTGTCCGCGGGCGACATCGCGCGGCTCGCGACGCTCTATCGCGAGCTGCCGCCGAAGGATCAGTAAGCCGTCGGGTGGTCGCCCGTCGCGACCGTGAAGGCCGTTCCGCCGGGCCCGCTGAACTCGATCGGCACCGACTCCATGACTCCGCCGGCGTTGCGCTGCACGACGAAGTGCAAGTGCGGCCCCGTGCTGAAGCCCGTGTTTCCCGAATCGGCCAAGTGCTCGCCGCGCGCGACGCGCTGGCCGGGCGCGACGCGAATCGAATGCAAATTCAAGTGCGCATACAGCGCCATCGTGCCGTCGTCGTGGAGAACCCGCACGATGTTCGCGCGCGGCCCGTCGACGGCGAGGTCGACGCCAGATTCGAAATAGTCGCTCGCGACCTCGATAACGACGCCGCCACGCGCGGCGTAAACGCCCGTGCCGACGGGCATGACGAAGTCGATTGCGTGCCGGTTCGCCTCGTCCGTGTGCGAGACCCTGTCGGGGAACGCCTGCGAGACGACGAAATCGGACGCAAGTGCATAGGGCAGACGATACGGCTCCGGCGGCGCGTGTTTCGCGCCCGGACGCCCGTGCAAGTACTGGAATCCGTACTCGAGATGCAGGGGCTCGTCCAAACGCACGCGCTCCAAAGGAAACAATTCCGTGTCGGTGCGCGGGTCGAGAATACGATTCCCGCGCTGCGGCACGTCGGCCGCAACGTTCGACGTCGACAAGAGCTCGAAAGCAATCTGCACGGTGCCGTAGAACGGGTTGCGCGCGACGAGCGCGTAGGTTCCATCGGCGTGCTCGCGCTCGAAGAGCTCGACGACGGGCTCTGTCTCGCTGCGCTCGATCGGCAGTCGTTCGAAAGCCACGGCCGCGTCGGGAGGGCGGTCCGTATACACCCAGACGCCTCGCGCATCGCGGTATTTATAGAGCTCCTGCGCCTGCGTCGGCGCTATCGTCGCGAGCGCGGCCGAGTAAACGACGGCGAACGCTAGGACGCGCGCGTCACTTTTCCTCATCGACGTCGTCGACATCGGCTTGGCCGGACCAGCGACGACGCAGGTGCGACCACGACATGCCCACGGTGAGAACGCCGGCGACCAACGTCAACAACACCCATGCAAGCACGGTGTCGCTGGTCAGGTCGAGCAAGTAGCGGTTGAGCATCCACAGGACCGTGCCCGCCAGCGCGATCGTGAGAATGACTCCCATCGCTCCCAGGGAGCGCGCCGTTGCGTGAATGAAGACGGCCCAGCCGGCCACGAGCGCGAGCGCAACGAATGCCACTACGGGCGGCATGTTCGACCATTGGTTCAGCGCCCAGCGAATGAAGTTTGCCGAGGTCGGGTTCCAAGTCAGGACCACGAGCGCGAAGGCGAACAAGAACCGCATCGCAATTCCGCCGAGAGTGATGGGTTTCATGGGCTAGTTCAGGTCGAAGCGCCGCCAATCGTAGTTATCGCGCCGCAACTCGTAGCTCGGCCAGTAGTTGTTATCGAGCTTGAGCGTAATGACTTCGGGAACGTTATTCCAGCTCACGGTATTGAGCCGCACCGATGCGCCCTGCTCGAGGCCGCGGATCGCCACGACGAACTGATCGAGATCCGGCGTCGGTTGCCCATCGACGGCGACGATGCGCCGGCCGGCGAAGAGACCGGAGCGGCTCGCGGGCGAGCCGAAATTGAAGTACGAGACGTAGACTCCGCCGAGATCGAGCCCACGTTGCGCCGCGAGCTCGCGGTGCGGCGCCTGCACGAGCGCGCCGGCCCAGAGCACGATGCGATCGATGCCGATCCCGTCTAGCGACACGGTCGGTACCATTGCCGTGATCTCGCTACCTTCGCGGAACAGCGCGACTTCGACCTCGGGCACCTGCGTCGCACGCTCGACTTCGCGGAACGTATTCGCCGTCATGCCGTCGATGCTGAGCAGGATGTCGCCCGAGCGGAACACGGCCGCGGCCGGCGACCCGGCGACGGTGTTCGCAACCGACAAGAGCTCGCGGCGGAGCGGGTTGTGCGCCTCGTATCGCGACGCCCAGCTCTCGGGCAAATTGAGCTTGCGCGCCGTCGCCAGAGGCATCGGCTCCCACTCGACCTCGAGCGAGCGAACCTCTGTGCCGCTGCGCATGTGGTCGAGCATATCGGCCACGAGATCGGCCTGAATCCCCATGTTGACCTGGGTAAGGTCACGCCCGGTCTGATAAGCGAAGCTCGCCCACATCGCGAGCACCCGCCCCTGAGCGTCGACGACGACGCCGTCGAAGTCGCTCGGGCCGTTGACGAGCGTCACGGCCTCGAGATTCGTGTCGCGGAAGCGCAGCGTCCGCGAGAGCGGGAAATCTGCGTGCGTGACCGCGGCAACCTCGCTCGATTGCGACATGACTTTGTGGTCCGGTGCCAAGCCCACTACGGTGACGTCGCGGCCCGGCGCGAGCGTCTCGATCGCGAACTGCGCGCCCTTCACTGGCGTCGCGCCGATGAGCTTCGGGTCGTATGAGACGACGGCGAGGTTGTGCAGCGGGTGGATGTATTCGATGCGCCCCGGGATCTCGAGCGACCCCGCAAACGTGATGCGCACGTCGCCGATCGCGACGGGGACCGTATTGCGATCGACGATGACGAGCCCGCGCTCGGCGTCGGCGACGAGGCCCGTGCCGTAATAGTAGCGATCCGCGACGCCCGAGACCGTATACGGCATGCTGAAATTCACGAGCACGAGCGACGGACGGATGCGCTGCACCTGGCGCTCGCCTTCGACGGGAATCGTCGTCTCCTGCGGCTCGGGCTCGGCGACGCGCGCGCTCAACGTCAGCGGTTTGCACGGCCACTCGCCCGAGGCGTCGTCGCGCTTGCACCGGGCGCTCGGGAACCATTCGCTTTCGTTGACGATGATGCTCTGTTTTTCGCTCTGTGGGTCGTCGAACATTACGAACCGGACGCTGACCTGTGCTCCTTGTGGAATACGCTCGAGCACGCGTTGTAAGTCGTCGAGATTCGCGACGGGCTCGCGATCGATTTCCGTGATCAGGCTCGCACGCGGAATCGCCGCGGTTCCGAAGACGTAGCCGGGGTTTGCGACGTAAATGCCGCTGATTGGCCGATAGAAGTGCCGAGCCTGCTGATACGACAAGTCGTGGAAGATGCCCTCGCCGTATTCGATGTATTCGTTCGGCGTGATTGCGTGGAGGTTGTCGACGACGATCTCGTGCCTAATCTCCTCGCCGCCGCGCTCGACGACGACCGTGACCGGCTTGCCGACATGCGCGTCGAGCAATTCGGCGAGCGGCACGAACTCGGCGATGACCTGGTCCTCGACCTCGATGAGAACGTCGCCGGGCCGGAGCATATCGGCGGCGGCCGAGCCCGGGATCACTTGTTCGACGACGAGCATTCCCGTCTGCCGCGGGTAGGCCTCGCGCACGCGCGCCTCGGTCTCGCGATTGAGCCCGAGCCGGCGAAGCTCCGCGAACGGCTTGTGGACGAACTCCGTCAACAGCGTGCCGCGCGGGACCGGCTCGCCTTCCTGGATCGCG
Organism: Gammaproteobacteria bacterium; assembly: GCA_036555065.1. Taxonomy (GTDB): domain Bacteria; phylum Pseudomonadota; class Gammaproteobacteria; order Steroidobacterales; family Rariloculaceae; genus DATBLZ01. The sequence continues at coordinate 10,517 of DATBLZ010000148.1, forward strand.
GCCATGGCAACCCGGACGCGGTCGAGCGGCAGGAAGAAGCTCGACGCCGCTTGCGTGTTCGCGCCGGCGTTCAGCGCGACGACGCGGCCCTCGATATCGATGACGGGCGACCCCGATGATCCTCCCGACGTGCTCGACGCAGCCTGCAAGTAGAACGTATTGAAATCATTGTAATTCCCGCGCCCGTAATTGGGCGCCTGACGGTCGATGCGGGCGATCGTGCCGGCGAGAATCGACAGTTGCTCGCCCGCGTCGTTGCCGACCACGCGAATGTCGCGGCCGATCTGCGCGGCCTCGGGCACGAGCGGCAGCTCTGCGGGCACGATGAATTGCAGATCCGCGGGGTTGTAACGGAAGAACCCGAAGTCGTGGATCGGATCCCGATAAACGGGCACGAGATCGACTTCTTCTTGATTGAGGAAGATCGCCTGCGCGCGCACGGGTCCCGGGGCGACGACGTGGCGATTCGTGAGGATCAGGCCGCGCTCGGCGTCGACGACGAAGCCGGTTGCCTGGCTCGACTCGTTGCGCTCGGTATCGAACGCACGCGTGGCATCGATGCGGATCGAGACGACGCCCGTCGCGATGCGCTCCAGAGTCCGATCCCACCTCGCGTCCTGCGCGGCCGCCGCCTGCATGAGCGCGGCGGCGAGCACGGCGACATAGAGGCTACGGTGCTTCATGGCCGCTCATTCTATAGGAGCCGCCCAAAGCGCGCCGCATGAGCATGCGTTTCGCCGCCGGGAGCTCCTCGACGGCGGCCAAGCCGAGCTTGCGAAAGGGCATCGCCCACTCATCGAGCCTGAAGAGTCGGTCGAGCGCGTCGAATGCGAGCTGCATGGCGAGATTCGTGCCCTTGCGCGCGCGCACGTAACGGCTGAGCACGCGCATATCGGCGACGTGCTCGCCGGCGAGACAGGCCGCGCTCAACGTATCGGCAAGACAAACGGCGTCGGCGATACCGAGATTCATACCCTGCCCCGCGAGCGGGTGGACACAGTGCGCGGCATCGCCGACGAGCGCTAGACCTGCGCGGCAATACTCGTGCGCGCGCAACAGGGCGAGCGGAAAGGCGGCGCGCGGCGAGCAGAGCTCGAGCGCGCCGAGCACACCCCCGCTCGCTTCCTGCAAGGCGGCGACGAATTGCGGTTCGTCGACCGCGAGCAGAGTCTCGGCTCTTGCAGTCGGCAGCGACCAGACGATCGAGCTTCGTCCATCCGCAAGCGGCAAGAACGCGAGCGGGCCGCCGGGCAGGAAGCGCTGCCATGCCGTCTCTCTGTGTGGAGCGGCTGTAGCGACGTGGGCGACGATCGCTTGCTGTCCGTAGCTCTGCTCGCGCGCCGAGATCCCAGCCAATACGCGCACGCGCGAATGGGCGCCGTCGGCGCCGACGACGAGCGTCGCGCTCAGGGTTTCGCCGGATGTGAGCTTCAGACGCATGCCCGACGACGAATCCTCGAGCGCTTCGAGCTGCGTCGCGAAACGCAGCTCCGCGCCGGCGCGCTGCAGCAGAACACGCGCGACTTGCGCGCGAATCAGGTTGTCCTCGACGATATGCCCGAGATCGGGCTCGCCGATCTCGGCGGCGTCGAACTCGAGCGATCCCGATGCACCGAATTTATCGCCTTCCCAGACGCACATTCGCCTGTACGGGCTTGCGCGCCGTGAGCGAATTTCGCCCCAGACGCCGAGTCGCTCGAGCGCGTGTTGCGAGGCGCGCGACAGCGCGTACACGCGAATGTCCATGCGCTCCTCAGTCCATTCAACGGGACCCTGCGCGTCGATGACGCGCACGCGCAGCCGCTCGGCGGCCGGGCTCGACGCGAGCAGGGCCGCGAACGTCAAGCCGACGGGCCCGGCACCGACGACGACGACATCGCTGCCGGCCGGGGTCATTTCGACCGCGCGGCCTTGGCCGCCCTCTTCTTTGCGGTGGTCTTGCGCTTCCCCGTCTTGGTGGGAGCGGCTCTTGCGGAAGCGGTTCCCGGTCTTGTGGGAGCGGCTTTAGCCGCGATATCCAGCCCGCGCGCGAGCCGCGGCAAGCGTCCGGCCGTGCCCATCGTATGGCGCGCGAGCAACGCCTTAGCACCCGGGACGAGATCGAAAGCGACGAGGCCTAAACCGCGGAGCCCCGCAAGCCCGGGCAGCCGCGCCCCGAACGCGCGCACGAGACCGTGCGTGAACCCGGCAACCTTGCGTTGATCGGCGTAGCGCCACGCCCGATAACGGTCGAGTACCTCGCTCTTGCCGATGTCGGCCGCCGCGCCGAGCGCCATTTCGTCGGCAATGAGCTCGGCGATCGTTGCGACGTCGCGCAGTGCCAAGTTGAAGCCTTGCCCGGCGACGGGATGCAGGCTCATCGCGGCGTTGCCGATGAGCAGCGCGCGCGGACCCGTCACAGCATCGCTCTGCGTGCGCGCGAGCCGGTGGAGAGCGCGTCGCCCGATGCGCTCGAACCGCCCGAGACGCCGGCCGAACGCGCGCTCAAGCTCGGCGCCGAATGCCGCTTCGGGGAGCGCCATGAACGCGTCAGCCACGTGCGGGGGCAGCGTCCAAATGACGGCAACGCGCCCTTGCGCGAGCGGCAGCACCGCGAGCGGTCCCTGCGGCGTGAACCGCTCGAACGCGCCTCCGTCGGCCGCGACCTGCGTCGTGCAGTTCAGGACGATCGCCGTCTGGTCGTAGTCGTCCTCGCGCACGGCGATGCCGAGCGCGCGGCGCACCGAAGAGCGCGCGCCGTCGGCCGCGATCAAGAGCCGCGCTTTGACTTCATGGCGGCGGCCGCCCGCGTCCACTGTGGCCGTGACGCAATCCGCTTGCGCCTCGAAGCGCTCGAGCGTCGCGGGCGCAAGGCATTTGAACCCCGGGCCCGCGGCGGCGAGCCGCCGCCACAGAACTTCGCCGAGCAATCGGTTTTCGATCGTGAAGCCGAGCGCTGCGACGCCCTCCTCCCGAGCATCGATTCGCGCGGCGCCGAATCCGCCGCGCTGGCCGATGTGAATCGTGCGGATCGGCTGCGCGCTCGCTTGGAGCGCGGGCCATAGCTCGAGCTGCGCGAGTATTCGCTGCGAGCCGTTCGCGAGGGCCGTCACGCGTCCGTCGAAGCTCGGTTGCTCGAGGTGGCTCGGATCGCGGGCCTCGACGAGGACGACATTCACGGGAATGCGGTGGAGCGCGAGCGCGAGCGACGAGCCGACGAGGCCCCCGCCGACGATCAATACATCGCACTCGATACGGTCGCGCATGGGTCAGGCCGCCGCCATGAGCTCCTCGACGGCAGCAGATTCCTTCGGGAGAGCGGCCGTGAGCACGTGCGGCTCGGCTTTCGTGACGACGACGTCGTCCTCGATGCGAATGCCGATGCCGCGCCAAGGCTTCGGCACTTTAGCCTTGGCACTAATATATAGGCCGGGCTCGACGGTCAGCGCCATTCCGGGCTCGAGCAGCCGCCATTGCTCATCGATCTTGTAGTCGCCGACGTCGTGGACGTCCATGCCGAGCCAGTGCCCGGTGCGGTGCATGTAGTAGTCGCGATAGGCCGCGCGCTTGAGCAGGGCTTGAAGCTTGCCCTTGAGAAGCCCGAGCTCGCGCAAGCCCCGCGTGATCTCTCTGATCGCTGCATCGTGCGGGTCGTTCCAATGGTTTCCCGCGACGACCTTTGCAGTTGCAGCGCGATTTGCGGCCAGCACGACGTCGTAAAGCGCCTTTTGCGGCGCGTTGAAGCGCCCGTTCACGGGGAACGTGCGCGTGACGTCCGACGCGTACATTCTGTATTCGCAGCCCGCGTCGACGAGCACGAGCTCGCCCGCAGCGAGCTCGGCGTCGTTCGCGCGATAGTGGAGCACACAGGCGTTCGCCCCGCCCGCGACGATCGGCAGATACGAGCACGTCGCGCCGTGCCGCCGAAACTCGTGCAAATACTCGGCTTCGAGCTCGTACTCCATGAGCCCGGGCCGGCACGCACGCATCGCGCGCCGATGGGCGGCGACGGCGATCGCCGCGGCTTTTTCCATGACGCTCGTCTCGGCGCGGCTCTTGAATAGGCGCATCTCGTGGAGCAGATGGCCGAGTGAGACGATGTCGCTCGGCGCATGCCCGCTCTGGCGCTTCGCGTTGAGCGCCTTGATCCAACCGAGCAGGCGCTGATCGAAATCGGGCGCCGTGCCCATCGGATAGTAGACGCGCTCGCTCCGCTCGAGCAGGCCCGGGAGAATCTCGTCGACGTCGCCGACCGGAAACGCGTCGTCGCAGCCGAAGCTCGCGACCGCCGCCTCAGGCCCGCAACGGGCTCCATCCCACCGCTCGCGCTCGAGGTCGCGCTCGCGGCAAAACAAGAGAAACTCGCCCTGCTCGCGCCCCGGAACGAGCACGGCCACGGCTTCGGGCTCGCCGAATCCCGTCAGATAGAAAAGATCGCTGTCGGGGCGGTACTCGAACAGTGTATCGCGGCTGCGCACGCGCTCCGGCGCCGCGGGCACGACGACGATCCCGCGGGGACCGACGAGCTCGAGCAGATGGCGGCGTCGGCGCGCAAATTCCTTTTGATTCAATCCGTCAACCTCGTCAGTGAATCGCTACGCCGCCCGGCCGCCGCAGCGTTTGGCCGAGCTCCTCGAACACGATCTGGACGCCGACGCGCACGAATTCGGCGACCTCCGCATAGGCGGCTTCGGCGCCTTCGTCGCCGCCGTCGGCTTCGACGTCGAGGTTCGCTTTGCCGATCTCGACGAAGTCGCCGATGACCTCCGTGACTTCGTCGCTCGCGCCGAGCGCGCCCTCGAACCCCGCGGCGCCCTGGCCCAATCCGCTCACAAAACCCGCGCACCACGCGGCGAGCGCACGCACGCGCTCCGGCAACGCCGTGTCGTCGTTTGGCAACAACGGCGTGAACGCCATTTCACCTCCGGCCAATTCCGTCCAGCTGGCTGTCCCGATCCGCGCGCAGATCTCTTTGATCTCGGCTGAGCAAGTCCCGAGCCAAGCGGGAACTGCGTCGGGCCCGCCCGCGCACAGGACGCCGCACAAGCCGCCGTGGAGCTCCGCCGCACCGAGCGGCGACCCGGCGCTTTCGAGCGCCCGGGCGAGCACTGGAAACCATTCGTCGCCGGGACTCATATCGTGTGCGCATGCTATCACCGCGCGCGGCGTTATTGACCCCTGCACGCCGGCGGTTCTATATTGCTCTACATGGCCGCCGAACATCCGAACGAACGCTTCGACGTCGAGTTGAAGCGCCTAGAAAAACGCCTCGATGAGCTCGTTGGGATTTGCAAGCAACTCAAAGAGGAGAACAGCTCGTTGCGCGGGCGTCAGGATTCGCTGATCACGGAGCGCGCGTCGCTGCTGCAGAAGAACGAGCAAGTTCGCGGCCGCGTCGAGGCCATGATTACGCGGCTCAAAGCGTTGGAGCAAGCCTCGTGAGCGAGATGTTCGCACGCGTGACGGTGCGCATCCTCGAGAAGGAGTACCACGTCGCGTGCCCGGCCGCGGAGAAGACGGAGCTGCTCGCGTCGGCCGAGCTCTTGAACAAGAAGATGCGCGAGATTCGCGACAGCGGCAAAGTCGTCGGCCTCGACCGGGTCGCAGTCATGGCGGCTCTGAACCTCGCGAACGATTTGCTGAAGACGCAAGGCCATGACGAGGAGCTCAAGGAGATCGTCGGCTTGCGCATCAAGGCGATGCGCGAGCGCTTGGACTCGGCCTTGGGGCCGGCCAAGCAATTGAGCCTCTAGCAGGTCGGTTTCAATGCTCCCTGCTGTGTACGACACGGAGTGGATAGTCTTTCGACCCTAACTCATGACTTTGGGGTTGTGCCCTGTCGGTGGCGTTGCGCAGACCCGGCTCGACCGGGAAGCCTGCAACCACCACGGCTTACCCCACTTTTTGCTCCGGTTCGAGAGCAACCATCCGTGACGGCACGAGCGGGGAGCGCCTCTGCGTGGCGCCTCCGCCTGTAGCGCACGATGACCGAGAGCGACCTTCGCCGGCACCGCAATGCCATCCGCCGCGAGATGCGCGCACGGCGGCGCGCGCTCGCGCCGCACGAGCGCGTCCGCGCCGATCGCGCGCTGCGCGGCCACATCCGCTCGTTGACCGCCTTTCGCGCCGCACGCCGGATCGGCGTGTACATCCCGTTCGACGGCGAGCCCGACTTGCGCCCCTTGATCGATGGAGCCGCGGGCCGCGCCAAGAAGTTTTTCGTGCCCGTGCTCGCCAATGCCGAGATGCGCTTCGTCGAGCTTCCGCGGCGCCCGCGCTTGGCGCGGAACTTCTTCGGCATCCTCGAGCCGCGCGCCGGCCGGGCCGTGGATGCACGGACACTCGATCTCGTGCTCACGCCGCTCGTGGCGTTCGATGCGCGCGGCACGCGTCTAGGCGTCGGGCGCGGCTACTACGACCGCCACTTCGCTTTCTTAAGCGCTCGCAAGTGCTGGCTCAAGCCGAAGCTGCTCGGCATCGGTTATGCGCTCCAAGAGGTCGCGACGCTCGAGGTTCGGCCGTGGGACGTCCCGCTTTGGGGCGTCGCTACCGAAAAAGGCGTGCAGCGATGCGCGCAAGCCGTGCGTCCGTGAGCTACTGGCTGCTCAAATCCGAGCCCGACGTATTCAGCATCGACGCTCTCGCCGCAAGCCCGCGCAAAACCACGTGCTGGGACGGCGTGCGCAACTACCAGGCCCGCAACTTCCTGCGCGCCATGCGCGTCGGCGATCGCGCGTTCTTCTACCATTCGAACTGCGCGGAACCCGGAATAGCCGGCATCGTCGAGATCGTCCGCGCCGCCTACCCCGACGCCACGGCATTCGATCGGCGCGATCCGCGCTACGACCCAAATAGCGATCGGCAGGATCCCACGTGGTTCATGGTCGATGTGAAGCTCGAGCGCAAGCTCGAACGATTGATTTCACTCACCGAGCTCAAAGCCCACGCAAACAAGGCGCTCAGCGGATTGTTACTACTTCGTCGCGGCAATCGCCTCTCGGTTTTGCCCGTTGATCAGCACCACTGGAATTACATCGTCGCACTCGAATAACACTGCTCGAGATTGCGTGAACGCAATTCACATGCGCGACCAAAATCTCGCCGCGCTGGTTTTTTGGATTCTTTTATATATACTCAACGCGGTCTAATCCGACACGGAGACTACCCATGGCCAAGAAGCGAAAGAAAGTCCGGAGAAAGAAGAAGGCTTCGCGACGCAAAAAGAAGAGAGCTCGACGCAAAAGACGCTAGATAGTTGTAGCGTGTTATTCGAGCCGACTCCTTCGGCTCCAATCGATACAGTGCCCGCGCGTTGCGGGCACTGTCTTTTGAGATAGCGCAATGGGTCAGAACGAAAAGAAGAAACGCGTCGCCCTAGCGGCCCTCGAACATCTACGTGATGGCGCGACGCTCGGCGTCGGGACCGGCACGACCGTGGACCATTTCATCGCTGCCCTCGCCGGCCAAACGACGAGCCTCGGGGCCGTCGTGTCGAGCTCCGAGCGATCCACGGCAAGGCTTCGCGACATCGGCATCGACGTCGTCGACCTCGCGTCGGTCGGCGAGCTCGACCTGTACGTCGATGGCGCCGATGAGGCCACGAAGCACATGCACCTCATCAAGGGCGGCGGCGGCGCGCTCACGCGCGAGAAGATTCTTGCCGGAGCGGCGCGGCGTTTTGTCTGCATCATCGACGATTCGAAGCTCGTCGCTCAGCTCGGCCGATTCCCCGTCCCGATCGAGGTGATTCCGATGGCCCGTCTCTTCGTGAGTAAACAGATCCTCAAAGCCGGCGGACGCCCGCTTTGGCGCGAAGGATTCATCACCGACAATGGCAACCACATCATCGACGTTCACGATTGGCGGATCGGCAACCCCATCGAGCTCGAGACGCGCATCAACCAGATTCCGGGCGTGGTTACCGTCGGGATATTCGCGCACCGGCATGCCGACGTGCTGCTCGTCGCCGGCGATACCGAGGTACGCACGATTCGCTGACCGGGAGAGGTGGCTGGGGGACTAGGATTCGAACCTAGGTTCTCGGAGTCAGAGTCCGATGTCCTACCGCTGGACGATCCCCCACCCGAACGGCAAAGGATACCGAGAGCGACTTAAGCGGGCTAGCGCTTCGAGAACTGGGTCGCGCGCCGCGCCTTGCGCAGGCCGACCTTCTTGCGCTCGACGGCACGCGCATCGCGCGTGACGAACCCCGCTTTGCGCAACGGCTGGCGCAACGTCGAGTCATACGCCATGAGCGCACGTGTGATGCCGTGGCGGATCGCGCCCGCCTGTCCCGTCGTTCCCCCACCGCGCACGTTGACGTGGATATCGAACTTGCCGTCGACCTCGGCTGCCTTGAGCGGCTGGCGAACGA
>DATBLZ010000150.1:0-2267 GCA_036555065.1 Gammaproteobacteria bacterium
TCGACCCACAGTCCGCCGGCCCGGAAGCGTCGCCCGACTGGGCTCTCGCCCGGCCAAAACTGATTCGCGAGCGCTTGGTTGATGATTGCCACACGCGGTGCGTCGAGCGTGTCGCTTGTAGCGAAAGCGCGTCCCTGAGCGAGGGGAATGTCCATGACCCCGAAGAAATCTGCGTCGACGTAGCTCGTGAGGACGCTTTCGCTCTCGATCCCTACCGGGAACTCATACCCCTCGGGCGCGATGCGCGTTTCGCCGATCCCGGCCGAGAGCGACATCGGGATGTACGACGCGAGCGCCGCGGCCTCGACACCCGGCACCTCGCGCGCGCGCTCGGCGAGCCGCTCGAAGAATCGCTCTGCATCGGCAGCGCCCAAGCGGGCGAGCTCCGTGTTGAAGCTCATCGCCAAGATGCCTTCGGTCCGGACGCCAGGCCCCGCCGCGATTTGCCTCAAGAAGCTCGAGTAGATGAACGACGTGACCGCGATGAAAACGAGGGACAGCGCTACTTGCACGACGACGAGAGTGCTGCGTCCCCAGCCGGTTCGCGCGGCCATGCCGCCGCCCGTCGTCCGGAGCACCCCCGACAAGCTTGCACGTGATGCACGCAGCGCCGGCATCAACCCGAACAAGAAGACGCTTCCTACCGCGACAACAAAGGTGGCAAGCAAGACGCGTCGATCCAATTGAAACACGAGCTCGACCGCGAGCTCGTCGTCCAACGGCATCTGTCTCCAGAGCAAGACGCCGAGATATCCGACGGCCACGCCGGCCGCGGCGCCCGCGAGCGCGAGCAGCAGGCTCTCCGTTAGCAGCTGTCGGATGATTCGCCCGCGGCCGGCGCCGATCGAGAGGCGCAGCGCAATCTCCCCTTCGCGGGCCGGCGCGCGGCTCGTGAGCAAACCTGCGACATTGACGCACGCGACGAGGAGGATGACCGCGCCGAGCAGCGCCAACATCGCGATCGCCGCGACGAAGAACTCACCCTCGGCAAGTCGATTCCCCAACTCAGTGCGCACGCGCATCTCGTAGCCTGCGTTCGTCGCTGGATATTCCTGCGCGAGCGCCGCACCGATACGTGCGACGTCCGCGCCGGCCTGCTCGAGTGTGACGCCGGCGCGTAGGCGGCCTTTGATGTCGATGCCGCGCCGGTCGCGCTGCTCGAGCGGGCTCGGCTGATCACCCACGAGCGTCGGCCACATCATGAGCGGCACGTAGAGGTCCGGCTGCACCAAGAAGTCGGGGCCGGTGAACGGCTCCGACGTGACGCCAATGACCGTGAACTCGATGCCGTTCAAGCGCACGCGCCGACCGAGCACGCTGGGGTCGGCCGCGAACGAGCGCTCCCAGAAGCCGTGGCTCAGGACCGCGACGGCATCGCGGCCCGGGACCTGATCCTCATCGGGCCGAAACACGCGGCCGAACGCAGGCGTTACGCCCATGACGCTGAAGAAGTTGCCGGACACGAGCGTCGTCGTCCGTATCTCCGGCGTCGCCTCCGCGTTCTCGGCGAGCTGCACCGTCAGGTGCTCGAACGCCGTGAGACCGCCCGCGAAGCTTTCGGTGGCGTCGCGGAGATCGACGTAATCGGGGTAAGACGCGAGCAATATGTCGTTGCCTCCGGTCGCGACGTTGATCGACCCGACCGAGATCACCTCATCGGGATCGGGGACGGGCAGGGGCCTGAGTAGCAGCCCGTCGGCAAAGCTGAACGTCGCCGTGTTCGCGCCGATGCCGATCGCGAGTGAGAGCACGGCGATGAGCGTAAAGCCGGGGCTGCGCGCGAGAAGACGTGCGCCGCCGCGAAGGTCTTGGAAGAGGCCGGATAGCATCATGGCCAACCTAAGCAAGCCCCATGCCAGAGCGGAACGCAAGCGCGCCTGCGGCTTGCCCGGCGCAGACGTCCCGGAATCGCGCACGGCATCCCGGAATCGAGACTACGGCGGGCTCCGGGCGGCCCGGCGCGCCGCAATAACGCGTCGGAAAAAGGGGGTTGGTAAACTTTCCCGGAAATGATTTCAGAGTACGAGGGTCCGCTCATGTCATCCACCCGACGCGATGCGTTGAAATCCGCGGGCGCTGCGAGCATTGCGCTCGCGGCTGCCGGGCCGATGGGCCGCGCTCTGGCCCAGGTTGGCGCAGGCTCGAGCACGCGCTCCGTGCAAACGCCAGTTCTCGACATCGGCTACGAAGAGCACGGCTCTCCGGACGGAACGGCCATCATCCTGCTCCACGGCTTCCCCTACGACGTGCGCTCGTTCGACGGCTGC
>DATBLZ010000174.1:0-8771 GCA_036555065.1 Gammaproteobacteria bacterium
TTGGCTCGGTGTCGTCGGCGAAGTAACGCGTCCTCGCGAAGTGCACCCGAAGCGCCCCGTGCTCGGCTTCGAATGCAAACGCAGCGAGATCAGCGGCTCACGCTTATGGGGCTGGGCGCGCGAGCGGTTCGGCACGCCCGAGAAGTTCTTCGCGCGATTCTTCGTCGCGAATTACTGCCCGCTTGCGTTCGTCGAGGACACGGGGAAGAATCGCACGCCCGACAAGCTCGCGGCCGCCGAGCAGCAGACATTGTTCGCGCTCTGCGACGAGGCGCTCCGCCGGCTCGTCGCGCACCTGCGTCCCCGTTTCGTGATCGGCGTCGGCGGGTTCGCCGAGCGCCGCGCGCGACATGCGCTTGCCAGCCAACCGTGCGTCCTCGGCACGATCTTGCACCCGAGCCCGGCGAGCCCGCTCGCGAATCGCGGTTGGTCAAAGGCTATCGAGAAGCAGCTCGCAGAGCTCGGTATCGAGCTCTGATACCTGGCGAGCGCGCCCCGGGGCCCGTCCCGCGACGCCGGCCGGGCGTGCTGCCCGGCGGGCCCGCTAAGTCATTACTCCGGTAACGCGAAGCAGTAGAACAGGCCGTCGCCGCCCGTGCTGATGAGCGCCTGCTGGCTGCAGCCGCGCGAATCGTGCGTCGAGTTCCACGCCGCGTAGTCGTGATGGCCGAGGCGCGCCTTCGCGCCGCCTTCGTCGCTGCTGCTCGTCCAGTTCGCGCACGTCATGTCCGCGCCCGCCGGATACGCCCTGCCGTCGGGCTGCGAGCCCGTGAGCACGTCGTGCCGGTTCGGCGAGAAACCGCTGCCGGGAATCTGGTTGCCGCGCTCGTCGAGCGCCGTGAACGCTGCGAGACGGTTCGCCGAGCTGTGGAGCTCATCGACGTTCGCCGCGATGCGCGCGCCGCGCACGTTGAACCACGGCCCGGGGCCGATCCGGTCGCGCGCGTTGACGGCATTCGCGCCTTGCGTGCTCAGGTAGGCACGCCATGTGCGCGCCCCATGACCCGCCGCTTGCGCGAGGTCCTGGCAGATTTTGTCGGCGCCTTCGAGCCCACCGAGATTGCCACCGTTGCCGGAGCCTCTGCTCGTCAGGAAAAACGACATCGGACCCGTCGGCGGCTGCGTGAGCGCATAGCTCGCGACAAGAAGGCCCGCCAATGCGACGCTCGCCGTCGCGACCATTCTTAGTTTCTGCATGGTTCTCCCCCTAGGGTTGGTATTCTTTTGCCGGGACAGCGTACCCGAATTTCAGCTCGGAGCGCACGGCCGTCATTGCTTCAGCGCGTCATACGGGGCGCGCGCATGCGCCACGCGTCCGCCGACGAGCGTCAGGGGCAATTTGATTTGTGTCACGGCGGCGGCGGTGTCAGCGTGAACTTGCCGTCGACGATGGGATTGCGCTCCTCGCCCTCGCAGTCTTCGTGCACCATGCGATCGATTTGGGTTACGCGACGGTAAGTGCGCACCAAGCGCCAAGGTTCCGTGAGGTTGGCCGGATCGATGATGGTCATCTGATTCTCCAGCTGACCGTTGTCGAGCATCCGGATCCGTTCGCTGAAGTGCGCGTCGGGACTCAAGAAGGCAATGAGCTCGATTTCCTCGATCCCGCCGAACGCCATGACGGCCGTGCCCACCCTCCCAGGAAAGGGCGATTGGGCCGCAATGGTGTCGATCACGAGAGTCTGCCCCTCCCAGTGGCCGATCGAATCGCCCCACGGCGTCGGCCATAGGTCGCCCTCCGGCGGGTGCGCGCGCCCATCGGTGTAAACGTGGCGGATTTCTCGGCTCGAGAAGATCAGGGCCGTCTCTTTGGGCGTCGGCAGAATCTCGAACATCAACGGCGACTCGATCATGATCGTCGGAAAGCCGAACGTGCAGGCCGTCACGGCGCCGCCCGGGTCGATTCCCGCGCGCATCGCCTCCATGCCTTTGCGTTGCATTGCGACCACTTGGTCGACACGTGCTTTCGCGTCGGGATTGAGCGGCGGCGCCCACTGCATCCCCTCGAGCACCTCATCGAGCGACTCGTAGAACCCGCCGTCCGGACTTGGCGTTGCGCCGACGTTTTCCCACTGGCCGCTCCAGTCCGGCAGTTGTGCCGACACGCGCATTACCGCCGCGCACCCGAAAAGAAGCCCCGCCGCAGCTCGCGCCGATCGTGGTGAGCTCATGTTCATTGCCCCTCGAGCGCCGGTCGCGAGCCGATCAAGGGGCCGCTCGGTCCGGTACCCGAGAGATACTGGCCGCCCTTGATGCCGTCGCGCAGCGGATGGATATTGAGCGTCAGCTTGTCACCGGGCTTCAACGTGGCAGGCCGCCATCCGGCTCGCGCCAGATGCTCTGGGCTCGTCATCTCGATGCTCCACTCCTCATCGCTGCCGCTCTCGTTCGTGACGAGCAGCTGGATGAAGACGTGGGGGTTCGTCCAACGGAAGTCCTTGACGGCACCCTCGAGCGTGATCGTCTTCGACTGGTCGAACATCGCAAACGAATGGTGCGCGAGGGCCGAGCTCGACGTCAGCAACACTGCGATCGCGAGGGGGGTGCGATTCGGCACTTTACGGCAGCGCAAAGACATAGAGATTGTTCGCGGTCTCCGCGCGAACGTCGGGCGCGAGCCCCATGAGACCGACCGTGTTGAGCGAGCCGCCCGTGCTGATCGCGATGTACTGCTTGCCGTCGACCGCGTACGTTGCTGGATAGCCCGTCACGTGCGAGCCGAGATTGACCTCCCAGAGCACCTCCCCCGTGCGCTGATCGTAGGCGCGAAAGCGCCCGTTCGCGTCGCCGCCGAAGAGGAGCCCGCTGCCCGTCGCCATCACCGATGTCGTGACGGCGCGCTGCTCGTACTTCCAGGCCGTCGCGCCGGTCGCGACCGAGATCGCCTCGATCGTCCCGGCGTTCTCGACGCCCGGCGGAAGCTGCACGGCCCAGTCGAGCGCATAGGCGCTATCGGGCTGCCACGTTGCGGAGTTCGAGGTCGCCGACATGCACGTGTTGTGGAGCGGAAAGAACATGAGCCCCGTGAGCGGGCTGTACGCGCCGGCGTGATAATTCTTGCCGCCCGTGTAGGCCGGGCAGATCGCGTGCTCCTCGCCGACGCGCGTATAAACCTTCTCGCGATTGACGATGCCGGCGCCCGATTCGACGTTGACGTCGCTAATGACATTCTGCATGACCGTCTCGCGGGCCCAGAGGAACTGTCCGGTCTCGCGGTCGACCGTGTAGACGAGACCGGTCTTCCCCGGAATGCCCGTGACGACCTTGCGCACCTCGCCGGGCCGCACGCGCGGATTGATCCACTTGACGGAATCGGCGTCGGGAGTGACGGCCGTATCGATGAGGATGCGCTCGAACGGATGATCGAGATCCCAGTGATCGACGACGTGCTGCAGGTACCAGACGATCTCGCCCGTGTCCGCATCGAGCGCCAACGTCGAGTTGTGATAGAGGTATTGCTCGTCGTTGCCCGCGAGCATGAACTTCGGCGCCGGCGACGTCACCGACGTGCCGACGTAGATCCGGTTGAGCTCTGGGTCGTAGCTCGGCACCATCCACGTGCCGACGTGACGGCGCTCTTCGTACGGAACGTCGCCCCAAGTCTCGTCACCGGGCTCGCCCGGCCGCGGGATCGTGTGCGTGCGCCAGAGCTCCTTTCCCGTGAGCGCGTCGAACGCCGTGATCACGCATGCCTCCGGCCCGCCTTTCGGCGCGCAACTTCGGCCCGAGATCACTTTGCCGTTCGCGACCATCGGCCCGCCGCTGTGCTGCCCGCCGAGACGGTAATCGAGGATCCGCGTTTCCCAGGCGAGCTCGCCCGTGCGCGCGTCGAGCGCGTAGGCGTAGTTGTCGGCGCCGTTGTCGAGGATGTAGTTGCCGTAGATCGCGAGATTGCGGTTGATCGACGGGAAGAGCACGTAGTCGGCGACGTCGTCGGGCATGGGCCGCCGATACTCCCAGATGAGGTCGCCGGTCGCCGCGTCGATCGCTTGTGTGATATCGCTCGGATTCGGAAAGTACAGCACGCCGTCGTGGACGAGCGGCGTGCCTTCCTGCACGCCCGAGTTGAGCGGCCGAGTCCAGACGAGACGAAGCCCGCGCACGTTGTCTCGATCGATCTGCACGAGCGGGCTGTAGCCCCAGTGTCCTTGCGTGCGTCGCCACATGAGCCAATCCGCCGGATCGGGGTTCTCGAGCATCGCGTCCGTGACCGGCACGAATTCACGCTGTTGGGCATTCGCGTGTATCGAGATCAGCGTGCTGAGCAACAGGGTCGTGGCGACTTTGGAGCGAGTCATTGATCGGCTGAATACGGCGAGCATCATTGCGCTTCCTCCAGGAGGCGCAATTTGACATCGATCCATCGCGCAACGTCAATGTACGGCGATTTGCGCCCTGGCTCTCAACTCCGGCGTGGACGCGCGGCTACACCGAGGCGGCGCGCGTTTTCCGACGCGATTTCCCCGCCCGGAGACAACATATAGCGATGGAGCCGCCAGCCGACAAAGAAGCTGCCGGTCTCGCTTGGGTTCTCGACCACGCTGATTTCCTCCGGGCGAATGTCCTCGTTGACGTAATCGCCCAGAAGCTCGGCAATGCTCGTTTTCTCCGCGGCATAGATGACGTCCATGTGCCCTCCAAAGTCCGACGAGCCTGGATGCAGCTTAAGCCGCCGTCGCTGAACGGCCCCTGAAGTCGGAGCTCGTTCCAGTCCTGGGCTGTGGGAGCTATCCTTTTCACACAACACTGCGGGGAGAGAGCAATGGCCCACTCGATACGCTGGCGCCGCTGCGAATGGATTGCCACAACATGGATTTTGTGCGTTTCGGTGCCGCTGCTCGCGGCCGACGATACTGGCAGCGTCGTCGGGTTGGCGTTCACGGGCCGACTCGTCGCGAATCTCGATCAATCCGTTGCGTTCTACGAGGCGCTGGGTTTCGAGCGCGATCCGGCAACCGCTGACTCGCCGTGGCGACAAGACAAGGTCATAGAGCAGCTCTACGGCGTGCACGGCGTCGAGACGCGCATGGCGAAGATGTCCATCAACAGCAATGTCTCCGGCGGCCGGTTCGTCGTCTACCTTAGGGAAGTGCGCGGCTTGGCGCGGAACAACCTCTCCGTGCACGCCGCGTGGGAGCCCGGCGCCACGCATTTCGGCCTCGTCGTCCCCGATGCGCAGGCGCTTTGGGCGCAGTTGCGAAAGACCGGCATGTTGCGCGCGCGCTCTTGGGGCGAGGAGCTCGTGGCCCCGCCCGGCGTTACGCCGGGGCAGTTGGCCTATGTCACCGATCCCGACGGGCTCGATATCGAGATCATCGCTGCGGCCCCGGCCGTGCCGGCAAGCGACGGAAACCCCGCGCGGCCCGCGCGCCCACCGGGTGTGAGCCACGTGGGTCTCATCGTGTCCGACTCGGACAAGGCGCGCGCGTTCTACAGCGGGCTTCTCGGCGGTATTTGGCAGGCCACGGAAGCGCCGTGGCGGCAGGGCAACTTCTTCGACTCGGCAGTGGGAGGCCACGGGAACATCCTGCGGTTCTTCAATTTCGCGTTCGCAGAGGCCTACGCACCCGACTCGCGCCTGAATCTCGAGCTCGGCGAGTTTCAGAACCGCACGAAACTGCCGCTCGAGCGCCGCATCACCGATATCGGCGTCGCGTATTTCGGGTTCGAGGTGCGAAATCTCGACGCGTTCGTGGAGCGCGCGCTAGCGGCGGGCGCGACGCCGGTCGCCGACACGGGTATCGTGACGATGCAGAGCGGCACGCGCGAGATCATGCTGCGCGACCCGGACACAGGCGCTTTCGTTTTGTTGTTCGAATAGCCGACGAGCTTCGCGATCGGCGGCCGCAGCTTATTCGCACTCGAAGTCGCTCTCGCCGAGGGGCCGGCACTGCGGCGGAACGCCGTGCGCGCGCCGGCACATTCAGGGCCGCGTCGACACCCATAGCGATTGATAGTATCCTGGAACGTAGAGTACTTTGCTGTGCAAAGCTACAACTGGGACTGCGTGATCGTCGGCGCGAGCTTCGCGGGTCTCGCGAGCGCGCACGCGCTCGCGCGCAACGGGCTCGCCGTCACCGTGCTCGAGAAGAAGCGCGACGTCGGCGACAAGCTCCATACGACCGGAATCATTGTGAAGGAAGCGATCGAGCAGATCGCGCTGCTCGACACTCTGCCGCCTTCGCTCGCGCGGCGCATCCACGGCGTGCGGCTCTACGCGCCGAACCTCGCGCACGTCGACCTCGAGGCACCCGGCTACTACTTTCTCGCGACCGACACGCCGCAGGTCGTGCGTTGGCTCGCGGCTGAAGCCGAGGCGGCCGGGGCGCGCGTCGAGCTCGGCAAGACCTTCAGCGAGGCGCGGTCTCTGCGCAGCGGTTTCGACTTAGGTCCGCAGGGCACGACACGCTTCTTGATCGGCGCCGACGGTCCGCGCTCGCGTGTCGCGCGCGCGCTCGGGCTCGGCAAGAGCCTTCGGTTTCTCGCGGGCGTCGAGTATGAGTACACGGGCGCTACGCTCGCGGAGCCCGACAAGCTGCACTGCTTCCTCGACCGACGTATCGCGCCAGGCTATATCGGCTGGGTGCTCCAGGGGGTCGGCGGCGTCCAGGCAGGGCTCGCACGGCGGCGCGCCGGGGCGGCATGGAAACCGCGCGACGCGATGGACGCGTTCCTCGCGAAGATCGCGCCGGCGATCGAGCTCCGCGACCGCGCGCCAAGCGGTGTGCGCGCGGGCTTGATCCCCTGCGGCGGCGTCGTGCACCCCGTCGCCGCGGCGCGCGTGCTGCTCGTCGGCGATGCAGCAGGCATGGTGTCGCCGGTCACGGCCGGGGGAATCCACACGGCGCTCAAGCACGGCCTCGCCGCGGGCGACGCCGTCGCGGACTTCCTGCGCGGCAAGGCCGAGGATCCCTCGACGTGGTTCGTGCGGACGTATCCCAAATTTCGGGTGAAACGCTTGTTACGCGCCTTGTACGACCGCTTTCAGAGCGACACCGCGTTCAACCTGTTGCTCGCGACGCGCGCGCTGCGCGCCGCGGCCGGGATTGTCTACTTCCATCACAAGGGTGTGTTCGACGCGGCGGCGTAGCTCAGGGCCGCCGTCAGCGCCCGCCGCCGCCCCCGCCGCCCCCGCCGCCGCCCGAGAATCCCCCGCCGCCGGACCCCGATGAGCTTCCCGGCGGCGTCGACGCCGATGCGATCGAGGAGCTCAAGCCGCTGCCGACGGCCTTGACCAAGCCGCCGAGATCGTTGGCGCCGGCGCCGTGATACCAAGCCATGTGGGCAGTCGCCTCCGCGGCCGCGGCGGCGCCGACGGCGGCCGTGAATTTCGTCGTCCACGCCTCCTCGACGTCGAGCGCGACGGCATAAGGCAAAAGCATCTCGTAGCGCACGGCGTCGAGCGGTGGCGGAGCATTCGGACCTTGCATGCCCGCGAGCTCATCGCGCTCGGCGACGCTCAGGTAAAGCTTGAGACCCTCGATCTCGTCGAGAAGCTTGCGGCCTTCGAGCGTCGGCGCCCCGACGAGAAGAGCAAACGCGATCACGACGAGCGCCATGAGCGCGACGATGCCGATGATGAACGGCACTCCGCCGCCGCCGGAAATTCCGAGCGCGACGACCGCCGTTGCGATGCCGATGACCATGGCAATGACGATACTGCCGATGTTGCGTTTGAAGTGGCTGCCGTGCAGGCGCTCCTTCAAAGACCTTGCGTGCGTGAGCCACGCGCTCGTGAGCAGCGTTGCATTCTTGTCCTTGAGCTCGAGCGAGCCCGCGCCCGACGGAAAGAGCCCCGCCATCAAAGCCGCGGCCGTCGGAAAGCGCGTCTCGGCGCCGCCGTCGATGCGCTCGAGCCGCCAGAGGTCGCTGCGCAGGAGCCGGTCCTCGCGCTCGATGCGCACGTGTCCGTCGACGGCCGCGGTCAAGAGATCGCTCGTGAAGCAGCGCATGTCGTAGCGGCGGCGCTTCAAGTACCTGAGCTCGGCAGGCGAGCGCCCTGCGGGCGGCTCATAGCGCGCGATGACGACGCCGGCGCGCGGATCGCGTCCGACTTGCCGCCAGCGACGAACCACATAGAAAAGGAGCAGCGCAAAGCCGACGAGCGCCGCGAGCACGCCGCGGTTGTCCGCGAGCACCCAGCCCACGCGCTCGGCCTGCGTCGGCGGGGCCACGATGCCTTTCGGAAAGCTCAGCACGATCGTCAAGCCTGCGCGCGGCGCGAGCGGCGCCGTGAGCTGCCAGCGCGCGACGCCGGGTGCTGCGAGGCTCGCCGTGTAGGCGCTGCCCTGCGCGCCCTGCGGGCCCGTGTAGGCTTCGGCGGCCATGCGCTCGACGGGCACGGGCTTAGGCAGGCGCACTTCGACGCTGCCCGCGTCGATCGCGAAATCCCAGCCCGTGCCGATCGCGTTCCAGTAGAGCTCGTCGTGGCCTTCGAAGAAGCCGAGCTGGTGCGTGGTGCGGTAGCGCAGGGTGTACGTGTACTCGGCGGGCACCTCGAGGACATCGTCGTTGCCGGTGTTGATGCGCACGCCATTGGCGCGACGTTCGGTGAACCACGGCTCGGGGCGGCCGTCGCGCAGCACCTCGACCATCTCGAAGCCGGCCGACACGCGGTTGCCGTAGCGGTCGCGGTAGCGGGTGGGGAAGTCGCGGTAGATGCCGCGTCGGATCTGGCTGCCTTCGGCGCGGACCGTGATGCGTTCGGTGACGTCCAGGCCACCGTCCCCGCGGACCTCGACCTCGCTGTCGTAGCGCAGGATCCGCTCCTG
>DATBLZ010000018.1:0-10037 GCA_036555065.1 Gammaproteobacteria bacterium
CCGGCAGCCGCGATGCGCGCTTCGTCGAAAATGCGGCCCATGATCGGCAGGAACGTGTTGTTCGCGAGCCCCGCGAAGAAGCCCATGAGCCCCATGATGAAGGCACCGCCGCGCGGATAGCGCTCGGATGCCGAGGCAACCATCGTCGGGTACATATAACAGACGCCGATGCCCCAGATGGTCGCCGCGACGAAGACGGGCGCAGGCGAGTCGGCGACGCTGAGCAGATAGAGCCCGGCGGCGGCGATCAAGCTCGAAAACCACAGGAGCCCCACGGGCGCGAGGTGCTCGACGATGCGCCCTGCAAAATGGCGCATCACGAACATGAGCGCGCTCACGTAGACGAGCACGAGGATCCCGGGCATGCCGACCATGTTGGAAAGCGCGACGTCGACCCATTGCCCCGGCGCAAGCTCGGTCGTCGCCGTGAGCATCATGCAGCCGAACCAGATGAAGCAGCTCGGGTTCCGCAACACCTCGCGATACATGTCCGCATGACTCACACCAGTGGCGACGCGCTCCGTGACCGGGAACGCGGCCGTTGCTGCAAGCGCCGCGAGCAATAGTCCAGGAGCGGCGAGAATCAGCAAGTTCCACTGCCAGGCGACATTCAACCCGCCGAGCCCGATACCGAGCAAGCCGCCCGCGACGATGCCGGCCGGCCACCACGCGTGCAGGATATTGAGCCGATGCGTTTTCTCGTCGGGGTAAAGCGCCGTCACGAGGGGGTTGCTGCCCGCCTCGACGGCGCCCCAGCCGAGACCCGTGAGCAGAAATCCGCCGTAGATCCACCAGTACGTGGCCGTGCTCACGGGCATCAGCGAGGCCGCGAGCACGATCGCGCTGCCCGCGATGAAGCCGAACGCGGCGAAGAGCAGCATGCGCTTGATGCCGAGATGATCGACGAGCGCGCTGCCGAAGAGCAGCGTCAGCGCAAACCCGATGAACGTTGCACCCAGGACTTCGCCGATCATCGTGCCCGAGCGCGCGAGGTCGATCTGATTGAAAAGCTCGGTCTGGATGTCGCCCGCGATGTTGGCGCGGATCGCAAACCCGAGGCCGATCATGAAGATCGACAGGTTTGCGACGAAGAAGAGGCCCTTGTGGTCGAGATGACTCGGTCGATTATTCATCGGTGTCGATGCCGAGGATCTTCGCGTTGGTCTTCGCGTCCGCGCCGGTCGCGGCGAAGTCATCGAACCGCTTCGTGGTCGTGCGAATCATGTGCGCCCGGATGAACGGTGCGCCTTCGCGCGCGCCATCCTCAGGGTGCTTGAGCACGCACTCCCACTCGAGCACGGCCCACCCCTGGTAATCGTATTGCGCGAGCTTGCTGAAGATGCGCTTGAAGTCGATCTGGCCGTCGCCGAGCGAGCGGAAGCGCCCCGGCCGATCGAGCCACGCTTGGTAACCGCCGTAGACGCCGGAACGGCCGTCGGGGTGAAACTCGGCGTCTTTGACATGAAACGCCTTGATGCGCTCGTGATAGAGATCGATGAACGCCGCGTAGTCCATCTGCTGCAGCAACAGGTGGCTCGGATCGAAGAGGATGCTCGCGCGCGCGTGATCATCGACCGCGTCGAGGAACCGCTCGAACGTCGCACCGTCATGGAGATCCTCGCCGGGATGGATCTCGAAGCAGACGTCGACGCCTGCGGCATCGAACGCATCGAGGATCGGCCGCCAGCGCCGCGCGAGCTCCGCGAACCCTTGCTCGACGAGACCCGCGGGCCGTTGCGGCCACGGATACACCGTGTGCCAGAGCAGCGCGCCCGAGAACGTCGCGTGCGCTTTGAGCTTGAGCCGCGCGCTCGCCTTGGCCGCGTACCGAAGTTGCTGTGTGGCCCACTCGAGCCACGCGGACGGTCGCGCACGCACGCTCGCATCTGCGAATGCAGCAAATTGCGGTGCGTACGCGGGATGGCACGCGACGAGCTGTCCTTGCAAGTGCGTCGACAGCTCGCTGATCTCGATGCCGTGCGCGGCGAGCTTGCCGGCGATCTCATCGCAGTACGTTTGGCTCTCGGCCGCGCGCTTCAGATCGAACAGCTTCGGGTCGGACGTCGGCACTTGGACGCCGACGTAGCCCAAGCTCGCGGCCCACTTGCCCATCGTCTCGAGCCGATCGAAAGGAGGTGTTTGGCTTGCGAACTGCGCGATAAATATTCCGGGGCCCTTCATGCGCCGACCTCAGGAAACTTGCGCCATTTGCGGTCTGCCGCGCTTGCGGCAACCGCCGTCTCGATGAACGCCATGCCGCGCAATGCCGCCTCGATGCCGGGCACGCTTGCGCCGGCGACGGCGTGCACGGACCCGCCCGCGTGCGCGCGCACTTGCTCGCCGAAGACGCGATAGAGGTTTGCGAATGCTTCGATG
Source organism: Gammaproteobacteria bacterium (assembly GCA_036555065.1). Classification (GTDB taxonomy): domain Bacteria; phylum Pseudomonadota; class Gammaproteobacteria; order Steroidobacterales; family Rariloculaceae; genus DATBLZ01. Next base: position 2,377 of record DATBLZ010000018.1, read on the forward strand.
TAGCCCTCGGGGTGCCCGGAGGGAAGCCGCGTGTAGTAACGCGCCGCCGTGCCGAGGTGGCCGGTCCCACTGCGCAAGAGCTCGGTCGGACGATGTTTGTGCTTGAGCCACAGCGAGCTCGGTTCCTGCTGGCTCCATTCGAGCGACGCGGCCTCGCCGTAAACGCGCAAGCGCAACCCGTTCTCGTCGCCCGTGCAGATCTGGCTCGCAATGAGCACTCCGCGCGCGCCATTGTCGAAACGCAAGAGCGCAACGCCGTCGTCATCGAGCGCGCGCCCGTCGACGATGCGATTGAGATCGGCCGATAGCTCCGTCACGCGCAAGCCCGTCACGAACTCGACGAGATTGAACGCGTGCACGCCGATATCGCCGAAGCAGCCGCTCGGGCCGGCCCTGCTCGGATCCAAACGCCACGCGGCCTGAACGTTGCCGGTGCGCTCCACAGCGTCGGCGAGCCAGCCTTGCGTGTACTCGACGATGACTTTGCGGATCGTGCCGAGCTGCCCGCCAGCGACGCGCTGGCGCGCCTCGACGATGAGCGGATAAGACGTGTAAGGGTGGGTCAGCCCGTATAGGAGCCCGGATTTTTCGACTTCGGTCTGCAGCTTTTTACATTCGGCGAGGCTCACGGTCGCAGGCTTGTCCGAGAGCACATGGAAGCCGCTCTTGACCGCCGCGACCGCGACTGGAAAGTGCAAGTGATTCGGCGTGACGATGACGACGAAATCCATGCTCTCGCCGCCGGCATTTTTTCGCTTGGCTTCGCTCGCGAACATCTCGCGGTAATCCGCGTAGCAGCGCGCCGGATCGAGATGCAGGCTTGCGCCGGCGCGGCGGCTGCGCTCGGCATCGCTCGAGAACGCTCCGCAGACGAGCTCAAGGTCGCCATCGAGGCTCGCGGCGCTGCGATGCACGGCGCCGATGAATGCGCCTTCGCCGCCGCCGACCATGCCGTACCGTATCTTTCTTCTGTGCACGGCGGGAATCCGTTCAGCGTTCCATGCCCTTGGCCGCGACCACCGCCGAGTTGGCGGGCGCCAACAGAAAGTCGACGAAGGCCTGCGCGGCAGCGTTGCGTTCGGTGCGCTTGCTCAAACCTGCGACCATGACGACGTAGGTCTGAACGTCGGCCGGAAATGCGCCCCCGAGCTCGACCCCCTGAACCGGCAGAATCTCGCTGATCGGCAGCACGCCGAGCTCCGCGGCGCCGCTCGTGACGTTGGCGGCGACGGCTTCGCCATTGGTCCCGGGCCTGGCCTTTGCGGCGACGTCGGCCGCGATCCTGAGCCGCTCGGCGATTGCGAGAAACGCAATGCCGCTCGCGCCCGCCGGCGCGTAGCTGATCGAATCCGCCTCGAGCAACGTGCGCTTGAATGCCTCGACGGAGCTTACGTCGGGTTTCGGTGCGCCCGTTCGGATCATGAGGCCCAAGCCGACGCGCGCGATCGGCGCCCGCGTGTCGGCGGCGACCGTGCCTTTGGCGATGAGATCGTCAATCAGCGGCGGCGTGAGGATCGCGACGTCGAATGGCTCGCCGGCTTCGATCTTCGTCTTGAGGGCGCTCGCGAGATCGAAGACGAGCGTCACGTCGTGACCCGTTGCGCGCTCGAACTCCGGCGCAAGTTCCTCGATGACGGTGCGAATGCCGACGGAGGAGAGCACACGGACTTCTTCAGCCGTCGCACTGCCGAGATACAGCGTTGCGACGAGCGCGAGGCAACTAATCAATGAGCGCGAGATTCTCATGACGAGCATTTATGCTAGCGCATGCTAAAGTAAAACTCGTGGTCATGGGGGAATCGAAACACTTTCGCGCCGTGCTCGTGGCGTGCGTCGCGGGCGTGGCGGCCGCGGTGACACCGGCACGCGCGCAGCAGCCTCCGGCGCCGCCGGCATTCCTGCAAGGCGCGTACCCCGCGCGCGCGACAAATCCCGAGGCCGTTGCGCGCGGCAAAGCGCTGTACGACGCCTACGGCTGCGCTTTCTGCCACGGTGCGGACACGCGCGGCGGCAACCAGGGCCCGAGCCTGCTGCGCTCGCAGCTCGTCCAACGCGATCAAGCAGGCGAGACGATCGGCCCGGTGATTCGCAGCGGCGTGCCGAACACGACGATGGTCGGATTCGGGCTCGAGCCCGAACAAATCGCCGACGTCGCGGAGTTCCTGCACAGCTTCACGCTCGACAGCCGCGATCCCGCCCGCGAGCGGCCGACGTCGATCGTCACGGGAAACCCGCGCGCCGGGCGGCGCTACTTCAATGCGCATTGCGCGGAATGCCACTCGGTGACGGAAGACCTGCGCGCGATCGCGACACGCTACGCCGACGCGGTCGAGCTCCAGACGAACTGGCTCATGCCGCGGAACCCGCCGCCGACGCGCGTGCGTGTCACGGCCCCGGGCGGGCAGGTCGTGGAAGGCAATCTCGCGCGCATCGACGAGTTCGTCGTCAGCGTTACACTCGACGACGGCACCCAGCGCTCGTTCGAGCGCGCCGGCTCGGTGCCGCAAGTCGAGGTCCAGGACCCGCTCGCAGCGCACAAGGCGTTGCTGCCGATGTACACCGATCCCGACATTCACGACGTGACGGCCTATCTGGTGACGCTCCAATGAACGGAGCCGCCCCCACATTCGCCATCGCGGCGACCGTGCTCGCCATTGCGCCGGCGCTTGCGCAGCCGGCCGGCGAGGGGCTTACGCCCACCGAGATTCTGACTCCCGCGCCGGGCTCGTGGCCGACGTACTCGGGCGACTACAGCGGCCGGCGCTACAGCCCGCTCGCTGAGATCGATCAATCGAACGTCGAGAACTTGACGCTCGCGTGGGCAGCGCGCCTCACGGCCGGGCCGGCCGACCGCGGCCCGCATGCGCTCCAGACGGGCGGCCCCGGCGCCGGCGAGCTTTTCACGCAGCTCGCCGCAAACGTCCGTGGCTCGATCCTCGTCGTTGACGGAGTTCTCTACGTATCGTCGGTCGACAATGCGTGGGCGATGGATGCACGCGACGGGCGCGTGCTCTGGCACTACTGGTGGAAGACGATCGGCGGCACGCACATCGGCAACCGCGGCATGGGCATGTGGGGCAACTACGTCTATTTTGAAACGCCCGACAATTTTCTCGTGTCGCTCGATGCGCGCACGGGCGTGGAGCGCTGGAACGTCGAGATCGCGAGCATGGCCGAGCAATACTTTTCGACGCCCGCGCCCGTCGTCGTGGGGAATCACGTCATCGTCGGCACGGGCAACGATCTCGATGCACCGGGCTTCTTGCAATCCTTCGATCCGGTGACCGGAGAGCTTCAATGGAAGTTCTACACGGTGCCGATGAACCCGGGCGATCCGGGGCTCGAGACATGGAAAGATTTGGATGCCGCGCGCCACGGCGGCGGCAATCCATGGGTGCCGGGGTCGTACGATCCCGAGACCAACCTTTATATCTTCGGCACGGGCGAGCCGAAGCCCGCGTACTTCGCCGAGCCTCGCGGGAACCGGGAAGCGCTCTTCACGTGTTCACTGATCGCGCTCGACGTCGATACGGGCAAGATGGCTTGGTACTACCAGACCTCGCCCAACGATACGCACGATTGGGATTCTGCGCAGACGCCGATCTTGGCCGATATCGAGATCGATGGGCAGCTACGCAAAGTCGTCATGCAGGCCGCGCGCAACGGCTACTTCTTCACGATCGACCGCACGAACGGCGCGCATATCCTCACGAGCAAGTTCTCGAGCACCGTGAACTGGGCCGAGGGCGAGTACAACGAGAACGGCCAGCCCGTGCGGATTCCCGCCAAGGACCACCACGTCTCGGGCGCACTCGTCTCGAACGCGAACCAAGGCGCGTCGAATTGGCCGCCGCCGAGCTTCAGCCCCGACTACGGCCTTTTCTATGTGACCGTCGCCGAGGACTGGGCGATGTATTACACGACCGAGCTCGATCCGCGCGGCGCGATGGGGCTCGGTGGCAAAGAAGAGATCAGCGTCGAGTCGCGCTCGTTCTTGAGAGCCATTGACCCGGCGACCGGAGAAATCCGCTGGTCGGTGGAGTACCCGACGGGCCGCGGGCTCGCGAACGGCGTGCTCACGACGGCCGGGCGCTTGCTCTTCGCAGGCGATCGCGGCGGCAACCTCGTCGCGCGCGATCCTGCGAGCGGCGTGCCTTTATGGCACTCGCGCATCGGCAACGTCTCGAACGCCCCGCAAACCTACCTGCTCGACGGCGAGCAATACGTGCTCGTCGCGAGCGGCGACACGCTTTATGCCTTCAAGCTCCACTAGCCGCATCCAAACCGAGCGCTGCGCGCATCTACTTTAGCCGCGACTTTCGAAGGAGCTCTCAGATGATCGATGAAGGCGTGCTCGTTTCCACTACGTTCGGGGTTCTCGCGCTGATACTGGCGGCCGTTATTTTCATGGGTTTCTACTTTCGGTATCGAGCGCGCGCGGACGCGCAGGCGACGATCCGCACAGCCCTCGAGAAGGGTCAACAGCTCAGTCCCGAGCTGCTCGAGAAGCTCATGACGCCGATCGCGTCGACGCCGGACCGCCGTAACATCGACCTCCGCCGTGGCGTGATCCTCGTCGCGTTGGGCATGGGCATCTTCGCCATCGGATTGGCGGCGACCCCGAGCTTGAGAGAGGCGGTCGCCTTCGCCGCGCCGCCGTTAGCGATCGGGCTTGCGTACATTGCGCTGTGGAAGTTCGCGCCGCGCGGCTAGAGTGATCGGCGCTTGGAGCCGACCGATGCCGAGCTCGTCGTGTTGGTCGCTGGTGGTCGGGACGCCGCCGCGTTCGGCATTCTCGTCACGCGCCACCAGTCGCGCGTGCGCAACTGGCTCAGACAGCTCACGCGCAATGCGGCGCGCGCCGACGATCTCGCGCAGGAAACATTCATTCGCGCCTGGGAGCGCATTCGCACTTTGCGCGATCCCACGAAGTTTTCGAGCTGGCTCATGAGCATCGCTTACACCGGTTTTCTTCAAGAGCACCGCAAACGCGCGGGCGAAGGCCGTCTACAGGCTGCGTTTGCGCGCGAGCCGGGCGCGGCGGACGAACCTGGGCCGAGCGGCGCCGACGTCGACGTTGGAAGGCTCCTCTCGGTGCTCAGTGACGAGGAACGGACCGCGATGACGCTGTGCTACGCTCACGGCATGAGCCACAACGAGGTCGCAGAGGTTACCGGTTGGCCGCTCGGCACCGTGAAATCGCACGTCTCCCGCGGGAAGACGAAGATCCGGCAGCACTTCGGTATCGGTGACGAGTCGTGAGCGACACGCGTCTCAAGGAGCTTTTTACTTCCCTCAACGAGGACCTGCCGGCCCCCGAGTTCAAGGATCGCGTCTTGCGGCGGATCGAGCGCGCCGAACGAATCCGCTACCTGGTGTTAGGAGGTGCGGCCATGCTCGGATTCGCATTGGCAGCCGGGCCGCTGCTCGACCTCTATGCGCTCGGTGTGCGTGAGCTTGCCGACTTGCTCATGGCCATCAGAGACGCGGATTGGACCGCGGATCCAATGCTGGTTGCAGGGCTGTTGCTCCTGGCGCTCGTCCCGGGCCTCGTGCGCTGGCTCGAGTAGCCGTCCCCGATGCTGACGACGGCCGATTGGGCGGTGATCGCCGCCTACTTCGTCGCCACGTACGCAATCGTCTTCTGGCACAGCGCGACTAACCGCGCAAACGCGACCGAATTCTTTCTCGCGGGGCGCAACGTCGGCTGGTTCGTCGCCGGTGCATCGATCTTTGCGACGAACATCGGCTCCGAGCACCTCGTGGGGCTCGCCGGCAGCGGCGCGGCGGGCGCGTTTCCGGCAGCGCAGTTCGAGCTGCTTGCCGCGTTCGCGCTGCTGCTGCTCGGCTGGCTCTTCGTGCCGTTCTATTTGAAATCCGGCGTGTTCACGATGCCGGAGTTTCTCGAGCGCCGTTATTCGTCGGGCGCGCGCTTCTACCTCGCAATCGTTTCGATCATTGCCTATGTGCTGACGAAGATCTCGGTGACGATCGCGGCCGGCGGCATCGTCTTCGAAGCGCTCATGGGCATCGACTTCTGGACGGGCGCGGTCATCGTCGTGATCGCGACCGGCATCTACACGGTGATCGGCGGCATGCGCGCGGTGCTCTACTCCGACATGCTGCAAATGTTCGTCATGATCGGCGGCGCCATAGTCGTCACGGTCGTCGGCCTCGATGCGATCGGCGGCTGGGGTGAGCTCAAGGCCGCGGTTGCGCCCGAATACTTGAGCCTCTGGCGTGCGAGCTCGGATCCGGACTTTCCGTGGACGGGCGTCATCTTCGGCGCGCCGATTTTGGCCGTGTGGTACTGGTGCACGGACCAATACATCGTGCAAAGGACGTTGTCGGCCGCGTCGATCACGGCGGCACGGCGCGCGACGCTTTTCGCGGCGCTGCTCAAACAGCTGCCGTTGTTCATCTTCGTAGTGCCCGGAGTGATCGCGTACGTGCTCGCAGAGCGCGGCGCAATCGAGCTTGGCGAGGCCGACGGCGCGTTGCCCGCGCTCATCGGCGCCGTGCTGCCGGTCGGGCTGCGCGGGCTCGTGGTCGCGGGGCTGCTTGCGGCGCTCATGAGCTCGTTGTCGTCGGTCTTCAACTCATGCGCGACGCTCGTGACGATGGACGTATACAAACGACTCGCTCCGCATCATTCGGAGCGCCGCCTCGTGCTCGTCGGGCAGGCGGCGACGCTGCTCATGGTGCTGTTCGGCCTCGCCTGGATTCCGCTTATGGACCTGATCTCTGGGCAGATCTACGTGTATCTGCAAAGCGTGCAGGCCTACATATCCCCGCCGATCGCGGCCGTGTTCCTGATCGGCGTCCTCTGGGGGCGCGCCAACTCGCGCGGCGCGCTCGCGGCGCTCGTCACGGGGCTCGTGCTCGGCTTAGGCCGGCTCGTGCTCGAGCTCAACCGGGCGTCGCTGTCCGGCTTCGCGGAATGGCTCGCGACGATCAACTTCCTCCACTTCGCGATCCTGCTGTTCGGCGTCTGCGCGGCCGTGCTCGTGATTGTGAGTCTCTTGACGACGGCGCAGGCCGGGGAGCAGGTCGGTCCCCTGACGGTTCACTACCATCGGCGCCGTGGAGAGCACGCCACCGGGTTCGTGACCGACGTCGCCGTCAGCGCTGGCATCGTCGCGCTCGTCGTGGGCGCGTGGCTATACTTCGCGTGAGAGCCGACCCAATGAACTACACCGCTCCGCCGACCGACGATCGACGCATCTGGGATTTGTGGCTGACGGGAACCTATCAAGGAACGATCGTCGCTGCCGACGAAGCCGGGATCTTCGCTTCGCTCGCAAGCAAGCCGGCCACGATCGAGGCGCTCGCGCAGCGTCTCGATTTCGACGTGCGCGCGACCGGCATCGTGTTGCGGCTGCTTGCATCGCTCGATTTGCTCGTTCAGCGCGACGGTGAGTTTCACCTCACGAATCAAGCGGCGTTCTATCTCGTCAAGGACAGCCCTTTCTATTGGGGCAACATGATGCGTATCGCCGTCAGCGAGTGGCATCGCGACACGGCGCTCGCGAAGCTCAAGGCAAAGGGGTCGGCCGAGGCCGTGGGTCCACAGGGAACTCCGGCGCCGACGGGGTCGGGCCGGCCCGCGGACGGTTGGGCGGCCGGCGAGATCGCGATCGGGCGCGCGCGCGAAATCGCCG
>DATBLZ010000021.1:0-8141 GCA_036555065.1 Gammaproteobacteria bacterium
GCGGACGCCATTTGACTGCTAGAACCCTGTAGCTCACGAGACCAGGCCTTCTCCCTAAGTAAGCGTCCGCGTCAGCCCGACCCCGGCACCCAACCGAGGCTGCTACCGCTGCTCCCTTCCGGGCCTGGCGGGGTTCACAACTGGTTGTCGCGGGGGAACCGACGCGGACACTGCCACTTTACCAGTCCAGCGCAGGGGCAGCACCCGCCCCGCGGCAGCATCAGCGGTGCGTAACGGCCGGAGCTTGGGCTTTCGCGGGCCCGTGCACCGTAATGAACGGGCGTTCCGCTACACTAGCCGGCCACGGAGAGGTGGCCGAGCGGTCGAAGGCGCACGCCTGGAAAGTGTGTATACGCCAAAAGCGTATCGCGGGTTCGAATCCCGCCCTCTCCGCCATATCCAACGAGGGCCTACTCGGCTGCGGGCGGTGGCACGTCGCTGAGCGCTGGAATCGCCCGCAAGTACGCGATGATCGCGTCGAGATCGCTCTCCTGCATCTTCGCGTACAGCCCGAATGGCATGAACGGCAGCAGCATGCGGCCGTCGCGGCTCACGCCTTGCGTAATAGCGCGCTTGATTTCCGCGTCCGTCCAGCCGCCGAGCCCGTCGGCATGCGGCGTGATGTTCGCCGAGATCGCCGCCCAATCGTAGATGAACGGCTTGTTGTAGACGTTGCCGCCGCGGCCGAGCTGCGCGTAGTCGATCGCGCCCATGACGTACGTCGTATGGCAGTCCATGCAGTGGCCGACGGGGCCTGCGAGGTATTCGCCGTATTTCACGGGGTCGTCGCGCGGCACGTCGGCCACGTTGACCGCGGGCGGTTGCGGCGCCAGGGGAATTTGGAACGTGCTCTCGGGCACGGCGTTGCGAATCGCGGGGACGGTCTTTATGTACGCCGCAATCGCGTGCGCATCGCTGTCCGACAGGTGGTTGTAGAAGTGGAACGACATCGGCGGGCCTAAGACCCTGCCGTCAGGTCGAACCGCTTCGCGCAGCGCCTTGACGATATCGTTCTCAGACCAAGAGCCGATGCCGGTTTCCATGTCCGGAGTAATGTTGCGCGCGTAGGCCTTGAATACGGGCTCCTCGATGACGAAGGCGCCCGCGAGGGAGAGGCTCGGATCGAGCGAGCCATCCGGCAAGTGCGGCGTGTGGCAGTTACCGCAGCCGGCGATCGTCTCAACGAGGTATCGGCCGTGCGTGAGCTGGTCGGCGCCATCCGCCACGCGTGCGACGGCCGGAGCGGCCGGGGCGGGTTGAGCGGCCTGCGTTTGCGCGGCGGGCGCGGCGGGCTCTTGCGTGCGCTCGCATGCTGCCAAAACGAACGCGATTGCTACTGTCGGGCCGAGCGCGATGCGCCGGCGTGCTCCTGTTTCGATCACGGGTTTGTTCTCCCTATTTTCGCCTTGGACCCCCGAACAGCATACAAAATAAGCGCCGCTACTCCCAGCCTGTCGGCGAGTTGTAAGGCGCGCGGAACCCTACGGCCTCGACCTCGTGGATCTGGCCGCCGCTGATCTTGTATACATGCGCTGCCGGCAAATCGAACGCGTCGAACCCCATTTCCCAAGTCTCGATGCCCGGGACACCGACGATTTTGAGCGTCTTCTGGGCCATCGAGTGACGAAAATGCGAGAGGCCGAACACGAGCCCGGTCTCGGGATCCGCGATCTCGACGCGCCGATCGTCTATGGAGTCGATGTAGCTCATGACTTGCGTGTCGAGCTGCGCAGCACAACTCATGGCGCCAAACGTGCCGAGCCCGAGCTCCGCCGGCGGCGGGTTGCGCGTCGTCTGAATGCCGTTCTCGCGGCGCACGCAATCTTCGGCGAACGGCGCAAGGCTGCCGTCGTTGTCGTCGAGCGCGTCGTAGTAGGATGCGCCGATCGCAAGGAGCTGCTCGCGCGGCATGCGCTCTTCGGGCCGCACGGTCGCGCGGAAAGCCGCGCGCGGCACCTGTAGGTTCTGGAGATTTCGCTCCCCGAGGTTGCGCGCGATCAAGTGCTCGATCGCGGCGATTTCTCCATCGGCGAGTTTCAGCCGCAGCGCGACTAACGCGGGAGCACCCTTGTCACCCATGACGCCGAGAAATCCGACCTGTTGCGCGATCGCGTCGGGCACGTAGATTTTGAACATGTCCGGCTCGGCGGAGGCCGTTCGCCAGAGGCCGTCCCCGACGCGAATGGCAGTAGCGTTCTCGACGATCCTTGCGCCCACGGCGATCGGCACGGCGCCCGGATCGTGGGCCACCAACGCTGCAATATAGGCGTCGACGAGACTGACGAGGCAGGCGCGATCGCAGCTCTGGCGCCGTTCTGCGGATTCCTGCGCCCAACCCGTCGCCGCGGCCGAAAGCGCAAGCGCGACCATGAGCCCACGAAGTCCAGTCATCGGCGCGGTCCCTGTTGGGCCACTGCGAGCACTCAGTATATGCGCATCGCGCCTGGGAGTCCGCGCGTCAAGACGACGTCAGTTCGCCGGCTCCTCCACACGGCCACCCTGCCCCATCTGCATGGGCGCTCCCATCATCCGTCCCATCATCGCCATCCCCTGATGCATGCTCTGCAGGTGCCCCTGCATGAGGCGCTGACGCTCAGCGGGATCCCGTGCATGGCCTCCATCTGCGTCTGCATTTGCTGCATCTGCGGCGATTGCGGCTCCGGCTGAGCCTGCACTTGGCCTGACTACGGAGCCCTACGATAGCCGAGAGCATTGCCCGAGCTTATACGCAAATCTACGTAGCGCGTCAGAGCCTGACTGCACGCAGCCTTAGCGCGTTGGCAATCACCGAAACCGACGAAAAGCTCATCGCGAGGCTCGCGATAACGGGCGAAAGCAGAACGCCGAACGCCGGATACAGCACGCCTGCGGCGATCGGCACGCCGAGCGCGTTGTAACCGAAGGCAAATATCAAGTTCTGACGGATGTTGCGCATCGTCGCATTCGAGAGCCGTACGGCGCGCGCAATGCCGCGCAGGTCCCCCTTGACGAGCGTCACCGGCGCGGACTCCATCGCCACGTCGGTTCCCGTGCCCATTGCGATACCGACATCCGCTTGCGCAAGCGCTGGCGCGTCGTTGATGCCATCCCCGGCCATGGCGACGACGCGTCCTTCGCTTTGCAGCCGTTTGACCACTGCCGCCTTGTCCTGCGGCAGCACGTCGGCGACCACTTCATCGACTTCGAGCGCAGCGCCGACCGCTCCAGCCGTCCGTGCATCGTCGCCCGTCAACATGATGATGCGTACGCCCGCGCGCTTGAGCGCCGCGATCGCGGCCGGCGTCGTCGGCTTGATCGCGTCGGCGACGACGAGCAACCCCGCAACTCTGTCGTCAATGCCGACATAGATAGCCGTTGCACCGCGTGCGCGTGCCTCCTCGGCGGCAGCGCCGAGCGAATCCGCCTCGATACCCTGGCGCTCCAGTAGCCGCGCATTGCCGACAACCACGCGACTGTCCCCGACTCGACCCCAAACGCCGAGCCCGGGATCGGAATCGAAACCCTGAACTGCGGGCACATCGATGCGCCGCGCGGCCGCGCCGGCGACGACGGCTCGGGCGAGAGGATGCTCGCTCGGCGACTCCACGGCCGCCGCGAGGCGCAACACCTTCTTCTCCTCGAACCCGTGTGCGACGACCACACGCTCGAGGCTCGGCTTACCTTCGGTGAGTGTACCGGTCTTGTCGACGACGAGCGTCGTCACTTTCTCGAGACGCTCGAGCGCAGCGGCATCCTTGATGAGCACGCCCTCGAGCGCGCCGCGGCCGATGCCGACCATGATCGACATCGGCGTCGCCAAACCGAGCGCACACGGGCACGCGATGATGAGCACGGAAACCGCGATCAAGAGCGCGTACGCGAGCGGAGGCGCTGGACCCAGCGCCGACCACGCGACGGCAGCGGCAGCTGCAATAGCGATGACCGACGGCACGAACCACGCCGACACGCGGTCCGCGAGCCGTTGCACGGGCGCGCGTGAGCGTTGCGCTTGCGCGACCATGTGGACGATCTGCGCAAGCAACGTGTCGCCGCCGACGCGTTCGGCCGCCATGACGAGGCTGCCGCTGCCGTTCGTCGTGCCCGCCGTGAGCGCTGCACCCGGAGCCTTGCGCACCGGGTCGGGCTCACCCGTGAGCATCGACTCATCGACGTGGCTCGTCCCTTCGCGCACGCGGCCGTCGACCGGGATCTTTTCACCCGGCCGCACGCGCAGGCGATCTCCGATCTGCACGCCCTCGAGCGGCACGTCGCTCTCCGCGCCGCGAGCATCGAGGCGATGAGCGATCTTCGGCGCGAGTTTGAGCAAGGCGCGAATCGCCCCTGACGTCTGTGCGCGCGCCTTGAGCTCGAGCACCTGGCCGAGCAGCACGAGAGTCACTATGACTGCCGCGGCCTCGAAATAGAGCGGCAGCGAGCCCGAGGCCGCGCGAAACGCGGCAGGCAGAACTCGCGGCTGAATCGTCGCAAGCGCCGAAAATCCCCAAGCCGCGCCCGTGCCGAGTGCGATCAGCGTGAACATGTTGAGGCTCCGGTTCACGACCGATCGCATGGCGCGCACGAAGAACGGCCAGCCGCCCCAAACAACGACGGGAGTCGCGAGCATGAGCTCCGTCCACGCGATGACGTCGTGACCAAAGCGATGCATGGGATTCAGAGCCGGGAGGACGTCGCCGAGCATCGGCCATAGCAGCGGCAGCGTCAGGAGCACGCTGATCCAAAAGCGCCGCCGCATGTCGGTGAGCTCATGGGTTTCCGTGTCATCGACCATCGGCGCGAGCGGCTCGAGCGCCATCCCGCAGATGGGGCACGCGCCCGGCGCGGCGCGGCGAATCTCGGGGTGCATCGGGCACGTCCAAATCGTTTTCGCTGCAGGCGCCGCTGCCGCGGCACTGTGCGCCGTCGCGCGCTCCGTGCCCACAGGTGCGGCCGGCGGTCGCAAATACCTCTCTGGGTGCGCGACGAATTTGTCGCGGCACCCGGTGCTGCAGAAGTAATAGGTCGCGCTCGCGTGCTCGTGTGCAAGATCCGTCGCCGCATCGACGGCCATGCCGCAAACGGGGTCGATGAGGCGCGTTGTGACGTCGATCACGTGAGCCATGATGCCAGGTCTTCGGCGGAGTTATTCGGGTCGCACAGGTTTCGGTACGACTCCGGGAAACGGTTACGACGCCATTCTACGGTGCTCGGCGAGCGCCGCAGCAGAGATCGTTTCGACCTGCGACGGCCGCATCGATTTCTCTCTCGCTCGCCGCACTTGCGTCGCCCTATATTAGCGATTGACGCGGCGAGCCACGACGGCCAATCATGGCGAAGCGCAACACCCACGAAGCGGAGAAACGATGCGCACGTCCAGTCTCGTTCGATCATTGTTGACCGTAATCCTCCTTTCGGCCGCGTCGTCGAGCCGCGAGCAGCCGAGCGGGTCGGACCCAACGCTCGAGCAATGGACTTTCGACACGCACACGCCCGGCCCATGCTCGCCGACGGGCGCGACCCACGGCGGCTGTCCGCCCGGCGACCTCGTTCGGATCCGGGTCACGACGATCGTCACGGGGCTCGTACGGCCGTGGCACCTGACGTTCTTGCCGGGCGGCAACGACATCCTCGTGACGGAGCTACCGGGGAGCTTGCGCATCGTTCGCAACGGCCTGCTCGAGCCCGACCCCGTGCCCGGTTGGCCGAACGCTGCGATCCCGTCGCGCAGCCTCCAGTCCGTCGTGCTGCACCCGCAGTTCGGCCAGAACCAGTTGGTGTACTTTTCCTACGTGAAGACGGGGGACGCGAACACGACCGTCGCGCTCGCGCGTGCGCGCTTCGACGGCAAAGCACTCAGTGATGTCACGGAGATTTTCGTCGCCGACGCTTGGGGCACGGGTGCTACGGCGGGCCGCGCGGAGTTCGGGCCGGACGGGATGCTCTACCTCACCGTCGGCGACCGGGACGCCGGGAATCTCACGGACGATTCGAGCTACCGAATGCTCGCCCAGCGCCTCGATAACCACGTCGGCAAGGTTCTGCGCCTGCGCGACGACGGCACGGCGGCGCCCGACAACCCCTTCGTCGGCCGCGAAGATGCGCGTCCGGAGATCTACACGTACGGGCATCGCAATGCTCAAGGCCTCGCGTGGCATCCCGAGACCGGCGAAATGTGGGCAACGGAGATCGGGCCGATGGGCGGCGACGAGCTCAACCATCTGTTGCCCGGACGAAACTACGGTTGGCCGCTCGTCTCGCTCGGCAAGGTCTACAACGGTCACCTCGTGTCCGAGCAACCCTGGTGGCGGCCCGGCATCGAGATGCCCGTGATGTTCTGGATGCCCTCGATCAGCCCATCGAGCTTGATGATCTATTCGGGCGATGAGTTCCCCGAATGGAACAACCATTTCTTCGTCGGCGCTTTGAGCGGCCAACAGCTGCAGCGTCTCGCGTTCGATCAGCCCGGGCCGCAAGCCGAGCGCCGTGAGCCGCTGCTCGTGCCGCTCGATGCACGCGTGCGCGACGTGCGCCAAGGGCCGGACGGCAAGATCTACATTGCTATCGAGCGCGATTTGCAGTTCGGTCCGGGCAGCGCGCGCCTCACGCCGAACGGGTCCATTCTCCGCATCGAGCGCGCGGCATCGGAGGATTCCGAATGAGAATCACAAAATTCGGTCGCGTCTGCAGCGCGTTGGGCGCAGTGTGGCTCGCGGGCAGCGCGTGGGGTCAAGAGCCGCCGACGCCGCCCGCGCTCGAGTTCGCATTCGAGGTTCGCGCCGAAGTCGCGAGCCCGACCGTCGTCGGCGAAGTGCCGGCCGGCACGCGCCGAATCATCGACATCCTCGGCGGTACATTCGCAGGCCCGAAGCTCAAGGGAATCGTGCGTCCCGGCGGCGCCGATTGGCAAATCATCCGCGCGGATGGGTTCACCGAGGTCGACGCACGCTACACGCTCGAGACCGAGGCCGGCGACCTCATTTACGTCTCGAACGTCGGCATGCGGCACGCCCCGCCCGACGTGATTCGCCGGTTGAATGCGGGCGAGCTCGTCGATCAAAGCCAAATCTACTTTCGCAGCGTGCCGAAGCTCGAAACCGCGGCGCCCGATCTCCAATGGCTCATGCGCTCGATCTTCATTGCAACCGGCGAACGTTACCCGAACGGCGTCGTGATCAAGTTCTGGCGTGTGCTCTAATAGCGCTCAGCTGCGACGACACTCAAAACGGAGAGCGGTCATGCGGATTCGTCGGTTTCGGTGGACCCTCGCTCTGTCTTTGTCCGTGCTCGCGGTTTCCACGATGGCGAGCGCGCAGCAGCCCAACATCGGGATCGCGCCCATCGGGCTCGGTGCGGGCCCCTACCTTTTCGATACAGCGGAGCAGCACGGGATTCGCGTCGACGTCGTCGTGCGCGGCCTCGCGCATCCGTTCAGCTTCGCCTTCCTGCCGAATGGCGATGCGTTGATCGTCGAGCGCGGCGCGAATGTCCGGATGGTCAAGAGCGCGACCGGCGACGCACGGCTCGTGCCCGAGCCCGTTGCGGGCGCGCCGGCGCCGGCCGGTTTTCGCGGCGGCGGCTTGCACGACATCGCAATTCACCCCGAGTTCGCGACGAACAACTTCGTGTACTTCACTTACAACGCACCCGGTCCGCCTGATCCGACCTCGACTCCGCCGGGCCGGCGACCCGTGGCCGTGACGCTTGCACGCGCACGCTTCGACGGCGTGGCGCTCAACGACGCCGAGGACCTCTTCGTCGGCGAGATGCTGCCGGGCTCGAGCGGCTCGCGGATCGCGTTCGCGCCAAACGGCTACGTCTTCATGACGACCGGCGCTCCGTTCAACGACTCTGCGCAGCGCCTCGACAACGTGTACGGCAAGGTCCTGCGCTTGACGCTCGACGGCGGCATCCCCGCCGACAACCCATTCGTCGGGCAGCCCGGCGCCCGCGGCGAGATCTACACGCTCGGCCACCGCGACCAGCTCGGTCTCGCCGTCGATCCGGTCAGCGGGGCGGTCGTCGCGGCCGAGCACGGCCCGAACGGCGGCGACGAGGTGAACCTGATCCTGCCGGGGCGAAACTACGGTTGGCCCGAGTACAGCTACGGGCGCACCTACGAAGGGCCGCGTCACTCGCGCGTGCCGCTTGGACCGGACACAGAGCAA
>DATBLZ010000033.1:0-29527 GCA_036555065.1 Gammaproteobacteria bacterium
AGGCTGCAATCCAACTGGCGCTCAAGACTGCTCCACGCTGCTGCAACTGCAAGCGCGAAGCGATGATTCTCACTGGTATCTGAACTCATCGTAGAAGCCTACTATATGCATGACTATTCATGCAAATATCAGGTACTCAGCGCGACAACAGTAACGACGGCATCGATGAGCACGCCGAGGTCGGCGGTGCCGATCGTGAGCGGTGGCATCAGATAGACGACGTTGCCGAAGGGCCGCACCCAAACGCCCGCAGCGACGAACCGAGTTCGTAGCGCGTCGAGATCGGGTGGGTGCTTGAGCTCCACCACGCCGATCGCGCCTTTGATGCGCACATCGGCGACCGCCGGCGATGCTCTGCAGCGCTCGAGACCCGCGACGAGCTGCGCTTCGATCGCGGCCACTTGCTCATGCCGCGGCTCGGACTCGAAGAGATCGAGCGATGCATTCGCCGCAGCGCACGCAAGCGCGTTTCCTGAGAACGTCGGGCCGTGCATGAGGGCTTTCTGCGGATCGCCCGAGAGAAACGCCTCATATACATGTTGCCTCGCGACGGTCACGGCGAGCGGCAGCGTGCCACCCGTGAGCGCCTTGCCGAGCGTGATGATGTCGGGGACGACCTGCGCCTGCTCGCACGCGAACATCGTGCCCGTGCGGCCGAATCCAGTCGCAATCTCATCGAAAATGACGAGGAGCCCATGGCGGCGCGCGCTCGCAACGACGTGCGCGAGAGTCTCGGGCGTATGGAACTTCATGCCGCCCGCGGCCTGCACGAGCGGCTCGATGATGAGTCCCGCGAGCTCCGGCTCACGCTCTGCGAGCGCCTGATCGAATCGAGCGCGCTCGCGTGCGCTCGAGGGCACATCGAGCACCCACTGTTCGGCGAGCACGCCCCTGAAAAGCGCGTGCATGCCTTCCTCGGGATCACACACCGACATCGCCGCGAACGTATCGCCGTGATACGCGTGCCGAAAGCACGCGAACCGCCGCCGGTGCCGCTCGCCGCGATTGAGCCAGTATTGGAGCGCCATCTTGAGCGCAACTTCGACCGCGACGGAACCCGATTCCGAGAAGAACACGTGCTCTAGATCGCCGGGCAGGAGCTTCGCGAGGCGTCGTGCAAGCGTAAGCACCGGCTCATGGACGAGCCCGCCGAGCATGACGTGCGGCATCCTCGCGAGTTGCGCCTCGACAGCGCGGCGAATATGGGGATGGTTGTAACCGTGGCAGGCCGTCCACCACGACGCACAACCGTCGATGAGCCGCCGGCCGTCGGCGAGCAAGAGGTGGACGCCGTCGGTCCGCGCGACTTCGAGCGGCTCGGGCGCGGTCGCCATCTGGCTGTACGGCATCCACACGGGCATGACGATATACTGCCCGAAAACTCGACGACTGAACCGCATGCAGAAAATCACGTGTTTCAAGGCGTACGACGTACGCGGACGTGTTCCCGAGGATCTCGACGAGAAGATTGCTTACCGCATTGGGCGAGCCTACGCGGAATTTCTTTCGCCGCGCCGCGTCGCCGTCGGCCGCGACATACGTTTATCGAGCTTAGGCCTAGTCGCCGCGCTCGAGCGCGGGCTCACGGAATCGGGCGTCGACGTGCTCGACATCGGCGTCGGCGGCACGGAGATGGCGTATTTCGCGACGTTTCACCTCGAGCTCGACGGCGGCATCATGGTCACGGCGAGCCACAACCCGCCGAACTACAACGGCATGAAGATGGTCCGCGAGCAATCGCGGCCGATCAGCGCGGATACGGGGCTGCAGACGATTCGCGCGATCGCCGAGAAGGGCGAATTCAAGAAACCCAAGCGTCCCGGCGCCGTGCAGAACGTCGATATCCGCAAGGACTATATTGCGCACCTCTTGTCATACGTCGATCGTAAGGCGCTCCGGCCGCTCAAGATCGTCGTCAACGCCGGCAACGGCGGCGCCGGCCCTATCATCGATCTGCTCGAGCCGCATTTGCCGTTCGAGTTCATCAAGCTCCATCACGCGCCCGATGGCAAATTCCCGAACGGCGTGCCGAATCCGATGCTCGAGGAGAACCGCGCGCCGACGATCGCGCGCGTCCGCGAAACGCGCGCGGACTTAGGCATAGCTTGGGACGGCGATTTCGACCGGTGTTTCCTGTTCGATGAGCGCGGCGAGTTCATCGAGGGCTACTACATCGTCGGCCTGCTCGCGCACTCGTTCCTCGGCAAAACGCCCGGCGCGACGATCGTCCACGATCCGCGCCTCACGTGGAACACGCTCGATGTCGTCGCGCGCGGCGGCGGCAAGACCGTGCAGAGCGTCTCCGGGCACGCGTTCATGAAGCAGGTCATGCGCGACGTCGACGCGGTCTACGGCGGCGAGATGAGCGCGCACCACTATTTTCGCAAATTCTCGTATGCCGATAGCGGCATGATCCCGTGGCTCCTGGTCGCGGAGATCATGAGCCGCGAGCGCGCGAAGCTTTCGAGCCTCGTCGCCGAGCGTGTCGCGAAGTTCCCGGCGAGCGGCGAGATCAATCGGCGCGTCGCGGACGCGCCGGCCGTGCTCCGCGAGGCCGAAGCCAAGTATCTGAAAGCCGCAAAAGCGGTCGAGCACGTCGACGGCCTCAGCATGGAGTTCGCCGACTGGCGCTTCAATCTGCGGGCGTCGAACACCGAGCCGCTCCTTCGGCTCAACGTCGAGAGCCGCGGCGATATCGAGCTCATGCGGACGAAGACTGCGGAGCTGCTCGCGCTCATCGGCGGCGCGCCGGGATGAGCGCGCCGATCGACGCCGATGAGCAATGAGTCGCTTGATCGATTCGCCGCGCAGAAGCTCGAATCGCTCGCGCGGCGCAATCTACGTCGCGAGCTAGCGGTAACCGATCGCTCCGGCGGCCGCCTCGTCACGAGCCGCGGCGGGCGCCTGATCTCGTTCGCGTGCAACGATTATCTCGGCCTTTCGCACCATCCTGACGTCGTAGCCGCAAGCCAAGAGGCAACGGCGCGCTACGGCGTCGGCGCGGGCGCCGCGCGGCTCATCACCGGCAATCACCCGCTTTACGCGGAGCTCGAGAACAAGCTCGCGGCGCTCAAAGGCACCGAGGACGCGGTCGTTTTCGGCAGCGGGTACCTCACGAACATCGGCGTGATCCCCGCGCTCGTCGGCCCGCGCGATCTCATCGTGCTCGACGAGCTCAGCCACTCGTGTCTGCTCTCAGGCGCGAACCTAAGCCGCGCGCACGTCGTGACCTTCAAGCACAACGATGCCGACGACGCAAAGCGGATACTCGAGGCCGAGCGGCGACGTCATCGTCACTGCTTGCTGATCACCGAAGGCGTCTTCAGCATGGACGGCGATCTCGCGCCGCTGCCGAAGCTCGCAACGCTCGCCGCGCGCTACGATGCGTGGCTCATGAGCGACGACGCGCATGGTCTCGGCGTCGTCGGCGGCGGCCGCGGCGCGACGTTCGCGCATGACGAGCCCGTCGCTGTACCGCTGCAGATGGGAACTCTATCGAAGGCCGTCGGCGGATACGGCGGGTATCTCTGCGCGAGCCGCACGGTCGTCGAGCTCATGCGCAATCGCGCGCGCAGCTTCGTCTATTCGACGGGGCTCCCGCCCGGCGTCGTCGCGGCCGCAAGCAAAGCGCTCGAGATCATCGCGACCGATGCCGCGCTCGTCGCGCGGCCGCTCGCACGCGCGCGGCTCTTCACGGCGACTCTCGAACGGCCGCACGCAGAATCGGCGATCGTCGCGCTCGTGCTCGGCCCCACGGACCGCGCGCTCGCGGTCAGCGAGACGCTG
The DNA here is from genome assembly GCA_036555065.1 of Gammaproteobacteria bacterium. Taxonomy (GTDB): domain Bacteria; phylum Pseudomonadota; class Gammaproteobacteria; order Steroidobacterales; family Rariloculaceae; genus DATBLZ01. The sequence continues at coordinate 3,787 of DATBLZ010000033.1, forward strand.
CGCGCTGCGGGCTACTTGGTGCCCGCGATCCGGCCGCCGACGGTGCCGAACGGCACGGCACGCCTCAGGATCGCGTTCTCGGCGCTGCATTCGGAAGCCGACGTGACGGTGCTCGCCAAGGCAGTGGCGGCGGCCGGCGTGCGCGCGTGACCCGCGTCTTCGTCACGGCGACGGGCACGGACGTCGGCAAGACGTTCATCGCATGCGCGCTCGCGCGCGAGCTGCTCGCGCGCGGCCTCAAGCTGCGGGTGCTCAAGCCCGTCGCGAGCGGATTCGACGCGCGCAGTGCGGACCAGAGCGATCCCGGCAAGTTGCTCCTCGCCCAAGGGCTGCCGCCTAACGTAGCGAATCTCGACGCGACGACGCCGTGGCGGTTCGAAGCGCCGCTCTCTCCGGACATGGCGGCGCGCCGCGAGAATCGTTCGCTACCCTTCGGCGACCTCGTTGCGTTCTGCACGCAGCGCCACGCCGTCGATGTCACGCTCATCGAGGGCATCGGCGGCGTCATGGTGCCGCTCGATGCCGAGCACACGGTGCTCGATTGGATCGAGCGCCTGAAGCCCAGGATCGTGCTCGTCGCGGGCAGCCATCTCGGCACTCTGAGTCATACGTTGACGGCAGTTGCGTGCCTGCAGGCGCGCAAGCTCGAGCCGGCGGCGGTCGTCATCAGCGAATCGCCGGAGCAGCCCGTCCCGCTCGAGGAAACGGCCGAAGCCGTGCGGCAGCGGTTGCCGCGCGTGCCGATCATTGCGCTGCCGCGCGTCACCACCGGCGCGCCGTCGGCCGCAGCAGCAGCGGCCATCGTGGCGCTCGCGGACCTGCTCGCGCCCCGTAAACCGCGCAGGCGCGCGAAAAAAAGAGCCCGGCCGTCCTCGCGGAGGGCCGGGCAAGGGGGGGGATCTTCTACCTGAGCTCGCCGACGAGCGTAGAGCTCGGCCGCACGATCGTGAGGCTGACCTTGCGCTCGAGCGCGAGCGCGTCGGTGTCGGTCTCCGCAGCGCTCGACTGCGTCTCACCGACCGCATGCACCGTAATCTGATCCATCGGCACGCCGGCACGCAGCAATGTGTCGCGAACCGTCGCCGCGCGCGCCGCCGAGAGCTGCTCGTTGTATTCGACCTCGCCGCGCGAATCCGCATAGCCTTCGATCACGACGGCGACGTCGCCGAGCTCGTCGATCAAGCCCGCGATGCGCGCGAGGCGCTCTTCGGAGGCCGTATCGAGCGTGCTCTGCTCCGTGTGAAAGTAGACTTGAACCTCGAGCGCATCTTCGAGCGCGGCCTTGAAGCGTCGCTCGTCGTCCGCGTTCATCGCGCGTAACGTTCCGACCTCGCGCTCGGTGTTACGCAGCTCACTCTCGAGCGAGTCGCGCTCGGCGCTCACGTCCGCAAGGGCCGTCTCGGCGGCTTCCCGCCTCGCACGCTGCTGATGAAAACGGTCGCCGGTCCAACCGCCTAACGCGGCGCCGAGGACCATGCCGATCGGTCCCCCCGCGATTGCGCCGATCATTGCGCCGCTGCCGACGCCGATCTTTTCCTCTTTCGGCGCCTTGCCCGTTTCGGAAGTCCACGCCGGCGTCGCCACGAGGGCGACGGCCAGTCCTGCCAGTAATTGCTTCATCATGTTGTGCTCCTTCGTTTCGGGAAAACCGCTTACCCGGAGCACATTCGAGCGAAGAACGCCGGCAACCGCGTGCCGAATCGCGGCAGCGTACTGCTCAATTCTGGCGAATCGTGACGGGCATGACGTCCCGGCGTCAGCTTGAATAAGGGCTCTCCAGGAGCGTCGCGAGTCGGCGTACGCGGTCCCGCGCGCGACTCAGTCGGCGCGGCGCGACGGCAAGGCGACGAGCGTGCCGCCGTTGCGCTGGCAGATTGCGCGCATGAGGATCATGAAGTTCGCGGCTGTGAGCAGCTGCCCCGTGACGTCGTAATAGACGGGGAACGCGACGGCGTGGATGCGCACGCGCTTGTTGCCTTCGGCGTCGATGGCGTTGCGTCGATCGATTTCGCGGACGATCGCGCTGATCGAGCCGCGCGACAGGTCGTCGCTGTATACGTACAGCGAGATTTTCTTCTCCGGATCGTAGTACTGGTCGATCGCGGCGAGAATCCCTTCGCGCGGGCTCGAGTCCGAGAACGAGTTCCAACCGCGCACGGCCTCGACGATTAGTTGTCTACGCGCGGGCGTATCGGGCATCCATTCGCCACGGTAGCTCGCGAACAGGTGGGTGCCCTCGTCGTTGAGCACCTGGATTCCTTTGACCGTCGGGTAGACATCGAGCGTTTCCTGAAGCTGCTGCTGCACGCGGTCCCACTCGTATTGCTTCATGCTTCCCGACGTGTCGATGAGGAAAATGATGTACTCGCTGTCGACGGGAATGCCGCCGACCTTGTAATCCTGGGGTTTCGGGCGATTGTTCGCGAATAAGCGCCGCATCTCTTCGGTCAGCGACTGCTTCGCCTGATTGAGCTGGTCGGTGATCTCCTGCGACACCGCGGCCTCATCCTCGTGCTCGAGAACGATTGCGCGGATGCGCGCGAGCTCGCGCTCGAGCTGGGCGAGCTGCTGCTCATCGAGCTTCGCGTCGTCCTCGATATCGGCACGCTCGCGCGTCACGTCCTCGGTTTCCCCGACGATTTCCGCGAGCTGCTGGTTGTACTGCGTCAGCAGCGCCTCGAGCTCGAGCGTGCTCTCCTCGAGCCGGATCGGCTCCGTGATCTTGATGACCAAGAGCAACAACACCATCGACCCGAGCCCCGAGGACATGACGTCGAGGAACGACATGCTCATCGTATCGACTTCACGGCGCTTGCGCTTCATGGCCAATCCTCGGACGGCGCCATCATCGATCCGCCGCTGCGCAGCGCGAGCGTCCAAAAGGCCGGCGCCGCGAATGGGTCGCCTTCCATTGCAAACAGAATCACGTTGATCGGGACGTTGAACGGCGCCTCGCGCACCGCGCGGTCGAAATGATTGCGCCGCTCTTGGCCCGTCACGCCCGCGCGCGCGGGTGTGATTTCGCCCATCGTCGGCAGGCCGTCGACGAGTAAATAGATGTTGTCGGGCTTGGGCTCGAGCGCGTTTACGGCCGCGAACCCCGCGTGCAAGCTCGTCGGTCCGTGCGGCGTGAGCTTGCGCATGTTCTGCACGGCTTCCTCGAGACTGTCCCCGCTCGCTTGCACCCACTGCCCGTCCGTGCCGTTGACGAGTGACCACGCCTTGTCGCTGAACGCGATCACTTGAAACTGCGATGTCATCGGAATCTGCGCTGTGAGCCAGTCGATCGTGTTGACGACTTGCTGCCACTTGGGCGCTTGGCGTTGCTGCTCCTCAGACATGTTCCGGCGCCGCAGTATGTTGACGAGCGTGCGGTCGAGCATGCTGGTAGAGACATCCACGAGAATGGCGATGCGCTCACCACCCATGCGCATGCCGGTCAGGTATTGGCGAGTGCCTTCGCCACGGACGCTGCGAATGAAGTTGCCCGCGTCCTCCGGAGTGATGGCCGCGGTCGCGTTCTGGGTCTCGACCTCGAGCACGGCGAGATCTTGGCGCAGCTGCTCGATCATTTTGCGCCGCGCATCGGTATCGGCGTCGACACTTTCGAGCTGCGCACGCGTGCGGTCGATCTCCGTGACGATTTCCTGGCGGACCGCGCGCGATGTCGCCCACTTCTCGACGAGCCTCTCGAGATCGTCCTTTAGCTGAGCGAGATTCCGGCCGCCAACGATGACCTGCAAATGCACGCGGTCGACCTCGGCTTGCTCGACCTCGAGTGTCTCCTTGTGCTGCGTGTCGAAGTTCGCCGTGATGATCATGTAGACGAGAATCACGCACGCGAATGCGCAAGTGATGGCGTCGAGGAACGACATCGACAAGATGTTGAACTCGCGCTTCTGGGCCACGTTACGTCTCTACCCTGACGAGCTGGAGCTCGGCGCCCGGCGAGCCGATGCGGATCACGTCGGCCGGACGCAGGATCTCCTGACCGGAAATTCGTTTCTCGTTGACGAAAGTGCCGTAGCTGCTGAGGTCGCGAACGACGAGCTCCCCGTCGGCAAGCGCGATCTCGCAATGCGAACGCGACACACCGCTCGATTGGTCGTCGATGACGAGCACCTGGCGATCGTCGACGTGTGCGCGCCCGATGAGCAAACCCTCGCCGTTGATCCGATAAGCGATTCCCCGATAGACGACGTGCGTCGGCCGCGTGGTCTTCACGGTCTCGCGTTCAGGCGCAGGCACCGGAGATGCGACGGTGGACGCCGGCGTGACCGCTTCGGCAGGAGCCTCGCGCCAGGCCAAGCGGCGTAGGAGCTTCACTTGCCCTCCGGCAGGTAGCTTGTCGACGGCAGCAAGCACCGCACGCGCCGCGTGGCCGACCTCGTGGACGATCACGACGGTATCGTCGAGCCGCGCGAGCTCCGCGGCGAGTCCCGGTTGCCGCGCGAGCCGGTCGCTGACCTGCACGGCGAGCGCAGCGCGCGGCTCACGCGCTTGGGCGATGAGCTGCACGAGCGCCTTGTAGGGGCCGACGGCAACGCCGAGCAAGCGGCTACGCTCGACGGTGACGCGAAACTCCTCGCCGTCAACCGGCAGCAACGCCTCGATGCTCGCAGCGTCACGCAACTGCTCGAGCCACTGCGGCAACCGATCGTAGAGCGCCTGCTCGCTGTCGGCGCGATGGAACGGATCGAAGCGCGTCGCGAGCACGAACATGTCTCTAATGCGTTTCGCAAAGAGATCATTGAGCTCGGCGATCCCGGTCTTGGCGAGGGTTTTTTCCTCGAGTGCGGTAGCTTCGTTATTCTCCTGGCGCAGCGGCGTGACGACGAAACGGTGGAGACCCGCGTTGACGTACAGGAGCTGACGACCGGGATACGGCCGAGTGCTCGCCGCGGCGGCGACATCGACCATGGCCCGAACCGGCATCCCGCATTCTTGGGTAAGCCCGAGCAGTAACCCGAGCCGCGTCTTGTCGTAATTGCCGGGCACGACGAGCACGACGTCGCTCGCCGCGCTCTTGAACTGCTCCCAAATGCGCGCGAGCTGCGCGAACGCGAGCTCGGCGCTGTTGCGAATGCCCGGGATTCCGCCCGTGCCGCTCTCGAGGCTCAGCTCCGCCCAATAGCGATTGCTGACGTTGCGCGGGCGCAGGCGCGCTTGCGCATACGCCGCCGCACCCGTGACGATCCCATCCTTCTCGACGAGCGCATAGCCGGGCTCGACGGCAAGCACGCGATCCGGTGCTGCGACCGTGATGCCGGCATCGTTGACTTCAATCGCGATCGTTGTCACAGACCTACGTGCTCCCTGCAGTTCGCGGCCGCCGCGCCCCGGATTCCTCTATATGTCGACGGGAAACGTGACTTCCTCATCGGCGCGAATTTCCTCGGTAGGAATGAACTCGTCGTCTGCGGCCCGGTTCGTGTCGGCGTCCTGGTCCTGGTCCTGGGCGGGCGGCGGCGCCGGCGCGGGCTCCTGGCTCGCGGGCGGCGGCGCAGCTTGATCCGGATCTCGATCTTGAGCGACCGTCCGGGCCGTCGCGAGGGCCATCGCGGCCAGCAGCCATACGGTTCGTGGTCTCATAACGCTCATAGCATACTCCGCCGCTATTCGAGATTGCGGGCGATTCGAAAACCCACGTCCTCGCGCCCCTCGGAGCTGTAATTTCGGTACGCGAGCCGCAGATCCGTGACGCTCGCGCTGCGCCAGCTCGGCCCTTGCAGCACGTGGAAACCCCCGGTCTCCGGTCCCAACGGATCGACGGTGACGCCTTCCGGCGGCGTGGTCACGCTGATCTCGTAGAAATCCTGGACCCATTCGGCGACGTTGCCGCCGAGATCGAAGATGCCGACGGGATTCGCCGCGAAGCTGCCGACGGGAGCCGACACGGCAAACCCGTCCGTATAAATTACGAGCGTCGTCGGTAAAACCTCCGCCGCTGCGATGTCGGCGAAGTTGTCGGTTCGGTCCGGCGGGGGCAACGCGTTGCCCCAGGGGTAAACGATCGGCGCGTCGCGCCCCGCCGCGCGCGCTGCCCACGACCATTCGGCCTCGGTCGGGAGTCGATACCCGTTGCGCAGAGGCCGAAACGGCTTGATCGGCTCGGAGGTCGTGTCGTACACCGGCTGCAAGCCATCTTCGATGCTGAGCCAGTTCATGAATCGCGCCACGTCCTCCCACTCGACGCGCACGACGGGTTGATCGTCGCCGTTCAAGGCTTGCCCGCTGAAAGTCCCCGAGTCGTGGGCGGCTTCGAATTTACGAAACTCGGCGTTCGTGACTTCGTGCACGCCGAGATAGAACGCGCGGCTGATTTCGACATCGTGCGCAACCTCGTTGGGCCGGAACCCTTGCGAGCCGCGCGCCGAGCCCATTCTGAAGCGCCCGGCCGGAATGATCTTGAGCTCCTGGCCGAGCGACGTCGTGATCGTCCGCGGATACCCGCCGCCCGAGGTCGTATCGAGCTCTTCGAGCTCGAACATCTCGGCCTGCAGGAAACCCGGCCGCGGTGTGATCTCGATGGCTTGCGGCGCGTAACCCGCGAGCCGCACTTCGAGCTCGTGGCCGATCGCCATCAGGTTGAGCCGGGCTGGCGTCACACCGACGAGCCGATCGTCGACCCAGATCTCGGCGTTCGCCGGATTGCTCTGCACATCGACTTCACCGAACTGCCCCACGAGCTCGATCTCGAGCGTGCGGCCGCTGTCGGCGGCGACGGAGAGCTCGCGGCGCACGGTGTCGTAGCCGGGCTTCGTGATCGCAATTTCGTGGGCGCGTCCCGGCGCGAGACGCAATTGCAACGGCGTTCGCCCGCGGAACGTCCCATCGACGCTCACGGCCGCATCGGCCGGCACCGTCGTCAACTGCACGCGCCCGTCGGCCGCGACGAGCCGCACCGGCGGCAGCGTTTGGGGCTCGTTCGCAACGACTGTGACGCGCTGTTGCCAAGCGTTGTAGCCGCTGAGCGTGAGCTCGACGTCACGAAAACCGGCGGCGAGCTCGAGCGCGGCGGGCGTCGTGCCTGCGGGTGCGCCGTCGACGGAAACGCTCGCGCCCGCGGGCTCCGAGGCGACGGTGACGAGCGCCCAGTTCGGCGTCAACGTCGGCGTCAACGTTTGGCGCTCGTTGCCGCCCGTGACGACGAGCTCGAGCACCTGCGACAAGAATCGCTCGGCCGAGAACTCGACCTGGTGCGTCCCGGGAATGATCTCGACGTCGACGAGCGGCGTCGTGCCGAGGAGATTGCCGTCGACTTTCACCTGCGCCCCGACCTCGGGTGCCGTCGCGAGCGTGACGAGGCCCGGGAGCTTCGTCAGGGTCAACCGGAACGTTTGATTCGACTCCGCGCCCACTTCTATACGCGTATCGAGCGGATAGTAGCCGGCGAGCTCGGCTCTGACGACATGCGAGCCGGACCGCAGCAAATGCCGATCGCCGACACCGAGCTTGAACAGCGTCCGCGGCAGCGTGTAGGAATCGACCGGCGGCTCGAAAACGATCGCCACCGACTTCGCCGTAAAAGCGAACCACGCAACGATGACGAAAATCGCGGCCACACTCGCCACTATCACCGTGGTCTTGCTCACGCGGCGCTTTTCGCCGCGGTCCGTACCGACTGAACGGCGAAAGGCGACGGGCGCGATCTCCATCTCGGCGCTCGCGCGCGCGACCTCCTCGAGATCCGGCGGCGCGGTATCGCCGGCCGTGACCCGCGCTTCGATCGACAAGGTCAGGCGTCCGCCGCGCAGCGCGCATTTGAGCCGCGCGCTGTCGAGGGCGATGACGTTGCCGTCCTGAATTCGCCGCGATCCGCGTAGGGGCTGCCCGTCGAGCCGCGCGTTCTCCGTCTGCTTGCCGGGCTGCGCGAAAAACACGCCGTCGAGCTGGCCGATCTGCACGACGCCGGTCACGCCCGCCAGGCGGATGTCGGCGCCCTGCGTGTCGCCGATGACGATCGGCAGCGCCGCGGCCGCGAAATGCCGCGTGTGTCCGGACTCCTCGGTGGCGAGCACCCAATCGGCGGCGGTCGTCATGCGATCGGCTCGGTGCAAACGACGTTAATCGGTGGCAACGTCCTACCGGGCAACACCGTGAACGTTGCGCGAACGTCGCGGTACCCGTCGCGGCTGCCGATCGCGGTGTACGTGCCGGGGCGCACCTGAAGCGCCTTGGTCGCGAAAACGCCGAGCTGCCCGACGCGATAGACCGTCACTTCGGTAAGCTCGTCGGACGTGAGCTCGACGGTCACGGGTGTCGATGCGAGGCGTATCAGGTCATCGAGGCGCGCGAGCTGCCCCGCTATGCGCGACTCCGGCGTCGCGACCGCGCGTGCTTGATCCGCGAGCCGGCCCGCATCGGCGAGAACGCTGTCGGTGAAAAGCAAATTCGGGTTGGCGAACAAGTTCTCGAGCTTGATATCGAGATCGGAGCGCGCGCGCGCGCGCTCGAGGCCGACGCGCGCGAAATCGAGCGTCGAATCGGTGGCCAGGGCCGCTTCGTAAACATCGATCGCTTCGGGCCACATCTCGCGGCGCTCGAATGCAAGAGCGCGCGCTTCGGCGAGCGCTATCGTATCGAGCTTCTGCCCTTGCTCGGCCTGCGCCAACCCATCGGCAGCCGACTTCGACGCAGGCGCCAGCGCGAGCGCGGCTTCGAAGTGCTTGCGTGCCTCGACGAACTCCTCTTCTGCGAGCGCAGCGTAGCCGAGCGAGAGCAACGACTCGAGCCGCTGGTTGGCGAGCGCGGCGTTGATCTCCTCGAGGGCTCTCCGGGCCGGCGCCCATTCGGAATCGAGCTTGAGAACTTCGCGATAAAGGTCGGCCGCTTCCTCGAGCGACTGCTGACGCCGGAGCTCCTCGGCACGCGTCACGAGCGCAAGCGCCTCCGGTAGGCGCTCGGCGCGCGTCCGGCCCGCGAGCGCTTCGGCATTATTGGGCTCGATGCTGAGCACGAGGTCGTATTGCTCGCGCGCAAGCTCCGCGTTGCCGGCGCCAAGTGCTTGCCGCGCGGACGCGAGCGCGCTCGCGAGAATTTGCTCCGCACGCGCGTTCAACGCCGCCCCTGCGGCGAGTGCTTTCGCATACGAGGCGACGGCGAGCGCAAACCTCTCGGCGAGCAGCGCCTGATCGCTCGCGCGCCCGAGCTCGTCGTACTCCGTCCACTCGGCTCCACCCCAGCGCGCCGCCGAGAGGGCCTCGAGGCGGCTCCGTTGCTGCAAGAGCTCCGTGAGCTGCGACTCCGCACGTGTTTTGAGCGCCGCAAGCTCCTCGTCGCTGAGCGCCGGCTCCGCGGGCTCGGCCTCGGCCGGCGGCGGCTCGGGAGCCGCTGCCACGGGCGCGGGAGTGTCTTCCTTGACCCAGCGCGGCAGCGCGAAAAACACGATGCCGAGAAGAACGAGCAGCACGACTGCGGCGCCGGCGGCGATGAGCGGTCCGAATCGGGACGATTTCGCTTCTGCAGGGCGCTGCCTCGACTCGGCTGCGGGAGCGCCGAAGCCGGGTTTGATCGCGACGATGTCTTCGTCGTCTCGCGGGTGGTGGGTGTCGTTCGTCACTGGCGCGCGGATTCCTCGGTCAGCGCCGATTTTAAGCCATCCCGAAACGCCCGCATGCCGCCCGCTTCGGCGCCGTGCTTCGCGTGTAGGACGCCCTGCACCTGCGCTTCGAGCGCCGCGAGCATGGGCCGCTTGCGGAGGTCCGGCACGAGCGGCGGTGCAGCAACGCGCCGCGGCCGTACGGGCTCCGCGCCGAACGGCAAGCGCCCGGCCATGAGCTCATAAAGGAGCACGGCGAAAGCGAACACATCGTCGGCCGGGGATATCGTTCCCGAGTCCGCAAAGCGATGCTCGGCAGTCGTGCTGCCGACCGTTCGCGGCGACCCGATCTCGGCCGCGGATCCGAAATCGATGAGCCGTGCGTGACCCGCGGAATCAACGCGAACATTTCGCGCTTTGACGTCACGGTGCACGACTGATCGCGCGTGGAGATACGCCAGCGCTTCCGCAACCTCGGCCAAAGGGCGGAGCCAATGGCGCGGCGCGGCGCCGGCCAGGCTCACGAGGTCGCCGCCGTCGATATATTCCGCGACGAGCGCCGTGTGGAGCGCAGCGTCGATCCACGCAAGCGGGCGCAGGATCGCCGCGTGCTCGAGTCGAGCGAGCCACGCGTGCTCGGCACGCAAACGTGCTCGCGCTTCCGGACCCGACCTCGCGAGCTTGACGGCGACGCGTGCGCCGTCGGAATCTCGCGCTCGCCAAACTTCGGCGTGTGCGCTCGCGTGCACGCGATCCTCGAGCACGAATCGTCCGCCGACGGTTCCGCCGGATTGCTGGGATCGGGATACGCCGGCGCGCGCGGCCGGCACGCGATCAGACGCCGCTGGCCGAGCCTCCGCTCGCATCGGCGCTCTCAAGCTGCACTCCCGCTGGTTCCGTGGCCGGGGTCGCGGGCGCGGACGAGCCGTCGTTATTCGGTTGCGGCGTCGTCTCGGCCGCATCTGCAGGCGTTTCTTCGGTTGCCGGTGCAGGCACCGCAGTCGCGTCGCCCGGCGCGGCCGTCGTGGTCGCGTCGGCCGGCACCTCTGCTCCCGCTCCCGTCGCTGCGTCTTCGACCGCAGGCACGGGCTCGGGCTCCGCGTAAATCTCGACGTCCTCAGGAACGAATCCGGTCTCGCTGATGTAGAGCTGCTTCAGCAGATCCTGCCACTCGGCGTACTGCACGGCCGCCGTGCCCGTGAGGCGGTGCTGCACGCCGGCGACCTCGACGACGAGCGGCGTGACTTCGTCCTCGAAGCTCGTCGAAAGCTCCTCGAGCGTCTCGATATGCAGCTGCTTCTCTTGCTTGCGCACTGCGTTCGATTGCAGCAGATCCACGCCGACGTACATCGTGGCGTCACGGATGAGACGATTCGAGAAGCTGTCGTTGTCGGAATCCGCGCCGTAGACGATCGAGGCGAGAATCGTCGCAATGCCGATGCCCGTGCGCCAACGCGCGCTGCGCGTGAGCTCGCGGATCGCGATCGCTTCCTCGCGGGCGTACTCGCGCCAGCTGTCGTAAGAATCCGTGGCGTCGACGGCGAACTTCTCGTAGTGCTGATCCAATGTCGCGAAAAAGAGCTGCTCGCGCTGGCGCGCCTGTTGCGTACGTACGAACTGCGGGTCGTCCGCGGCAGGCAAACGCACGGCCTCGAAGGTGCCGTCGCGATCTTCCTCGACGTATCCGGCGAACGCCTCGGGGCTGAGATTGCCCGCGTACTTGAGCGAGCTCACTGTCCTAATTTGGCGCGTGTCGCCGGCCGAAAGGTCCTCGCGCGCCGCGGCCAAATCGTTCGCGATCGAATTGAAGACGTCCTGATAGGGATCGAGATCGGGGTATCGCTGCCGATTGAAAGCGCCTGCGGCCGTCTCGAGCTCGTAGGGCTTGTCGAGCCACACGCGACCCGTGCCGTCGACGGCCTTCACCGTCAAACGAACGTAATCGCCGTCGGAATGGAGGATGCGCGCCGATACGTTGAGGTCGGCCGCGGGCGATGATTTCGGCGTCACCCAAACGGCGCCCCAATTGCCGCTCTTCTGCATGGCATCGCGCAGCTCCACGGCCATGTAGTAGGACTCGGTGCGCCGGATGTGAACGAACGTGCCGTCCTTGAGCAGCTCCTCGAGCACGTCCTTGTCGATTTCGCCCTCGGGCACACCGGGGTCGAACACGACGACGCCGACGTCGAGCAGCTGATCCTCAGGAATCGTTTCTTGCGCCGGAACGAGCGGAACCGTGTGCGCAACTACGACCTCGGATGTCGTGCAGCCCGACAACGCTCCACAGGCGAGTATCGAGAATGCTAACAGTCGTAACATGAGTCTCACGAGTGTCACTGCCGCGCCAGAATCCTCCGATACTCGTTATATTCGTTCCATAGGGCCGCGCGCAAGAATGGATCCTTCTCTTCCGTCGCAGCCTCGCAAAGTTGGCGGGCCACTTTGTCCGTGTCCTCGCAACCTTCGATCGTCGCTGGAGGCTCGTCGGCCACATCTGCCGAGCCCGACTGCGCAGCGCCCGCGGCGCCCGTGGCTGCGGTCGCCCCGCCGGCCGAGCCGCCGCCCGGAATACTGCCGCCGGCATCGTCGCCTGAGGAGCCTGCGGCCTCGCCCGCATTGTCTGCGCCGCCTGCGCCGGGCAAACCGAACACGTCGTTCGTATTACCGGCCGCGCCCTCGAACGCACGATCGGCCGCGGTGCCCCCCCCGGTGCGAGCGATGGTCTCTTGCTCCTCGCCGAGGATCTGGTCGAACTCTTCGAGCGCGCGCTGGAACTCGTCCGCGCCGCCCTGGCCCGCACTGCCCGCTCCACCCGCGCCACCGGCCTGCGTGCCGGCGCCCTCGGGCCAATTGCCGCCGGCGCCGCCGGCGCCGTCCGCGCCTTGGCCTTGCGCACCGGCGCTCGAACCGTCGCCCTGGCCGCCCGCACTGCCCTGGCTGCCCGCACCCTGCGTGCCCGCGCTCGCCTGGCCTTGACCGCCGGCGCCACTTTGGCCCTGCTCACCCGGGAAGCCGTCGCTCTGGCCGGGTTGACTCCCACCAATCCCTTCCTGTCCGCCGGGGAAGCCACCTTGGCTGCCCTGCGAACCGGGGAATCCACTTTGGCTGCCTTGCGAACCGGGGAATCCACCTTGGCTGCCACCTGTCGATGCTTGCCCCGCTGACCCCTGGGATCCTTGCGAGCCCTGCGAACCGGCTGAACCTTGAGAACCTTGCGACCCCTGCGAACCTGCCGAACCGGCTGAACCTTGAGAGCCACCCTGTGACCCCTGCGAGCCGGGGAATCCGCCTCCCGACGGGCCGGATGAGCCGGAAGAACCCGACGAACCCGACGAACCGGATGAGCCCGACGAGCCCGACGACCCGGACGAGCCCGATGAGCCGGATGAGCCTGACGAGCCCGATGAGCCTGACGATCCCGACGAGCCACCGGAGGGCATGGACGCACCCGACGAGCCGCCTTGAGAGCTGGATTGGCTCTGGTTACTCGAGCACGCGATGGATAGCGCGCCGAGTCCGAGCACCGAAATGAGCGCTACACTTTTAATGTTCATCTTGCACCTCGCTCGGCTTCGCGGCTCGTAAGCTGCTCAAGCCTACGTTACTCGTCCGCTGAGCCTGCATGATCGGAATGTTGCATAACGCCCGGAACGGCCTTGACGTTGACGGCCGTTCGATCCGAGGAAGCTCTGCTAATATCGCGCGTGAATGGGCTCGCAGCAAAGGGACTATAGTCAATGAGAACAATAACACCGTTCGCCACCCTGGTTCTAATGATTCTCTTCGGCCCGGCCTCGGCGCAAGAAGGCGCGGGCGGTGCTGCTTTGCCGCGCACGGCTTCGCCGCCGGGCGCCGAGGTCTACTTCGTCTCGCCCGCAGACGGCGCGCGCGTGACCTCGCCGGTCACAATCCGCTTTGGGCTGCGCGGCATGGGCATAGCACCCGCCGGCGTGACCGCGGCCAACACCGGCCATCATCACTTGCTCATCGACGTCGCAGAGCTGCCCCCGGACAACTTGCCGCTGCCCGCGAACGAGCAAATTCGACATTTCGGGCTCGGGCAAACGGAGACGACGCTCGAGCTTCCGCCCGGCGAACATACGCTCCAGCTCGTGCTCGGGGATGCGTTGCATATACCGCACGACCCTCCCGTTCGGTCCGCGAAGATCACGATAACCGTCGTAGCTGAATAGTCCCTGAACGGGCGCCGGGCACGATGGCAGTCTTCGAGGATTTCATCGCCTCTGTCGGCAATACGCCGCTCATCAAGCTCCGCCAAGCATCGGAGCTCACGGGCTGCACGATCTTAGGCAAAGCCGAGTTCTTGAACCCCGGCGGCTCGGTCAAGGATCGCGCCGCGAAGTACATCGTGCTCGACGCGGAGAAGCGCGGCGTCATCGAGCGCGGCGGCCTCATCGTCGAAGGCACCGCCGGAAACACAGGGATCGGCCTCGCGCTCGTCGGTAACTCGCGCGGCTACCGCACGCTGATCTTCATGCCCGAGACGCAGTCGCAAGAGAAGAAGGACGCGTTGCGGCTCTGCGGAGCGGAGCTGCGCACGGTGCCGGCCGTGCCCTATCGCGATCCGAACAACTACGTGCACATCGCGGCGCGCACGGCCAAGGAGCTCGAGGCCACGGAGCCCCACGGCGTCTTGTACGCAAACCAATGGGACAACCATGCGAACCGCGAGGGCCACGTCGCGAGCACGGGCCCCGAGATCTGGGAGCACACGAACGGGCGGATCGACGGCTTCACGTGCGCCGTCGGCACGGGTGGCACGCTCGCGGGCGTCGGGGCCTATCTAAAGCAGCGCAATAAGAAAATCGTCGTCGCTGCCGCCGACCCGATGGGCGCCGCAATTTATAGTTGGGTCAAGACCGGCAAGCTCGAATCGAGCGGCAGCTCCATCAGCGAAGGGATCGGGCAAGGCCGAATCACGGGCAATCTCGAGGGCGCCGTGATCGACGATGCGTTCCAGATTCCCGACTCCGAGATGGTGCCGATCGTCTACGACCTTCTGCTCAACGAGGGGCTGCTCATGGGCGGCTCGACGGGAATCAACATCGCGGGCGCGATCCGCCTCGCGCGCGCGCTCGGCCCGGGGAAAACCATCGTCACGGTGCTCTGCGACTCGGGCGCGCGCTACCACTCGAAGCTCTTCAATCCCGAGTTCATGAAGAGCAAAGGTCTGCCGCCGCCGCCTTGGATCGCGCGCTCCTGATTTTGTGAAGCGTTCGGTCGAGCGGGCCCGCGCGAAGCGTTAGCTTTTCTCCGTTCAGCGGCGATTCAGAGGGCGGCAGACATGCTGGCGGCCATGCACGATCGTTTGTTGGCGGCGGCCGCGGCCGCGATGCTCTTGAACGCTTGCGCCGGCACGGCACCGCAGCCATCGGGCCGGGCCCGCATCGATACGGCGCCCACGGCCAGCGACACGCGCTCTGCGTCCGCACTACCCGCGCCCGGAAACCAGGCCGCCCGCCTCGCGATAAGAATGGTCGGCGTCCCCTACCGATACGGCGGCGCCGATCCCAAAGACGGCTTCGATTGCAGCGGGCTCGTCTACTACACGTACACGATGAATGGGTACGCCGTTCCGCGGACCGCGCAGGACTTATTCAAGGCGGCGCGCAAAATCTCGCTCGACGACGCGGTTCAGGGCGACCTCGTCTTCTTCCAAGATCAGGCAAAGCTCTCGCACGTCGGCATCTATTTGGGCGAAGGTATGTTCGTCCACGCACCGTCGAGCGGCGATGCCGTCACAGTGGCAAGCCTCGAGACGCCGTATTACCAGCGCCACTTAGTTGCCGTCGGGCGTCTCTCGCCGAGTCGACTCTAATGCATCCGCCGCCGCGCGTGTCGTCTGCTCGCAGTGCGGCGCGCTTCGGGCCGCGTCGATTTGCCGCTGCCGCGAGAGCTCGTGCCCGGCGCGCCTCTCGGTCGCGATCTCGTTGAGCGACGCGCAAGCGGCGATGAGCTCGGTCTCTGCGGTCTCGAGCTCGCTTTCCGTCGCCGAGCCGGCAGCGGATTCGAGCGCGAACGCAAGCTCCGTCGCGACGCGGTTCTGCTCGCGAAAAACTGTTTCGACATAGGCACGAAACTCGGACGATGGCGCGGTGAGCCGCTCGCCCTCGAGCGTCGTCACGGACACACACGCCGTGCCGAGAACGGGCATCGACGCGATGAAGAGTGCTCGGCAGTACACCATCGTCGGGAAGGAGACGCGATCGACCGTTCATCATATGCGATAATGTGGCGCCGCATTTCGATACGAAGCGACTGCGCATGGCCGTCACGGCGATACAAGCAATCGACGACAAGCACGGGCTCGACGCGACGATCACGCGCGCGACCGATTGGCTCGACCGCACGCAAACCGCGGATGGTTTCTGGGTCGGAATGCTCGAATCGAGCTACAGCATCGAGGCCGAGTGGCTGCTCGCGATGCATTTCTTGGGTTTCGAGCACCCGCGGAAGCAAGATATCGTCGCGACGCTTCTGAACGCGCAGCGCGCCGACGGCGCGTGGGAAAGCTACTACGCGGCGCCGCAAGGCGATATCAACGCGACGGTCGAATGTTACGCGGCGCTGCGCTCGGTCGGCATGCCCGCCGACCACGATGTGCTGCGTCGCGCCCGAGAGTGGATCCTTTCACACGGGGGATTACGGGGAATTCGCGTCTTCACGCGCTATTGGCTCGCGTTGCTCGGCGAATGGCCGTGGGAACGAACACCGAACCTGCCGCCCGAGTTCATCGCAAACCCGAGGTGGTCTCCGTTCAACATCTACAACTTCGCGAGCTGGGGGCGGGCGACGTTGTTGCCGCTCGCCGTGCTCTCGGCGCGCCGCGTCGTGCGGCCGCTGCCGGGGGACCGCAAGCTCGATGAGCTCTTTCCCGACGGCCGCCAGAAGATGGACTACAAGCTGCCGCGCCGCGACTCACGGTTCTCGCTCAAGCAGCTCTTCTTGCTCGGCGATCGGCTCCTCCATTGGTACCGAAGCCTAGGACTAGCGCCCGGCCGCGAGCTCGCGATCAAGGCCTGCGTCGAGTGGATCGTCCGCCACCAAGACGCCGACGGCGCGTGGGGCGGTATCCAACCGCCGTGGATTTACAGCCTCATGGCGCTCAACGTCGAGGGCTACCCGCTGACCCATCCCGTGGTCGCAAAGGGACTTGCGGCGCTCGATACGCATTGGTCGTACGAGCGCAACGGCACCCTGCACATCCAGGCAAGCGAATCGCCGGTCTGGGACACGCTGCTAACGCTCGCCGCGATGCAAGACTGCGGCCGCGAGCTCACGCCGGCCATGCACCGCGCGCTGCAGTGGGTGCTCGACAACGAGATCACGTACCGCGGCGACTGGTCGCGTAAAAACAAACATGCGCCGGCCGGCGGCTGGGCTTTCGAGCGCGCGAACCTCCATTATCCGGACATCGACGACACAGCCGTCGCGCTGATCGTGCTCGCGCGGTTACCGACGAGCGTGCGCAGCGAGCCGCGAATTAAAGGCGCAATCGATCGGGCGCTCGCGTGGACTCTCGCGATGCAGTCGAGCAACGGCGGCTGGGCAGCGTTCGACAAGGACAACGACAAGCTCATCATCACGAAGATTCCGTTCTGCGATTTCGGCGAGGCGCTCGACCCGCCGTCGGCCGACGTCACGGCCCATGTGCTCGAGGCGCTCGCCGCGCTCGGCTTCGACAGGAACCATGCGGCTGTCGAACGCGCTTATCGTTTCTTGCGTGCGGAGCAAGAGCCGGACGGTAGTTGGTTCGGCCGCTGGGGCGTCAATTACGTCTACGGGACCGGCGCTGTTCTCCCTGCGCTCGCCGCGCTCGGTGAGGACATGACGCAACCCTACGTTCGCCAGGCCGCCGATTGGCTCGTCGCGCACCAGAACGAAGACGGCGGTTGGGGTGAGACGTGTGCGTCATACATGGACGACAGCCTGCGCGGAACCGGGCCGAGCACGGCCTCGCAAACCGCGTGGGCGCTCATGGCGTTGCTCTCGGTCGCAAGCCCCGACTACGCGACGCCGATACGCCGCGGCGTCGCGTATCTCGCGACGACGCAACGCAGCGACGGCACATGGGACGAACCGTATTACACGGGCACGGGGTTCCCGGGCTATGGCTTCGGCGCGCGCATCAACTTTCGCGACGAGACGACGCGCGCGCGCATCGCGCAGGGCACGGAGCTTCAGCGCGGGTTCATGCTCAACTACAACCTCTATCGGCACTATTTCCCGTTGATGGCGCTCGGCCGCGCACGCAGCTACTGGGCGAGGAGCACAACGTGAAGGAATCGCGGCTAAAGCCGCTCCCACATTCAGCTCAGCTGCCGCTACTACTTTTGCTCGTGGTGCCGTTCGCGGCGAGCGCGCAAGCGCCGCGTACTGCGCCGGAGTCGAATCTTGCGCCCGGCGCGGCGGCGTTCGTCGAGCTCTTTAACGGCACTCTCGACAACTTGCGAGTGGTTTTTACGCAAGACGACAACATCAAGATCGTCGACGGCCTACTGCGCGTCGAAGGCCCGGGCGGCTGGGTCCGCTCGACGAAGCGTTACACCGATTTTCGTCTCGAGATCGAGTTCCGCTGGCTCACCGACGACGCCGACAGCGGCGTTTTCTTGCGCGCGACCGGCGACGAAACGTTCGCGCGCGGCTGGCCGGCGGGCAGTTACCAAGTGCAGCTGCGCAATCCCGCGGGCCCCGGCACGTTGCCGACGATCGGGCATTTGTTCAGGCATCAGATGGACGAGGGACCGCTCCGCTTCGACGACGCGGGAGCGCGCGCGGCTGCTTTGCCGACGGGCGAGTGGCAGACCCTCGCAATCGAGCTCGTCGGCGAGCGGCTCGCCGTGTGGCTCAACGGCACGGGGATCACGCAGGCGCTCGAAGTCAAGAAATCGACGAACTACATCGGGCTGCAGGCGGAGCGCGGCGCGCTCGAGTTTCGGTCGATCAGGATTCAGGAGCGGTGAGCGCCAAGCGCCGTGCTCGAGGCGGCGCGACGCCGCGGATAAAAGCGAAGCGCGCGCGGCCGGCACTGCCCGAAGCCGCGCTCAAGAAGCTCCGCGCGATCTGCAAAGATCTGCCCGGCACCGTCGAGACCGTGACCTGGGGTCATCCCACGTTCAAGGCCGGCGGCAAAGCATTCGCCGTGCTCGAGCCCTACAAAGGGGAATTCGCGATCGCGTTCAAGGCGAGCTTCGCCGATCAGGCCGCGCTCACGATGCAGCCGCGCTTCTACATTACGCCCTACGCCGGCAAGCACGGTTGGACGTCGCTCAGGCTCGAAGGCAAGCTCGATTGGCGCGAGATCCGTGATCTCGTCGAGCGTGCCTATCGCCTTTCGACACCGAGGCGATTGCCAGCCGAGAGTTGACTCAGCGAATCGCTTTGGCGAGCGCTTGCTTCAAATCCGCGATGAGGTCCTCGGGATCTTCGATGCCGACGGCGAGCCGCACCGTCGAGTCTTTGAGTCCCGCGCGCGATTGCTCCTCGGGCGTCAGATCGCTGCCTAGATAGAGCTTCGCGGGCGCGACGAGCGAATCGGTCGAGCCCAAGCTCGCGGTCGTCGCGAAGAGCTCGAGCGCGTCGATGAATGCCCAGGTCTGCGCCTTGTCCGCTTTGAGATCGAAGGTCACGACGCCGCCGAAATCCTGCATCTGACGCTTCGCGAGCGCATGCGCGGGATGCGTCGTCAACCCGGGATAGTGCACGCGCTCGACCTCGCGTCGCGCCGCGAGGAACTCGGCGATCGCTTGCGCGTTCGCGGAATGTTGTCGATAGCGAACGTAGTAAGTCTTCATGCCGCGCGTGATCAGGAACGCGCTCTCGGGATCTAACGTCGCGCCCATGTTGACTGCATGCGGGCGCAGCGCTTTGATGCGCGCCTTGTTGCCGATAGCGATCCCGCCCATGACGTCGCCGTGACCGCTGCCGTATTTGGTCAAGCTGTGGACGTAATAGTCGATATCGAGCGCGCCGTGGTTGTGGAGACCCGCGAAGGTGTTGTCGAGCACCGTCACGACTTCGTGCTTGCGCGCAAGCGCCGTCAGCGCCGCGATGTCGGGCACATGCATCATCGGGTTCGTCGGCGACTCGAAGACCACGAGCTTCGTGTCGGGCAATGCCATCGCGGTCTCGAGCGCGGCGCGATCGTGGATGCCGACCATCGTGTGTTGGATGCCGAGGCGCGGCAAGAAGCGGCGCACGGCCACGCGTGTCGGGCGATACGTCTCGAGAAAGAGCACCACACGGTCGCCGGCCTCGAGGTTACCGAGAAGCGTAAGCCAAATCGAAGCCATGCCCGTCGCGACGGCGATCGCATCGTCGCGCCCCTGCAGCTCCGCGGCGAGCAGCTCGAGCTGGCGTGTCGTCGGATTCGAGTCGCGCGTGTAGTCGAAGCCTTGCTCTTTCGCCTCGGCCGACAGCGACGACTCGATTGTCGCGTAGGTGAACTTGACCGTCCGATAGATCGGCTCAATGAGCGGCTCGTTGCCCTTGGGCAGCTCGACGATCGGCGGATGGTTGACGCGAGTTTCCTTCTTCATGGCGCAGATTGTCTCACTGGACGCGCACGCTGTCGCCCACGCGGATCGTGCCGCGCTTTCGCGGAATCACGTTCTGGCCGAACATGATCTTCGGCCCGACGCGCCGGTACGACCGCAGCGTCTCCAGCGGCTCGCCGCGCGGATGCTTGACGCCCGTCGCTGGGTCGATCGTCGGCAAGATGCACCGCCCGCATTGCCAGGCGACCGCAAGCTCGGCCGAGCCGATCGCGATCGAGCGCCACGAATCCTCGATGAACGGCGGCGCCTCGACGACGATGTTCGGCCGGAAACGGTCCATCGTCACGGGCGCGGCGAGCCGGCCGTTGAGATCGGCGAGCGAGCCCGTCGAGATCAGCAAGATCGGCGCCCCGTCGGCGAAGCTCACCTCGTCGTCGAACTCCGCGGCGTCGTTCGTGACGGGCCGATGTTGGTCGAGGGCCTGATAGACGAGTCCGCAGGCGAAGCCTAAGTATTGTGAAAACCAAATGTTGATGTCTTCGCCCGCGAGCGTCGCCGGCACCGTGTCGCGCCAAATTCGCACTTCGGACTCGACTCCGGACGCGAGCGCATGGGGAATCTCGAGCGGCGGCTGCCCCGGCGCCTCGACGCGATAACCGTCGCGCGTCGCGTGCACGTCGATGAGCGCCATACGCGTGTGCTCGCGCTGGGTCAGAAACTTCCCGTTCGCGTCGACGAGCATGTAGCGCCGATCGCCGGCGAGACCGCGCGCTTCGACCTCGGCCTCAGGCACGGAGAACCCGCGGCACGATTTGATCGGGTAGATGTTTATCGCGCTGACGTGCATAGACGGCGACTAGAACGCTTCATTGGATGTCTCCGCGAATCGCCTTGTTCTCTTCCTTCGGCAGGCTTGCAATGAAATCGCGGTATCGCCGCAGCAGTTCTTTCTCGTATTCGGTCCTGTTGTCCGGCTGGCCCGGCGTATCGTCGATTCGAATCGGGATCAGCGTATCGGGGGATATCTCGTAGATAACCGAGTATCTCGGTGTGTATTTCAACGGCCTCAGGACGTATTGCGTCCCGCTCGGGGGCGCCTGAAGGACGGCATCGGCGGAATAGAACGCGTTCCTCTCGAGATGCTGCGGCCTCGCGTCGCTCTCCAAATTGACCAGCGTGCCCATGCTGTGGGCATTCCCCTCTTCGTCGAGGTGCCACCCAAACATGCTGATCCAGGCTGGAATCCCGACGCCGGCCGTCTTGAACAGCTCGTCATTTTCCGGAAACCTCACATGACCTCGCCAAAAGACTGCGTCGTCCCCCTGTCGATCGAGCCTTTCATGAACCAGCTTTATCGGCACGACGTCCGCAAATGGCGTGACGATGATGTCTCGACCCTCGAGCAGCACGTCGATGTCGGCGCGTACGATCCGATGACGTGAAGCGAAATAGAGCTCCTCTTGGAGCGACACGGAGTTGTACTCCTCGAGCCGCTGCGCCTGGTCCCGGTCCACCTCCAGCAAGAGCTCACGTTCTTGCTGAGCCGTTACCGGCGCCGCGACGAGGAGTAGTAAGAACCCTGTCGTCTTCGCAGTCATATCCCGTGCGTTGAGACTACACGGCGCGCATGGGTCGAACTCTGGAGCGGCTTCCGCCGCCACTTCTCAAATCTTCTCGAGCGCCGCGCGCAAGTCCGCGATCAGATCCTCGACGTCCTCGAGCCCGACGGACAGCCGCACGAGCCCGTCGGTGATGCCGACGCGCTTGCGCTCGGCCGGCTCGACGTCGGCGTGCGTCATCGTGACGGGGTGCGTGATCAAGGTCTCGACGGAGCCCAAGTTCTCGGCGAGCGTGCAGAGTTTCACGGAATCCATGAGCTTCTTGCCTGCGCTCACGCCGCCTTTGACCTCGAACCAGAGCATCGCGCCGAAGCCCGACGCTTGCTTCTTGGCGAGCTCATGCTGCGGAAACGACTTCAGGCCCGGGTACGCGACGCGCTCGATCTTCGGGTGCTTCTCGAGGAACTCGGCGATCGCCTGCGCGTTCGCCGATTGCCGGTCGAGTCTAATCGACAGCGTCTTAATGCCCTGGAGCGTGAGCCACGCGACGAACGGCGACATGATGACGCCCGCGGCGTTCATGACGAAGCGAATCTTCTTGTCGAGCTCGGCGCTATCGACGACGACCGCGCCGCCGACGGTGGCGTTATGGCCGTCGAAGTATTTCGTCGTGCTGTGGACCGAGATGTTCGCGCCGAGCTCGAGCGGCCGCTGGTAATACGGGCTTAAGAAAGTATTGTCGACGGCGTGCGGAATCCCGCGCTCGCGCGCGATGTCGGAAACGGCGCGAATGTCCGTGAGCTTCAAAGTCGGGTTCGCGGGCGTTTCGGTGAAGATGAGCTTCGTGTTGGCTTTAAGTGCCTTGCGCACGGCGCCGGCCTCCGCCGTGTTCACGAACGTGAAATCGACGCCAAAGCGCTTGTATACGGTCGTGCAGAGCCGGTAAGTACCGCCGTACGCGACGTCGGAGACGATCGCGTGATCGCCCGCCGAGAGCGTCGCTTGAATCACGGCCTGCGTCGCGGCCATGCCGGTCGCATAACACGTGCACGCTGCGCCGTTCTCGAGCGCCGCGATCTTCGTTTCGAGTGCTTTGACGGTCGGATTTCCGCTGCGCGAGTACGAGAACCCCTTGCTCAAGTACTCGTCGACGGAGGGCTGAACGAACGTCGTCGCTTGATAGATCGGCGTCAGGATCGAGCCCGTGACGGCATCGGGCACGACACCCGCGTGTATCTGTTTCGTCGTAAACCCCATCGACATAGCTCCATTGCGCCTTCGAGGCGGCATGATAAGGCAAGATTCGCGTTACAATCGAGCAACGTCGGAGTGATTGCATGGCCGTTTATCACAACTACCTGTGGGACCGCGGCGCAAAGCTCTTCATGCTTGCCGCCATCGCGCTCGTCGCCCACATTGTTTGGACGCTCGAGATTCGCCCCAAGGCCGAGGCGTGGGTCACCGAGCAGCGCGCATTCGTCGCCGCCAACCCCGGCGCGCGACCCGAGCGCAGTCTGTACGTCATCATTCGCGACCCGGAGCAGGAAGCGACGATCATCATCTCGATCTGGGCGTTCCTCCTCGCCGTAATGCGCTTTTACGAGCTGCGGCAGCAGCGCGGCCTGCTCGACGCCGATTTGATGCGCATGGCCGCGTCGACGGTGATCTTGCCGAGCGATGCTCGCGAGTACCTGCGCACTCTCGAAGAGTTGCCCGCGAAACAGCGCGACATGGTCGTGCCGCGCGTGCTGCGCAGCGCGCTCAAGCGTTTCGGCGCGACAGGCAACGCGCAAGATGCATCGACGACCGTGCACAACGTCTCGGAAACCGAGCTCCAGCGCCTCGACGCGGAGCTCGCAATTTTGCGCTTCTCCGTGTGGGCGGGGCCCGCGATCGGGTTCGTCGGCACGGTCCGCGGTATCGGCATTGCGCTCCAAGGCGCGGACCTCGCGGTCAAGGGTGATATTTCCGCGGTCACGGGCGGTTTGGGCGTGTCGTTCAATTCGACGCTCACGGCACTCTTTCTCAGCATCATCCTCATGTACGTGCTGTACGAGATTCAGCTCTCGCAGGAACGCCTCGTGCTCGACACCGAGCACTACGCGGAGGAACAAGTCGTGAGCCGCTTGCACACGGGCGGCCGCGCGGCAGCATAGCGAACGAGCGATGCGCAGCACGGGCGTGCCCTCGTCTCTATTGTTGCTGGCGCTCGTTTTCGCGATCACTTGCCAGTCGGGCGCGGCGCGCGCAGAGCTTGCGGCGCCGAATGCCGCCGGCGTCGCGATGAGCCACGTGCACTTCTACGTGCAGGACATCGAGGCCAGCAAGCGGTTCTGGGTCGCGCTCGGCGGGATCGCCGTAGGTAACGATTCAGTGGTCGTGATCAGCTTTCCCGATGCGCTCGTGCTCGTGAACCAACGGGAATCCGCCCGCGACTCCGAGGATTCCGTCGTCGACCACTTTGCGTTTCGCGTGCAATCGCTCGCGACGATCGAGGCCCGAGGGATAGAGGTCGAGCTCAACGAGCAGTATCCGGGCGTCGCTTCCGTGTACACACCCGAAGGCGTACGCATCGAGCTCTTCGACGATGAGCTCGCGACGAACTTGGGCTTCACCGTCGATAGCGGCACGGCCGACGCCGTCACCGAGCGGCACAATCGCAAGATCGACGTGCCGATCATTGCGCACCATATCCACCTATATGTGCCCGAAGGCGAAGTCGAGGCGGCGCGCGATTGGTACGCGCGACATTTCGGCGGCGTGAAGGGACAGCGCTGGCGCTACCCGGCCGTCGACCTTCCCGGCATCAATCTCAATTTTTCGGAGACGTCGGCGCCGCGTGCACCCACGCTGGGACAGCGCCTCGATCACATCGGCTTCGAGGTCGAGAATCTCGAAGCGTTCTGCAAGAAACTAGAAGCGGATGGCGTCGTATTCGATCTGCCCTATCGCAGACAGCCGGCGGGCTCGTCGGGGTTCAGCGTAGCGTTCGTAACCGACCCGTGGGGCACTACCATCGAGCTCACGGAGGGCTTGCGCGCCCGCGCCGCCCGCATTGGGGTGCGTTGAGCTCGCTCGCTAGCCTTCGAGGCTCGCGCTCATCGTTATCTTCGCGTTCAACAACTTCGAGACGGGGCAGCCCGTCTTCGCGTTGTTGGCGGCCGTCTCGAACGCGTTGCGATCGCCGCTCTTGAGCTTCGCGCGCACGTCGAGATGAACGGCCGTGATCGCGAATCCGCCTTCACCTTTCTCGAGCGTCACGGTCGCGCTCGTCGCGATGCGCTCGGGCGTGATGCCGGCATTGCCGAGCTGCGCGGACAAAGCCATCGAGAAGCAGCCCGCGTGCGCCGCGGCGATGAGCTCTTCGGGATTGGTTCCCTTGCCGTTCTCGAAGCGCGTGCTGAACGAGTACTGAGTCTCGGCGAGCGCGCCGCTCTCGGTCGAGACCGTGCCTTTGCCGGTTTTGAGATCACCTTTCCAGACCGCCGATCCTTTTCTTTGCATGTGTCACCTCCAACGTGTGGTGCCATTCGAGCACGGTGCCGTCTTGCGGATGGTCGACCGTGCCGACGGCGCTAAACCCGAGCTTCTCGAGAACCCGGTGCGAGGCGTTGCGCTCGCAGAGCGTCTGCGCCGTCACGAGGACGCTCGGGTCACAGGCCGCAGCGATCGCGATGAGCTCGGCCGCCATCGCCGTTGCTACACCGCGGCCTTCGTGCTGCGGGAACGTGAAGTAGCCGATCTCGACGCGGCCGTCGATCGGCCGCGACTTGAAACTGCAGATGCCGACGGCGGCTCCGTCGGCTACGCCTAAGTAGCTTATCCAGGGTCTCTCGAAGCCCATCGCTCGATAGAACCCCACGGTGGCCTCGAGCCCGTCGTGCGCTTCCTCGGCGAGCTCACCGCTGAAGCCACGCGGCGTGCCGTCGTGCTCGATGGGAACCAGCTCCAACCTCACGGCGCGGAGCATAGCCGAAGCGCCCACACGGGGGCCAATTCCGCAAATCGCGGCTAAAGCCGCTCCCACAGAAGATCGCGGCTGAAGCCGCTCCCACATACACTTGCGACATGCAATCGGAGTCGGCGGGTTGGCAATTCTGGATCGACCGCGGCGGGACGTTCAC
>DATBLZ010000041.1:0-35186 GCA_036555065.1 Gammaproteobacteria bacterium
AAGCCGCTCCCACAAGTAGGCGGCGCTACCACAACAACGTCGCTGCCACCGGTCTTAGGTGGACTGCTCGCCCGCCGCGTGCGTGCCCGCGATGAATCCGTGCACGTGGCCTTTGCCGAGGCCGTGTTTCTGGAATCCGCCGACGGCCTCGCCACCCGCGTATAGGCCCGGGATCACCTGGCCCTGCATATCGATGACTTGGTGCTTGCCGTTGACGCGCAAGCCGCCGTACGAGTCGTGCCAGATGACCATGATCGACAGCGCATGGAACGGCGCCCGCGCGACGCGGTGCATCGGCCCCTCCTTCTCGCGCTCGAAATCAGGATCCGCCCCTGCATCGACGTAGCCGTTCCATTGCGCGACGGTCGCGGCGAGATGCTTGAGCGGGACGCGCTGGAACTCGTGGCCCTCGTGGATTTTCGCAGCGAGCTCCTCGAGCGTGTCAGCCTTGAAGTAATAGCCGTTGTCGGCAACGTAGGGGAAGCGGAGCTCCCACTTGGCGCGCTCGACGGTGTCCTGGTCGAAGATCGCCCAGATCGGTCCGGAATAATAATGAGGCGGCTCCGATCCTTCGTTGATCGCAAGCGCCGCATCGACGCCATGGTCGTACCGGTACATCTCCTGCACCCATTCGTGCCGGCAATTGCGCCAGTCGGTCGGCTTGTGGGCGATGCCGGCGTTCGGCGCGATACCGCCCCCCGGATATTGGCCGCCGCCGCCGCGCATCGGCAGCCGCACCTCGTTGAAGAAGCGCTTGCCGACCTGGTTGACGGCGATGAATTCCTCGAAGCCCGCGGGACCGACGTTGATGCCTGCCGAGCCGCGGAAACCGAACGTCGGGTGGCCCGGCATCATATCCGTGTACGCATCGCGTGTGCCGAGCCGCGTCGAAATATGAAACGTCGCCGCGGAGCCCAAGTTCTGCTGCATGCCGGCCAAATTCGCGCCGATGCGCAGGCCCGCGATCAGCGCGCTCGCGTCTTGACCGTGCGGTCCCTGCAGCGAGTTGCCGCTCGTCGGGAACGCGGGCTCGCGCATCGCGGGATAGAACATGCTGCGCACCTCGGGATTGCCGGCATGCCCGCCGCTCGCGAGGATTACGGCTTTGCGCGCACGGATGTAGATCGTCTCGCGGCGCTCGTCGACGTTGCCGTTCTGCCAGTAGCTCTGCAGCAGCTCGCCGGTCTCGGGGTGATGGCGCGGCGAGTAATGCGCCTTGATGCCGATAATGCGGCCCGCGAACGGCTCCTCGCGGACGAGCTCGTCGAAGCAGCGATGGAGCATGAACTGCACGCCTTTCGCGCGCGCCGAGAACTCGAGCGGTCGCGCGAGCGCGACGCCGTTCGATACCGCGTTCGGGCCGACGAAGCGGCTCGCCATGTCCATCTGCACGGGCGCGAACGGGCTCGTGCGCTCGGGATCGGCAACGCCGGCGTCTTCGGCCGTGATCGTGCCGGCTTTGATGTCGGTCTTGTCGCCGAGCATCAGAAAGCAGACGGCGCCGCGCGCGCGCGACATGCCACCGCCCTCGTGCGTGCCGTTGATGCGGCCGAAGCGCACGTGATTGTCGATCAAGAATTGGCGCGTCGCGGGACAGTTCTCGGCCCACGCGCGCACGAGCTCGCGCTCGTTGTACCGATACGGTGTCTCGCCACGGCGGTTCACGATCGACCAGTCCGTGATGTCCTTGAATAGAAGCTCGACGTTGTCGTCGAGCTCTTCGGGCGCCTCGACGGGCGGCATCGACACGAAGCCTTCCTTGTCGCTCTCGCCCTTGATGTCGCGACGCTGGACCGGATCGCCGCCGCCGAGCGACACGAACGAGCCGCTGTGAAGCATGCGGCCGCCCAAGTCGAAGTTCTGGTCGACGACGAGCACGGTCGCGCCCAAATCACGCGCGCGAATCGCGGCCGTGAGGCCCGCGCAGCCGCCGCCGGCGATGACGACGTCGACTTCGTAGTCCCAGTCGATATTCGCGGCGCCGGTCGAGGCGCGTTGTGCTTGCGCGGCGCTCGGCCCGAGCGCGGCCGCGCCCGCGCCCAATCCTGCAACGGCGGTCGATTTGACGAAATCGCGGCGGCTTAGGCCGCGGTCGCGCTTGAGGTCGCTTGTCTCATTCTTCTTCGCCATGTGGAACCCTCCCCCGAGGTCTCGACACCGGGCAATCGTTTCATTTCCGCGGAGATGAGTCTACTGTTCGGCCATGAATCGCGGCTACATCTACCGCACTCGTGTCGGCGGCGCGGACGAGGGGCGCAGCGTCCTCGCGTTCCACGTCGCGCGGTTTCGGCATTCCGATGAAGCGGCCTGGCGCGCCGCGATCGCTGCCGGCCGCGTGCGCGTCAACGGCCGGCGTGCGGCTGCCGACGAGAGGCTCCGCGCGGGCGACGAGCTCGAGTTTCACCGCGCACCGTGGCGCGAGCCCGAGGCGCCCACGTCGTTCGACGTCGCGTTCGAGGATGAGCACGTCCTCGTCGTCGTGAAGCCGGCGGGTCTACAAGTGTTGCCCGCGGGGCCGTTCTCGGCGCGGACGCTGCTTAGGCTCGTGCGCTCGAGCGACCCGTCGCGCGCCAGAGCCGCGCCCGCGCACCGGCTCGGGCGCGGCACGTCCGGGCTCGTCGCGTTCGGCAAGACCGCGCTCGGCCGCGCAGCGCTCGTGCGGCAGTTTCGCGAGCAACGGCTTACGAAAACCTATCTCGCTTGGGTCGAAGGCGCGCGGTTGCCCGACTCGTTCGCGGCGCGCCAGCCGATTGGGCGGATCCTGCACGGGCCGCTCATGATCCACGTCGCCGCCGACAACGGCCGCCCGGCGCTGACGCGCGTACGCGTGCTGCGCCGCGAGCTCCCACAAACACCGCTCCTGCAAGGCAGTTGCGAGCGCGCGCTCGTCGCCGCGCAGCCGATCACGGGCCGGCCCGACCAGATCCGCATCCACCTGGCCGCCGCGGGCGCGCCGATCATCGGCGATCCGCTCTTCGGTCCCGGCGGCTTGCCTACGAGCGACGCGCCGCCCGGTGCCGGCGGCTATCTGCTGCATGCGGCGGCGCTCGCGTTCGCGCATCCGGCGAGCGGCGCGCGCATCAAGGTGCGCTCGCTGCCCGAGTGGATCGCGCGGCCAACTGTAAATCCTCAACTCGTAGCGAAATCGCACAACGTTTAGCGCGCGACAGTAGCGTTCGAAACGACAGTGCCAAGCACTGCGCGGCTCGCCGTTTGGCACGGATCTCGCATTGCTTAGAGTGCCACCAACGCCTTAACCTGTACGCACAAATAGAAAGAAGGGGCGCAAGCCCCGTGAGACAACGCCAATGACCACGCCGATCCAGTATCTCGACAAAGCCATGACCCGCCTCCGCGACCTGGGGCTCGTGCCGACTAAACCCGAGGAGGCGCCAATCGTGGCGCTTCTCAACCGCATATCCGATCTCGACGAGGACAAAGTCGTCGCGATCGCGCGAACGCTCTCCCAGGCGTCGCTGTTCAACCAAGTAGTCCGCGAGCAGATCGCGGCGATGGTGCTCGGCGAGCGCTACGCGAAGATCACGGATTCCTTCAACAGCATTCGCGACGATGCGAAGTCGATGGTCGAGCAGATCGAGGACGGGCGCATCGACACGTGGGAGCGGCTCCACAACATCTGGGCCAAGGCCACGCGCGGCGACATCGCGGATCGGTTCGAGAAGATCAAAACGACGTATCTCGAGGTCGCGAAGGACTCGAAGGACCAGATCGAGCGCGAGCAGGTGATTCTCCAGGCCTACCTCGATTTTCGCGGCGCGCTCAAGGAGTCCGAAGTGCTCGCGCTCGAGGTGCTAAAGACCGCCGAGAAGGAGCTCAAAGCCCGCAAAGCCGACCTCGACAAAGCCATGAAGGCCGTCGACAAGGCGAGCTCGAAGGATCTCGTCGCCCGTGCGAAGCTCGAGCTCGCGCGCGATGAGGAGCTGCGCAAGGTGCAGCACGCCGAGGACCGCTACCAGATCTGCAAGGACCTCTCCGACAACCTGACGATCGGCTACAACACGTCCGAAGTCATCATGGCGCGCCTCGTGCAGACGACGAACGCGAAGGATCGCGTCTACAAACAAGCAATTTCGTTCTTCGGCACCAATGAGACGGTGCTCACGGCGCTATCGGCGTCGTTTACGGGGCTCCACGGGCTCCACGAGAGCACGAAGACGCTCGATGCGATGAAGGAAGGCGTGAGCAGGAGCCTCGAGGATCTCGCCGACATCGGCGGCAAGGTCCAGGAAGCCGCTTTGCGGGCCGGTTACGGCCCGACGATCCGCGCCGACGCAGTCAAGAAGCTCGTCGACTCGGTCATCAATTACCAAGTGCGCTCGCGCGAGATCATCGCCGAGATGCGCGACCTGAGCACCAAGAACGCCGTCGAGATTCGCGATGCCGTCGAGGCCGGCAAGCAGCGGCTCGCGCGGCTCGTGCAGAGCGGCGAGGCCCTTCCGCTCGAGGCGCTGCCGCCGCCGTCGACCAAGGCGAAAGTACCCGCGAAGTCGAAGGCGAAGCACTAAGACAGTGATCCGGCCCGCAGATGATTCGCACTATGGCTCTCCAGGGCCGTCGCGCGAAGTTGTCGTCCAGACGAAGGAGGCAGCGCCCCTCGACGAGCTCATGCTCGCGATGGACGTCGTCGATACGCTCCGCCACCAGGAGCTCGTGCTCGCACGCGAGCTCGAGGCCGAGGACCGCGACGAGCGGCTGCTCGAGCGTCTGCGCGAGATCTACACGGCGCAAGGCATCGAGGTCACCGACGAGGTGCTCGCGCAGGGCGTCAAAGCGCTGCGCGAGGAGCGCTTCGTGTACCCGGGCCCGGCGCCGAGCTTCGGGCGCTCGCTCGCGACGCTCTATGTCACGCGCCGCCGCTGGGGCAAATGGGTCGGCGGCATCACGACGCTCGTCGTCGTCGCTGCGCTATCGTTTCAATTCTTCGTGCGCGGACCGAACTTGAGAGCCATCGAAGCGTTGCCCGCGGATCTGCAGAGCACGTATCAAAGCATCGTGGCGACGACCGACGACGCGGGCGCGTTGAGCGACGCGCGCGGGTTTCTGGCCGCGGGCGAGGCGGCCGTCGAACGGCGCGATTACGACGTTGCGCGCGGCGCCGTCGCGGATCTGCGCACCCTGGATGCGCAGCTCGAGCTCCAATATAAGCTCCAGGTCGTCTCGCGTCCCGGCGAGCTCAGCGGCTTCGAGCGCTATCCCGACGAGAACCCGAACACGCAGAACTTCTACCTCGTCGTCGAGGCGATCGCGCCGACCGGCGCGGCGCTCAGGCTGCCGATCCGCAACGAGGAGACCCAGCGCACGGAACGCGTCGACAAATGGGGTCTACGCGTCGACGAGGAGACCTTTCGCCGCGTCGCGGCCGACAAACGCGACGACGGCATCATTCAGCAGAACATCGTAGGCGCGAAACAGCGCGGCGCGCTCGAGCCCGAGTATTCGATCGCGACGACGGGCGCCGCGATCACGGAGTGGTAACGCTATGTTGAGCGGCCAGGATCTGCTTGCCACGATCGAGCGCATGCTCGACGGCACGCGGCGCGAGCGCGCGAAGCTCGACGTCGAGCTCGAGCGCTCGTCGGCCGAGCTTGCGCGTGTACGCCAGGCCGAGCTCGGTGTGCTCAGCGTGCTCGCGCGGCTGCGGCTCCGCGAGATCGAGAGCGGCGAGCTCGTCGAGGCGCTCGACGAGACCGGCCGGCAAGTGACCGAGCTCCTCGGCCAGCGCGCCGGCGCGCAAGCCGAAGTCGAGGCCGAGATCAAGGCGGCCGAGGCCGCGCTCGCCGAAGTCCAAAAGGAACGCGCCGCGCGCAGTGCCGCCGTCGACGCTGCCGAGCACGCGCTCGACGCGGCCGAAGCCGAAGCGCAGCAACGTTTAGCCAAAGATGAGAAATACCGCGCACAGCTCGAGAAGGCGCGCGCCTCCGACGCCGTCGCCGATCTCGCCGAGGAGAAAGCGCAGGCTGCCCGCAACGATCGCGTCGAGAAGGGCAAGCCCTACGAGGCCGATCCGCTCTTCACGTATCTGTGGGCACGCGGATTCGGAACATCGCAGTATCGCGGGGGGGCGTTCACGCGGCTCCTCGATCGTTGGGTTGCGCGCGTCTGCGGCTACGAGCCCTTGCGCCGCGACTATTGGATGTTGAGCGAGCTGCCGGCGCGTTTCGACGAGCACTCCACGCGCATGCGCGCGGTCGCCGACGAAGACGTCACGGCCGTGCAGGCGCTCGAGCACAAGGCAGGCGAAGCCGCAGGCGTGCCGAAGCGCGCAGGGGCGCTCGACAAGGCGCACCAGGAAATCGCCGAGGCCGACCGCAAGATCGAAGAGTGCGATGCGGGGCTCGACGCGCTCGTAGAGAGGCGCGCGAGCTTTGCGTCGGGCGAGGACGATCTCTCGCGCCGTTGCACCGCGCTCTTGAGCGACACCTTTCGGCACGAGAAGATGAAGACGCTCCGCGAGCGCGCGAACCGGACCGCGGTGCCCGACGACGATCGAGCCGTCGATGAGCTCACGGCAATCCGTGTCGAGATCCCCCGGCTCGAGGACGAGGTTGCGCGCTACACGGCGCTGCACGAGACCCATCGAGAACGCAACGCGAAGCTCGAGGAGGTTCGTAAGCGCTTCAAGGAGCACCGCTTCGATGCCGTGAGCTCGGAGTTCGTGAATAGCGCGTTGATCACGACGTTGCTCGCGCAGCTTCTCGGCGGCCAGCTTGGCGTGCCCGACATCTGGGATGCGATCGCGAAGCAGCAGCGCTTCCGCAAGCTCGCGGCCGATCCGCTCTTCGGCAGCGGCGGTTTTCCGCGTGTGCCCGGGCCGTGGCACATGCCGGGCGGTTTCCCGAAAGGCGGCGGTTTCGGCGGCTTCGGCAAAGGCGGAGGCTTCGGCGGCGGCGGCTTCCGAACCGGCGGCGGTTTCGGCGGCGGGGGATTCCGCACGCGCGGCGGGTTCTAGCTCATTCGCTTGCTGCGGCGCGTCGCTTGCGAGGCGCAAAGCTCCTATACTCGACCGCCAATGCGGGGGGCGACCAAAGAGAAGATCGCTCAGGAAGTGCGCGACTGGCGCCACGAGGGCCTCATTGACGCGGCGCTTGCCGACCTGCTCGTCACGCGTTTCGCGGGCGGGCCGACTTACCTGACGACCGCATTGCGGTGGCTCGGGTTCTTCGCCTTGTACTTGTTCGCGCAGAGCGTGCTCGGTTTGATCGGCATGCTGCTCGGCGAGGCGGCGCTCGTCGGCGCAGTGCTCCTCGTCGGAGGGCTGTCGGGAGCGGCGTGGTACTTCGGCACGCGCCTGGTAACGAATCCCGAGCAGCGGTATCCGACGAGCGGCGCCGTGCTCTTGACGGCGGGGCTCATCGGCGTCTTCGGCACGTTAACGACGGCCTTCTTCGCGTTCGGCGGCGAGGAATTCGGGACCGTCTACCCGTGGTTCATGCTCCTGACGGCGGCTGCGGCGCTCGCGACCGCTTACCGCTATGCGCTGCGCTGGCCGCTCGTCGTGGGCTTGCTCGTGCTGTTCCATGCGCTCGGGAACTGGCACGAGTACGCGGGCCACGGCGCCTACTATCTCGGCATGCGCGATGAGCGCATCACCGCGGTCGCGGGCGCGCTCGCGCTCGCGTTCGGCCATTGGCACGAAACACGCGTGGAACGAGACAACGAAAGCCGTTTTCTCGGTTTCGGGCATGCTTTCATCGTGTTCGGGCTGCTCTACGCGAACCTGTCGGCATGGTTTCTCTCGTTGTTCCCCGGGGGCAGCGCATATGTTCTCGTGTTCTCGGTCGCGTGCCTGGCCCAACTGGTTCTCGGCGCGAGCCTACGTGATCCGCGTTTCACGGGCTTCGGCATCGTGTTTCTTTCCATCGATCTCTATACGCGGTTCTTCGAGCAATTTTGGGGCAGCCTTTCGAAGGGCGCTTTCTTCGTTCTTGCCGGGCTTGTGGCCGTGGCTGCCGGCGGTCTCATGGAGCTCTTGGCGCGCGGGCGCCAACAGAGGGAGGCGCCGTGACGCCGCGGCGCTTCAATCGAATCATGACTGCGCAAATCGAGACGCTGCGGCGCGAGGAGCTCATCGATGCCGAGCTACACGCGACGCTCGTCGAACGCTATCGGTTCGAGGGCTGGAATTGGCTGTCGCTCGGCCGGTGGCTCCTGCTGTTCGGGGTCGTGAGCACTGCGGCCGGCATCTACTTCCTTGCCACCGAGGTGTTCAAGCTCACGCTCGAGGCCGGCGCGGTCGCGCTCGCCATCGGCGCCGCGGCCGCGTTCGGCGGCGCGCAGGCGCTCGCGCGCCGCGGGCTCACGTGGTCGCGGCGCAGCCTCGAGCTCATGGGCGGGCTATTGCTGATCGGGCTCACCTTCGTGCTCGGCGTGATCTTCTCGACGGGATCGGGGAACTGGCCCGCGCTCTTGCTCATCGATCTCGTGGTGTTGCTCGGGCTGACCTACGCGCTCAACAACGTGCTGCTCTTGGTTCTCTCGATGATCGTCTTCTTCACGTGGTTCGGCGGCGTCACGGGCTACGTCTCGGGTTGGGGCGCCTACTGGTTCGGCATGAATTATCCCCTCCGGTTTCTTCTCGCGGGTCTGGCGATCGCCGGCGTCGGTGTCCTGCATCGGCTGTCCGAAGAAGGTCCACTCGTACCTTACCGCGGCTTCTTCAAGGTGTGGCTCTCGGCCGGCGTCTTCTTCGCCGAAATGGCCGTTTGGATCATGTCGTTGTTCGGCAATATCGGCTCCATAACCGAGGCGTATCGAGAATCAGCGGGCGAGCTCTGGTTCTTCAATTTGCTTTGGGCGGGCGGTAACGCGCTGCTGCTGCAGCTGGGATTGCGTCATGGGCTCAGAATGCTGCGCGGCTACGCGATCACGTTTCTCACGATCCAGGCGTACACGATCTTTTTCCGTTGGATCGCGGCCAGCCTGGGCGGCGTTTTCTCGACTTTTATCGCCGGTACCGTCACGCTCGGGCTCGTCGTGTACCTCGAAAAGCGGCGCCGGAGCGCGCGCGCCGAAGCAGAATCGACGTGATGGCCTGCGCTATTCGGGCGAGTTCCTGAGGCCCTCCGCGCACGCGAACTCGCGGAGCTCATCGTCCGGATACGCCGCTCTCCGATATGTGCGCACGACTTCCCACGGCTCGGTCAGCGCCTCCGGGTCGCGCACGGTAATGCGGTCCTCGAGAATGCCGGGCTCGACCAAACGAATGCGCTCGTGCACGGTCATCTTATCGCTATGCGGTGACGAGCCGTCGATATACGACTTCGTGCTCAAGGCGACCGTGTCGACGACGAGCGTGTCGCCTTCCCAATGGCCCGTGGAGTAACCCGCGTAGGTCGGGTCATCGAGCACGGCCTGCGAAGGATTGCGGCCGTCGAGGTAAACGCGGCGCAGCGCATCCTGGTGCTCGCTGAAGAACGTGATTCGGTCACTGCTCTGCATGATCTCCATGCCGTACGCCATGGCCATCATCGCGGGCATTCCGGGCGGCAGGCAGTTCGCAATATTGTCCGTCGCGTACGAGCCGCCGATCCGCGAGGCTGCGATCGCATTCCATTTCTCGAGGTACTCGGGTGTGAGCTTCGGCGCGTTCGGCCCGCGGCCCTGTGAGCCGTCGGACGTCGGTGCCGAGCGCGTCGGCGGCGGCAGCGGCCCGGCCGGGCGCGGCGGCGCCGCCGCGGCATTCGGGTTGAACGGATAGTAAACGCCCGCGAAATCGGGCCGTGCGCTCGCAGCGCCGACGCGCGGCGCATCGGCCGGGATCTCGGCCGTCGTCGAGAAGTTCGGTTGATTGCCCAAGATCGAGCCGTCGGCCTTCGTCACGCGCGCGATGATGCCGATGGGCCGACCGTCCTTCGCCGGGCTCGCATGCACGGTCACGGTCTCGCCGGGCTTGAGAATCTCGCTGTCCCAGCCCGCGCGGCGCAACACGCCCGGTGCACGCCCTTCGACCGCCCATTGCTGCTCGGTGCCGTCGTCGTTCTTGACGGTGAGATAGAGCCACGTATGCGGGTTCGACCACTGCCATTCCTTGACCGTGCCCGTGAGCGTGATGATCTCGTCGACTTGGTAAGCGGAGTTGCTGTGGTGCGCGAGGACTGGCGAAGAGAGCGCCAGCGCCGCGAGCGCAACGGCAGCGGGCGCCGCGCAAGCCGCAAACGACGTCACTCGAATCTGCATGGGAGCGTGACCTCTTCGTAACTTTGCGTTCATTTATACACCGCAGTGTCCTCAAAAGCGCGCCTCGACGGCGCAGCACGCGCGCCGACGAAGTGCGCGCGTTCACCCATTCTTGCGAATTTGCAGTGCAAATCGTGCACCGGCCCGGGGCGAATGCCGGGCAGGGTGCGGTGAGCGCGAGGAAACTCGTCGGGCGCGCAGAATTCCTTCCCGGCGCAAGGCGTGGGCACGGTTGTTGCAAATACCTATGCCGTAGCGACCACGGGTGTGTCGCCTCAACTCAAGGAGGAATTGCAATGAATAGACTCAAGGGATCACTGTCGGCATATGCGGTTGTCGGCGCCGCGGCACTCTCGATCGTCGCGGTCGATGCGCGGGCGGCATTGGAGATGGGCGCGTACTCGAACGCGCCCGGCGGCAAGGAGATCGAAGCCCGCGACTACGATGCGGCGATCGCATCGGCGTCGAGCCCGAGCTGGCGGCACGACGCAGAAGCAGCGCTGAGCGCGGCGACGAATCTCTGCGTCGCTTACACCGTCAAGCGCGAGCTCGAAGGCGCCTATGCAGCCTGCGCCGAGGCGCTGACCCTCGCGCGGCGCGTCGACAAGGCGCCCGGCGCGCGGCTCCGTGAGAGCCCGGCGACGGCGCGCGCGTTGACGAACCGCGGCGTGCTGCGCGCCGTTGCGGGCGATTCGCTCGGCGCCGCCGACGATTTTCGCGCGGCCGACCGATTGACGAAATGGGCTGCGCCGAGCCGCAATCTTGCGCATCTCGAGAGCTCACCGGTGCACCGGCTCGCGATGGCGCGTGCCGCTAACTGACGGTGGCAAACTGATGTGACGTGCCCCACTGGTGGGAGCGGCTTTAGCCGCGATTGTCTTCAAGACGAGTGGCGACTGAAGCCGCTCCCGCGCCCAGGGTTCTCACACCCTGTGGTTCCACGCCTAGTTCACGGGATACCCGATGACGACATACCGTAGGCTGCCGCCCGCGAGCACGGACTCGAACGGGTAGCACGTCACGAGCGCGACGACGGATTCCTGCGCGTCGAGCCTGAGCATCGCGCGGGTCGCATCGACGACGTCGATCGCGGCGACCTCGTACGTGTAAGACGCGCCATCCGGGAGCTCGATCGCGAATTGATCGCCGATGACGAGCTCGCCGAGCTCGCGAAAGTGCGTGTCGCGATGGCCGGCGATGACCGCGACGCCGGGCGTGCCCGGCAGCGCGCTGCCGTCCATGAGCGCGGGGCCGAACGCGAGATTCCGGCCCGAGGCTCCGGCGAGCACGGTCAGTGGGCGGTCGCGCATCGGCAGCGTGAGCCGCGCGACGGGCCAGGTGTCCGCCCACGGCCAGGGACGCGCAGCGGGGTTGCCGTCTTTGCTTGCGGCCCACGCGCGGTTCAAGAGCTGTTGCGCGAGCTCCGCTTTCACGGGGATCCAAAATCCGGCGATGAGCAATGCCGTGCCGAGCGCGATCAAGGCCACGAGCATGTACGAGCGCCACCGCGTGCGCGCACCGATTACGCGTAAAAGACGCGGTCCATAGACGATTCGCGTCCGTCGCTGCGACGAGAAGATTCGCGGACGCAGGCGCGGGCTCATTGCTCGAGCCTCCGCTGCTGCGCGCGGAGCACGAGCGCAGTCGCCCCGAGCGACGCGAGAAGGAGACCGAGGACACGAAGGAGCGGTGCTGCGGTTGCCGTCCGCGGGAACCCGCTCCACTCTGCGCCGGCCGGCGCCATGTTCGCGACAGTTCGCCGTTCGAGCGCCGCAGCCGTCAGCGCCGGCGTCTTGTCGACCGCGACCAAGCTCGTATACGGGCTCACCAAGCCGTGCTCGAGCGCAGTGTCGATGACGACCTTGCGGATCACGGCCTCGCCGACGCCGACGACGCGGCTGTCGATTGCGTGCTCGATCTTGCGTCGCGCCCAGAGCGCCGCGATGCCGGGCAGCGTGCTCGCGTCCGCGGTGACGGTTTGCGACCACGTGGCGCCGGCCGCGCGGCCGATCGCGCGAATCGCGAGCGGCCGCTCGCCTTGCGCCGGGAAGCTCGCGGCCATGACGATCGGCTCGCCGATGTAGAGATCGGGCGAGCGCGGCGGGTATAGCTCGGCGGCATCGGGCCAATCGACGAAAACGTCGGTCAGCGCGACGTGCTCGAGCTTGGCGAACAACGCGTCCATCGTGCTCGCGACGGCAGTGACGTCGCCAATGTGCGTGTACGTGCCGCGGCCGAACTCCGCGGCCTTGCGCATGAAGTAGGAGTTCGGCGCAGCCCCGATGCCGACCGTGTAGAGCCGTGCCGTGCCGAGACGCTGCTCGATCGCAGTGAAGAGCGCGGTCTCGTTGGCGACGCCCGCATCGGTCAAGAAGATCACGTGGCGTAAATAGCCTGACGTTGCGGGCTGACCGAGCGCCATCTCGATCGCAGGCTCCATCTCGGTGCCGCCGTCGGCCTCGAGCGCATCGACGTAGTCGAGCGCTTCGGCGTAAGTCGCAGCCGTCAGCGGCATCGGTGCTCCGTACAGACTCGAGGTCGTCGAGTTGAACTCGATTACGTTGAAGCGATCAGCACTCGTGAGCCGGCCGAGCGCGTCCCTGAGCGCCGCTTTCGCCTGAGTGATCGACTGCCCGGCCATCGATCCCGACGTATCGATGACATAGATGAGCTCGCGCGGCAGCGCGCGGCGCACGTACGTCTCTACGGGCGGCACGATCATTACGAGCGCGTAGGTCGTGTCGCCGCGTGTCTCGGTCAGTGCGGCGACGGCCGGCGTGCTTCCGACGTCGGGCCGCCACGTGACGATGAAATCCCTATCCATCGGCACGCGCGGCGCGAGCGTCTCGAGCACGTACCGGCCGCCGTCGCGAACGGTGTACGTCTCGTGGGAAAGGCTGCCGAGCTCGGCGAGCGGTAGGCCCGGCGCAAGGACGACGCGTAGCGCCGCCTCGTGGAGTCCGGCAATCGGTTCGACCTCATCGAGCGCAGCGGTCGCAGGGAAGCGCCCGAGACCCACTATTGCCGGGACGCTTGCGCCTTTCTGCTCCGGTGCATCGCCCTCGCCATAGCGCGGCGTCAGCGTCATCGGGAACCGCAGGCTGAACTCGCCGTTGTCGTAACGTGCCGTATCCAGGTACTCGATCGTTATCTCGACGATCTCGCC
This sequence comes from Gammaproteobacteria bacterium, assembly GCA_036555065.1. GTDB lineage: Bacteria > Pseudomonadota > Gammaproteobacteria > Steroidobacterales > Rariloculaceae > DATBLZ01. The sequence continues at coordinate 13,364 of DATBLZ010000041.1, forward strand.
GGGGCCGATGTTCGCGACGGCCGTCGTGAAGAGATTCGGTGTCGTCTGCGTAACGATGCTCGCGCGCTGCCCCGCGTCGCGCGCCTGCGCGTAGATGCGCTCGGCCTGCTCGCGCTCGCGGATCTCGCCTTCGATGACCCGCTCGCCGATGAGCATCGAGAGGCGGTCGACGGCCGCGTCGTCGGGCAGCGGGAAGGCATAGACGGCTTCGATCGGCGTCGCTCCGGGATTGCGGAACCGTTGGGTCACGGCAACGCGCGCCACGATGCCGGCGACGGAGATGCGCACGTCGGTCGAGAGCGGCGCCGCGGGGTCGAAACCGGCCGCGGAGTGGATCAGCAACGTTCCCGCGCCGACCTCGGGGAATCCCGACGCGCGCGCGACTTGCGCGTTGATCGTTGCGAGCACGAGCCACGCGATGCCGGCCATCCACAGAAAGGTCGCGACCTTCTTGAGAGCTCGTAGTGCGTCATCTCGCTCCATCGGCGTCTCCCCCTCGAGGTGTTGGGGGTATTTGGCCTGGAGCCAGTGGCCGGGCAGCGGCCAACGCTAGCTAAGTAGCGCGCAATTATGGGGAATTGTGGCGCGCGCTCGAGTGCCGCAAATCGAGGCGGTTAGAGACCTGCCGCCGCAGTCGTGGCCGCGGCCGCGCGCTCCGCGATCAACCGCTCGAGCAGCGCGACAGTCTCGACGAGCGGCTCGGTGCGTGCTGTTTGGAAATCTTCACGGTAGTCGCCGCGCGCGAGATCGAGCGGCGTTCGGCCATTCGCATCCTTTGCTTCGAGGTCGGCACCGTTCGCCGCGAGAAACTCGATCACCGGATTGAGGCCGCGCATCGCGGCGCCGTGGAGCGCCGTCTGGTGCGGCACCGCGTTTGGGCTTGGGACCTGCCGGCCGCGGCTCGCATAGGTGTAGCCGGCCGTGCGTTGCGAGGCGTTCTCGAAGACCCTGCGCGAGGGCTCCGTAACCATGCGCGCGTCGACGTCGGCGCCCGCGTCGACGAGAAGTTGCAGCGTCGCGAGCACGCCTTCGGTCGTGCGATTCCGGCCGCGCGTCACGCGCAAGCCGTACTCGACACCCGAGGCTGCCATGAGCGGAGTCACGCCTTCTTTGCTCGGCAAGTCGACGAGCGCGCCGTGCTCGAGCAAGAGCGCAACGAACGGCGCATCGCCTGCGCGTGCTGCGCGCAGCAGCGGTGTTGCGCCTTGCGCCAAGATCGTGTCGCCACCGCGGTCCTGCGGCACGTCGCGATAGGGCGGCCGGCGCTTGAGCTGAATGTTCGGATTAGCACCCGCTTCGAGCAGCATGCGCGCGACGTCGAGCGCAGAGTGCTCGTCCAAGCTCGGGAGCACCGCCATCGCCCCGTTGCCTTTGACCGGCAGCGTGCTGACGTCGGCGGCCATGTAGAGCGGCGATCGGCCGAACAAATCCCACTTATCGAGATCAGCGCCGGCTTCGATCATGTACGCCGCGAAATCGAAATGCAGATTCTCGAGCGCGAGCACGAGCGGCGTGACGCGCTCGGGGTCGCCCAAGTTCGGGTCCGCGCCGGCTTCAACGAGATGCCGCGCGCACTCGATGCAACCTTCGCGCGCGGCGTAGAGCAGCGCCGTGAAGCCGCCTTTGTTCATGTCTTTGGGCCGCGGCTCCTTGATGATCTTTCGGTCCCACTGGCGGATCACGCCGCGCGCGTCGAGATCGGCGCCGCGCGTTGCGAGGAATTCGACCATTTCGGGCTGACTCTGCGCCGCGGCCCACAGGAGCGCCGATTGCCCGCCCCAATGCTCTTTCGCATTGATGTCGGCGCCGGCGTCGAGCAGGAGCATGGCCCCTTCGACATGGCCCGTGCGTGCGACGACCATGAGCGGGGTCTCTCCCTCGGGATTCGCCGTATTCGGCTCGGCGCCGGCGTCGAGCAGCGCCGCGATGATGGGCGCCGACCCGAGGACCGCCGCCTCGCGCAGCGCCGACGTACCGAATTCGTTTTGCGCGTCGACGTCGGCGCCCGCCGCGATGAGCCGCTCGACGAGCGCGACATCGCCGTTGTACGCCGCCCACATGAGCGCCGTCGTGCCGTCGGCTCCGCGGGCGTCCACATCGGCGCCGGCTGCGATGCGCTCGAGCGCGGTCGCGTGATCGCCGGCCTCGGCGGCCGCGAGCAACGTTGCTTCGCCCGCGATTGTCGGGCGCGCCATCGTGAGAAGGATGGCGATGGCGACAACTAGCTGTGGGAGCGACTTTAGACCGCTCCCACAAGATACGCGGCTCCTACAAAGCAGCCGGCTGCCACGCATTAGACTTCGGAGAGAATTCCGCCGCTGTCGCCGATCGACTCGACGGGGATGTTCGTGCGGTCGAAGAGCGTCACGAGCAGGTCGGAGAAGCGCGTGTCCTGCGGATAGCTCAGGTGTTGGCCGCCCTCGATTCGTCCGTGGGCATGGCCGAGCACGGCCGCCGGCAGCGGATCGTTGTTGTGCCTGTCGCTGTTGCTCATGTTGCTGCCGAACAAGATCGTCGAATGCTCGAGCACGTTGCCGTCGCCTTCGCGCGTCGCAGCGAGCTTCTCGATGAAGCCTGCGAACATCTTCGTGTGATACGTCTGAATCTGGACGAGGCGAGCCTGCTTTTCGGGGTTGTTGCCGTGATGCGAAAGCGGATGGAAACCTTCCGCGATCCCTAAATTCGTGTACGTGCGCATGCTCGCTTCGCGGTCCATCGAGAATGTGATGACACGCGTGAGATCCGCTTGGAACGCGAGCGCCATGAGATCGAACATGAGCTTGAAATGCGTGTCGAGGTCGTTCGGGATGCCGACGGGCGCGTCGGGAATCGCGAGCGCGCTATTGTCTTGCGCGGATGCCATTTGGACGCGCCGCTCGATCTCGCGAACCGAATCCAAGTAGTCGCCGACGACGGCGCGGTCGGGTGCGCCGAGCTCGGCTTGTAAGCGATCCGCTTGCGCCTTGACGCGATCGAGAATGCTGCCGGTCTCGACGAGAATCGCCGCGCGCTCCTCGTTCGTGTCGCCTTGGCCGAAGAGCTTGTAGAAGACGTTCCGGGGGTTGCCTTCCTGCGGCAACGATTGCTTCGGCGTGCGCCACGCGAGCTGCGCGCCGACCTGGGCCGTCGTGAGCTCGAGCGAAGGCAAGCGCGTGTCCTGGCCGATGTGGCGAGCGGCCATCTGGTCGGCCGTGACGCCGGCCTCGGGCCCGGCTAGGCCCGCGTCCCATGGTGCGACGCAGGAAAGCCACGTGCGCTCGATGTAGCCATGCGGCTCGGGGCTCTCGGCCGGCTTGTTGCGAAGCCCCGAGACGATGGTCAGATATTTGCGGTACGGCGAAAGCGGCTCGAGGATCGGCGACATCTCGTAATCCGTGCCGGCTTGCTTCGGCGACCAGCGGTCCATGATCGCGCCGTGCGGGAAGCCGACGAAGGCCATGCGCGGCGGGATCGTGCCTGCCGGCGTTTGCGCCCACGCCGTCGCGGCGGGGCTCATCGCATCGAGCAGCGGCAGCGCGATCGCAGCACCCGCGCCTTTGAGGACGGTGCGGCGGGATAGATGCTTTTTCGTGATGAACATCTGCGGTCTCCGCTAAGTCCGCTTTGCCGATAAATTCTACTCTTGGCCGGCGTTTTGCGCCGTGATTTGCGTTTGCTCGGGCTCGGGCACGCGCCGCTGGCGGAATTGCTCGCTTTCGACGACTCCCCAGACGATGGAGGAGAACCGGTAATCGTCGGCCGCGGCGGCGTGGACGATCGCACGCACCGCCGGCATGTCGTAATAGTCGAGCGTGCGGCCGAGCGCGTAGGTCAAGAGGCCCTCCGTGAAGGTCTGCACGAACTGGTCGGGTCGGGCGACGAGCTTTTCACGGAGCTCGTCGGGGCCCGCGATCGGCGTGCCGTCCGGCATCTCGGCCGACGGATCGATGACCGTGCCCGCATAACGATCGCGGTCGCGCCAGGCACCCGTCGCGTCGAAATTCTCGAGCGCAAAGCCGAGCGGATCCATGACCGCATGGCACGCAGCGCAGGTCGGGTTCTTGCGATGGTCGGCCATGAGCTCTCTGACCGTGCGCGCCCGCGGCGTGCCGATGTCGGCTTCGTCGAGCGCAGGGACGTTCGCGGGCGGCGTCGGCGGCGGCGCGCCCGCGAGATGTTTGAGCACGAACTGACCGCGGAGCACGGGCGAGGTGCGGTTCGGGTAGGCCGCTGCCATGAGCACCGCGCCTTTACCGAGCAGCCCCCAACGCGCGGACTGCTCGAGCTCCACACGCTGGAAGCGGTCGCCTTTGATGCTGTTGATCCCGTAGTGGAGCGCCACGCGTTCGTTGACGTACGTGTGATCCGCCGTCATGAGATCGACGACACTGCGGTCTTCCCTGAAGATGCTGTTAGCGAAGAGCGCGACCTCGGTCAAGAAATCCTGCCGCGGGTCGCCGGCGCCCGATGCGTAGGGAAAGATCTCGCGGTCCGGCACGACCTCGTCGAGGCGCGCGAGATCGAGCCACTGGTAGACGAAGTTGTCGCCGAGCGTGTCGGCGCGCGGGTCGGCGAGCATGCGCTCGACTTGCGCGCGCAACGCTGGGGTTCGCCCGAGCTCGCCGCGCGTCGCGAGATCGAGCAGCTCCTCGTCGGGAATCGAGTTCCAGAGGAAGAACGAGAGCTTCGACGCGAGCTCGAGATCGTCGATCGCGTAGATCGTGCCCGGCGCGAGCCCTCGAGGAACGCGCTCGCCGCGATAGAGGAAGTAAGGGCTTGCGAGAATGCCCGTGAGCGCGCTGCGAATGCCTTCCTCGAAGCCGCCCGTGCTCGCGCCGTCGCGGTAGTACTCGAGCAGCTCGCCAAGATCCGTCTCGCCGAGCGGGCGGCGGTATGCGCGCGCGCCGAGTTTCGTGATGATCTCTTCCGCGCAGAGCTCCGCGTCGGCTCCCTCGTCAGGGTGACACGTGAATATCCGCTCGCGGCTCGGCGTCGGGCTCAAGCCCGTCGGATTGAACGGACCCATGATCTGGAACGAGCTCACCCGATACATGCGGTCTTGACCGCCGCCCGGCAGGAACATCTCGAGCCGGTCGTCGGATTCGGCGAACGTTCGGTGCCGGAATGCGACACCGACCTTGTGCGGCCCGGCCGTCGCCGTGAAGCGGATGCCTTTGAGGCGCGCGTTCACCGCGTCGATCGCGCCGTCTTGGATTTGGTCGTAGGCCTTCATGTCCGCCTCGCCGCCGACGACCGTCTCGTAGACCAGCTTGCCGTCGAGCGTCACGACGAGCGGATTCGCGAACTCCATGCCGTTGCCCCAAATGTGGCCGGCCATGTTGCCGACGTCGATGACGTACTCGCCGTCGGCAGGGAAGAGATGCTCGGCGACGATGCCGCCGCGCGTGCCGAGAGGCAACCCGCGAACGTGTCCGAGCTGCGTGCCGGGCCCGGCTTCGTACGTCGTGCCGCCGGGCCGAGGATCGGGCCGGCCGACGGCTTGGAGCGCGACGAGGCGCGCCGCGATCACGTACTGCTCGATGAACGACGGCGATACTTGGAGCGCCGTCGCGATGTTGTCGAAGCCTGCGGCCTTGTCGTCTTGCGGCAGCAGCGCTTTGGCGTCGATCTCGAGCGTGAGCAGGTCGCGAATCGCGTTCGCGTATTCCTTGCGATTCAGCCGATGGAGCACGACCTCGTCGGCGAGATGCTCGACGGCAGGAGCCGCGTCGAGGTTGTTTTCGAGCCAAGATATGAAGGAGTACCTGGCTTCGGCGTCGGGTCGCGGCTCGCCGGGCGGCGGCATGAGCTGGCCGCGAAGCTTGCGCACGACTTTCTCGAACGTGGCGGCGTGCGCGGCGATGCTCTCGGGGCTAAGGCTTTCGAAGCTCACGTCGCCCGTGTATTCGGCGTCGTTGTGACACTCGACGCAGTAGCGGTCGAGCATTGCCCACTGTTCGGCGGCTTCGGCCGCGGGGTCACGCGACCGTCCGCAACCCGTTGCGAGGACCGCGGCGAGCGCGATGACGCCGAGCCCGGCAGCGTGCCGCGCGATTCGTGGGAGCGGCTTTAGCCGCGATTCTCGTGCTTGTCGCGACTGAAGCCGCTCCCACATTTTTCGCATCTCTTGCGTCACGTCTTAGGCGTCGGGCGACAAGTAGGCCCACAGACTCTCGAACGCGCGCCGCACGAACTCGTCGGGCGGCCCCATCTCGGCATCGAACTCCGCGGTCGGCCGCGCGGCAACGGCCTCGTCGGGGCCGCGGCCGGCATTCAACATGCGTGCGAGCCGCTCGTAGATCACATTGTACATCTCGTACTGGGCCTCGAGATCCGTGCGACGCAGCACCGGGCCGCGGGCCGGCACGACGCGAGTCTCGGCGTCCGCGAGCGTTAACAAAAGCTCGAGGTTGCCGACGATTCCGCCGATCCAGCCGCCCGTCCACCAGTCGACGAACGGCCAACCCACGCCCGAGACGGTGTCGCCGACGGCGAGCACGTTTGGCGCGCGGAAGTGAACGTAAAGATCCCCGTCGGTGTGTGCCGCATGCCGCAAGTATCCGTAGCGCGTAGTCGCGTCGAGCTCGCCGTCGTCGTAAAAAGTCTTGTTCGGCTGCGCGACCTTCGGCAGCGGCTCGAAGTGCTTGCCGTCCCATGGGTACGTGATATCGGTCGTGAGCCAGAGGCGCGTATTCTCCTGCGCGATGATCGCGCCGCCCTGCGTGCCGACGTGCTCGTTGAGGCCCGTCTGCTCCGGATGCCAATGCGTGTTGAAGAGCGTGTGAATCGGGCCGCTGCCCGGCAACGCAGCGACGGCCTCGAGCAAAGCGCCGCGGCTCGCCGCCGAGCCGCCATCGACGAGCACGACGCCGTCGGGCCCGGTCTTCGCGAGGACGTTGATCGCGTCGACGGTGAGCACGTGGAGGGCCCCGCTCAACGAAGCCGCGTGAACCGATACCGCTTGTGCCTGGGCGGACGCGAGGCGGAGAACGCCAGGGCCGAAAACGACGCCCGCGGCGCCGCCGAGCGCCATGCGCAATAGTTGCCTACGAGTCCGTTCGGGAAACATCGTCAGAGGCAATTCTATTCAGATTGCGCCGAATTGGCCCTTCCCCGGGGCGAGTGGTTTGTGTAGGGTGATGTGTGGAGGTCTACACATGGCGACCAACTTATCCATCGACCCGAAGCTCATCGAGCGGGCGCTCGAGGTCAGCGGCGAACGCACGAAGAAGGCTGCGGTCACGAAGGCTCTCGAAGAGTTCATTGCCCGGCGCCAGCAAAGAAACCTCGTCGAGCTCTTCGGCACGCTCGAGTGGGACAACACCTTCGACTACAAGCTCGAGCGTAGGCGAGGATGAGCGTCTTTGCGGACACGAGCGTCTGGTCACTCGCGCTGCGCCGCGACGAGCCTGGACTCGCGCCGGAAATCGAGGCGCTCAAGCGCTCGCTGACGGCGGGCTCCGTCGTTACGACCGGTCTGGTTCTGCAAGAGCTGCTGCAGGGGTTTCCGAAACCCCAGGCGCACGCCCAGATCACAGCTCAATTTGCTTCTCTACCAATGCTCATGCCGAATCGAGACGATCACATTCGCGCAGCCGAACTCAGAAATCTCTGTCGTCGAAAAGGCATCCAGGTGGGCACAATCGATGCGCTCCTCGCGCAGTTATGCATCCACCACGACTTGCCGATGTTGACGACCGATCGCGACTTTCAACGCGTCGCGGAGCTCACGCAGATGCCGATGTGGACGCCGTAGACCGCGGCCTGCTCGGTCCACGGCGTCCGGCAGCCGTCAGCGGTTGAGCACCCAGTTCCCGGCCGTGTTGCCCTCGATGCCGTCGGGGAACGTACCGATGAACGCGTTCGCGTTTGCGCCCGAGCCGATGAACAACGTCGCATTCGTCGCCGTGAAGCCGAACACCCAGTTGAAAGCGAACAAGTTGTTCGTTTCGATCGTCGGCTGGACCGGCGGAAACGGCGGCGGAGGCAACGGTAACGGCGTGCCGGCGATCATTGCATAGGTTGCGGTCCCGCGTATGCGGTTGCCGAAGAAGATGTTGCCCGACGCGCCACCGGTGGCCGTGCCCCTGACGATGAGGCCGGCCGTACATACGGCCGGGGCGCCCGTGTCCGTGAACGCAGGAACAAGATTGATGGCGTTGTCCCGGACGGTGCTGTTGGTGGCCCCGCCGAGCGCGATGCCGCTTGCGGCACCGTCGCCGTTGGTCCCCGTGCAAGCCGTCTGGAGCCGCGCGAAATTGCCGGAGTCGACCCAGTTTTCCTCGATCGTCACGTCGCTGATGACGCCGGAGGCGAGAATGCCGGCACCCGCCCAATTGGAGACACGGTTGTTGGAAACGTTGACTTTCGCGAAGAACCCCGTGGGTTGCGTGAGGTTGAGCGCGCCGACGAGCACGATGCCCGAACCGATCAAGAGCTCGCTGTCGCCGACGTCGTAGGTGCCGCCGTCGACGAAGTTGCCAGAAATCTCGATTTCCCCCTCGATGTCGCCGAGTGCGGCTGTCACCGCGATGCCTTCACGAAACTTGAGGATCGGCACGGGTGGCCCGGTCGGAATCGTGTGAGTCGTGACGCCCGCAATGTGCAGGCCCGAGATGCGCACGCGCTCGATGCTGCGCAGAATCGAGACCGCGGACAACGCCGGCTGCTCGAACCTCAGGTTCTCGATCGTGAGACTCGGCAACGTCGCCGTTTGACGGAGCGTCAATGCCTGGATGCCGTGACGAATCGTCGCTTGTCTGCGGAAGCTGCTGTTCAGGCCGACAATCCGCAGCGACGTCATGGACGGGCCGCCGAAGATCGAGACCGAGAACGTCGGCACACTCGGGGGCGCGAGACCGAAGTCGAAAGTCCCGGCGAGACACACGGTGACGTCGCCGACCAGGTCCGGCGAATTCACGGCGGCAGTCACGGCGGCCGCGTCGACGGCCGGGTCGTTCTGCCCGTTGACGGTCAAGTCGCAGTCGACACCATCGTGGGCAGCGGCGTTTTGAGCGAATCCTGCCGCGAGGGCGCCAAGGATGGCCGCCCTGATCAAAGCGATCGGTTTCACAGATTACCTCCGGGTTTTAGGCAGTCGTTTTGGTTTTGCGTCAGCGCAGCGATTCTACGTTGCGCGGAAGCGCTTGCCGAACGCCCGGATTCTGTTAATCGGGCATATCGAGCAAAGGGCAGCCCGGGCCGCCCGGCTACAGGCTGTCGGCCTCGCCGAGCACGACTTTGCCGCCGACGACCGTGAGGACCGAGTGCAAACGCTTGATCTCTTCGTCCACGACGGCATCGGGATCGAAGTAGTCGGCGCTGAGCACGGCGAGATCCGCATATTTGCCGGGCTCGAGCGTGCCGAGCGCGTCTTCCTCGCCGAGGAACCAACCATTTGCGGCCGTGTAGAGCCGCAACGCCGCGGCGCGCTCGAGCGTTTGCCCGGCGTTGATGGGCTCGCCGCGCGCGTTCTTGCCCGTGACGACGTAGTAGAGGCCGATCCACGGATTCATCGGCGATATCTGCATGCCGTCGGAGCTCATGCCCATCGGGATGCCGCTCTCGGCAAGCATTCGAAACGGCGGGCCGTTCTGTTGCGCCGTGCCGCTGATATACCGCCAGCCGCCGAGCACACTGACGCCGCCGCCGAGCGCGCGGAGCTTGTCGGCGTACTCGCGCGTGATGAACGGCACGTGCGCGACGACCCATCGGGACTCGTGGATTCCGGGCGCGGGCAGCGCGTCGTTGATGCGTTGCCAACCGTCGATGATGACTTGGAAGTCCATCGGCGTCAGCGAGTGGTTCTCGTTGCGCCAGCCGGCTTCGGCGACGCGCCGCGTGCCGTTCTGCCAAACCTCGGTCGCCTCGCCGATGATCGGGGAGGCGCCGGCCGTGAACTCGCCGATGCCGACGACCTTGAGCATGTCGTCGCCGAAGTGCGGAAACACGTTGAGCAGGCGTGCCACGAGCTCGGGCGTCGCCGCATCGGTCTCCATGTGGAGGAAGTTGAGCCGGATGCGGTTGATGAGCGCGTGCTCGGCGTGCAGCTCGAGCAGCGCGTCGTAGGCGCGATAACGATCGAAATGCGCGGCGCCGTCGGCCGCCGTGCCTGTCGCCGGGAACCCGCCCTGATCCAGGTGCGTCGTGAGGCCGAGGCTTGCGGCATAGCGCAACGCATCGAGCGTGCCGCGCTTCTGGTCGTCGAGCGTTTGGAGCTTGCGCAGCTCGAAGAGCGCACGCGTCGTCGGGTTCGGCGTCTGGAAACCGCCGGCCATCGCGCCATCCGCGCCGACCTCGATACCGGCGTTTGCGAAGAAGCGTTTGCCGAGCGTGTTCGTGACCGACGGTCCCGCGAACGATTGCTGAATGTAGACGGGATGCTCGGGCGCGGCCGAATCGAGCTCGGCGAGCGTCGGAAAGCGCGGTGCGCCCGGCGGTGGCACGAATTGGTTGATATCGAAGCCGCCGATCGACGTAATCCACTCGCCGGCCGGCAGGCTCGCCGCGCGTGCTTTTACGAACGTAACCACGTCGTCGATCGACGCCGCGGACTCGAGCCGTGTGTCGTGCCCGGGGCGAAGCCCGAGCAGCACGATATGGTTGTGGTTGTCGATGAGACCTGGCACGACCGTGCGGCCGCCGACGTCGATGACGTTCGTGCAGCGTGTGGCGCCGAGCCGGCCGCGGCCGACGGCCGCGACGCGATCGCCGACGATGCGCACCGACTCGACGATCGTGTCATTGGCATCCATCGTGTGAATGACGCCGTTTGTGACGAGCACGTCGTTGACGTCGGGACACGTTTGGGCGAACGCGCTGCCGGCAAAGGCAAAGGCGACCGTGAGGACGATACGATGGGTAGTTTGCATGGCGGTGCTCGGGCCCAGTAAGGCGGGCTCTTGTTGGCAAGGGCAGACGCATCCACGCCGCTGGTGGGCCGGCGGGCGACGAGCGTCGGTGCGGGGTTTCAAACCTACGTGAAGGGCATGAGGGGAGTCTAACGCGCGGCGTGCGCCCGCGAAAGTAGCAATCGCGGCCGAAGCCGCTCCCACAAGGCGACGCCTACGAGGAGCGTGGCTTGCGCTTTGCCTCGAGCAACCAGTGCGGGCAGCGCTGCGTGTCGGCGTAAAGAATTTCGCAATCGTCGCAGCGGACGCATTCGGCCATGATGATCTTGCGCTTGCGGATCGCGCCCCACTCGCAGGTTTTCTCGCAAAGGGCGCATTGGCCGCACTCCGACCAGCGCTTGATCTTGAACGGCGCAAGCGTCGACACGAGGCCGAGTGCCGCGCCGAGCGGGCACAAGAACCGGCAGTAAAGATTCCGCACGAACACGCTTGCGACGAGCAGCACACCGACGCCGATCCAAAGCGGCGTCGTGCCTTGGAACGTGAACATCCAGAACGGCTCGATGTAGCGGTAGAAGCCGATCTCGCGGCTGAAAAGGTAGTACGCGATTGCGCCGAACAAGATTCCGTACTTGATGTAGCTCGCGCGCTCCTCGAGTGCCTTCGGAATCTCGACGCGAAACCGCGCAGGCACGACCGCGTCGACGAGCTGCGTCAACGCGCCGAACGCACAAATCCTTCCGCAATAGACCCGGCCCCAGAGCACGGTGGTCACGACCGTGAAAGCGGCGAACAGGTACCACGCGATGTTGTACGAGAAGACCGGAAACGGGTTCTGTCGATCGATAACGCCCGTGATCGGCCGCAGGACGTCGACGATGGACATGAGCTGGCTCTTATAAACGCCCATGTAAAGCACGGCCGCGACGAGCGTCGCGTACTTGAGCGGAACGCTCTTGCGAAGGAAGCTCACGATCGCGAGCGTTGCGAACGCGGCGAAGAGACCGATGTCCCACGCTTGGTCGGCGACGAGCTCGAGCAGCGTGGGATCGTCGAGATCGTCGAAGTTCACTGCGGCGGCTCGGGGGGCACGAGGTAAGCGCGCGCGATCTTGCGCGAGCTGTTGCGCACGGCGCGGCTTGCGCTCGTCACGGTGATCGTGGCGCGCGTGATCGCGTCGATGTCTTCGCCCACCCGGAAGCGATCGCGAATGTTTTTCTTCTCGAACTGCGCGGCGAACTCGGGCAGATCGACGGAGAAGTAGCCGTACGGCTCGCGATGCTCGGTCACGATGAGGCTCGTGAGCACGCCCTGCGTGTCCATGCCGACGAGCATCGTGATCGGCCCGTCATAGCCGCGCTCGAGCGGCTCGAGCTCGGTCGTCCACCAGGCGAGCCCGAGGAGCTGTGCGTCTTGCCCGGTTGTCGCGGGCCCGTACGCTTTGTAGTGCGGCGGGTTGCCGCTCTTGGCCGTGAAGCTCGCCGCGTCCGGGAACAGCTGCTCGAGCTGACGGAGCAGCATGGGGTCATCGACGTTCTGGCCGATGGCCGACCGATACGCGACGAGCAGAGCAACGAGCGCGAAGCCGGTTATGGTAATGAGCGCAGAGACCTTGGTGCGAAGCACAAACTTTCCTCGATGGCGCGGCGATTATAATAGACCTCGATGAAACATCCTCTGGTTGCCATCGCTGTCGCGAGCCTCCTCGGCGCCACGGCTCCGCGGGCGGACGCGCAATCGCGCGAGCTCCTGCGGCGCATCGAAACGGCCAAGGAGGTGGAGTGTACATTCTCGGCGGCGGCGACCGTCAAATGGGACGGTGCCGCGCCGCAAGCAGGCATCGACTCCTCGCAGCACGAGGCCAAGTTCCAGGCGATCAACGTCGACGAGGGCACGGCCGAGTCGGCGAGTGTCTATGGCCAGTCGTTCATCTCGGTGCGCTACGCGGCCGGCTATCTGCACTTCATGCAGATCAGCGACGTCGGGCCGCTTTTCGTTACGACGATTTTTCCGCAGGAAACGACGAACGGCCGATTGAAAGCGGTGCAGGTGCGCCTCGAGTATGCCGCGACGACGCTGCCCGGTTTCGCGACACGGCCCGAGATGTATTTCGGCGACTGCGCCGTGACGAGCTAGTCGCGATTCACCCGGGATTCTGACTCGCAATCCAATCGTTCACGCGCCGCTCGAGGATCGACAGCGGCAGCGCGCCGCCGCCGAGCACTGCGTCGTGGAAGCCGCGGATGTCGAAGCGCGCGCCGAGCTCGCGCTCGGCCTTGGCACGCAACTCTTGGATCTTGAGCATCCCGACCTTGTACGCCGTCGCTTGTCCCGGCGTCACGAGGTAGCGCTGGATCTCTGAACGGATCTGGCCTTCGGAAGTCGGCGCGTTCGCCATGAAGTAGGCAACGGCTTGTTCCTCCGTCCAGCCCTTCGCGTGCATACCCGTGTCGACGACGAGCCGCACGGCCCGCCAAATCTCGTTGCCGAGCCGGCCGAGGTCGGAGTAGGGGTCCTCATAACCGCCCATCTCCTTTGCAAGCGCCTCGGCATAGAGGCCCCAGCCTTCGGCATATGCCGTAACGCCGAGCTGCGTGCGGAACTTCGGAATGCCCGTGAGCTCCTGCGCGATCGAGATCTGCATGTGATGCCCGGGTAGACCTTCGTGATAGGCGACGCTCTCCATGTCCCATTTCGGCATCGAGGTCATGTCGATCAGATGTGCGTAGTAGATGCCCGGGCGCGAGCCGTCGGGCGTGCCGCCGAAGTAGTGCTGTGCGGCGCCGGGCTCCTCGCGGAACGGCTCGACGCGCTTCACGATGAGGTCCGCTTTCGGCAGAAGGCCGAAGTAGTCGGGCAACTTTTGCTTGATGGCGCCAAGGTAATCGCGTGCCGCTTGGAGGTAGGCTTCGCGCCCTTCGTCGTTGTTCGGGAAGAAGAACTGCGGGTCCTCGCGCACGAACGCGAAGAGCTCCTGCAAGCTGCCTTTGAAGCCGACGCGCTGCCTGATCGCTTCCATTTCGCCCTGGATTCTTGCGACCTCGCGAAGGCCGAGCTCGTGAATCTCGTCGGCCGTCATCTCCGTCGTGGTCATTGCGGCGAGACGCTCTGCGTAGTACTCGCGTCCCTGGGGAAGTTTCCAGATGCCCGTCGGCGCCTCGTCCGTGTTCGGCAGATCCGACTCGACCCACGCGATGACGTCATCGTAGGCCGGCATCAACTGCTCGGTGAGCGCGGCCGCAAAAGCGGTGCGTAACTCCTCGGCACGCGCGGCATCTATCTTGCCGTTCGCGACGAGCGCGTCGATCTTCGCTTTCGCATCGGCGAAGAGCGGCGCATCGCCGGCGCCGCCGAATGGCGCGCCCGTGACGATTGCGCGTGCTTGCATGATCACGGCCTCGTACGCGAAGCGCGGCGCATGCACGCCTTCGGCTGCGGCGAGCTTCGCGCGCTCGAGCGTCTGCTCGAGGTAGCGCGCGGTCTCGCCGAGACGTGCGATGTAAGCCGTCATGTCGGCTTCTTCGTCGACACGATGGAAGTTGATGAGGAACTGCGGCAGCTGTGTGTGCGGTCCGCTGCGCTGCGTGAACTGGTACGCGCGCCGGCGGAACGGCTGCGCAGCCTCGGCGCGCTCGAGCTGGTACGTCCAGAGGTCGTAGGAGATCTTTGCCTCGGGCGTCAACAGTGCATAGTCGAACGTGCTCTTGAGCTCATCGACCGTGCCTTCGCGCCAGCGGAGCTGCTCGTCGAGCCCGGCTTCGGAGTTGTCATCGAGCTTGTCGTAATCGTCCTTGCGCCCCTGCAAGGTTTTCTCGATCGGGCTGAACGCGAGCTCTTCTTCATAGCGGGCGTTGAGCCACGCCGTGAGGCGCGCGGATTCACGCTCGATGTCCGCGGCCGTCGCGGGCGGCGCCGCGCTCTGCTCCGGAGCGCTCGGCGGCGCGTCGGACCCGCAGCCGGCGGCGAGCGCAAGGCCGAGCAGGAGCCAGAGTCGAAGGGCCATCGTTTTCATTCGAGTCTCCAAATTGCCGCCCGAGAAGGGGTTTGCATGATACCGGCCGCGGGTTTGGGCCGCCAAGTGTGATCGTGGTCGCGGACTCGCTGAAGCCGATGCGCGAGGCTTGGCGAGCTTCCAGCCGAGGGCAACGCCATGCGCTTCGCATCCCATCGAGTCTCGTCGGTGCTATTGGCCCTGGTCGCCTCCGCCGTCGTCGACAGCGCGGTCGCGCAACCGCCGGCCGTCGCGCCGTCGTGGAGCCGCGATCTCGGGTCGCCGGTCGCGTGGCAGCGCGTCACGGCCTTCGGCCAGCTGCTCGTTGCGACGTCGGCCGGGCTCTACTCGCTCGATCCCGAGAACGGGGATGTGCGCTGGTCGCTGCCCGAGCTCCGGGACCTTGCGGCCTCGAGTGTCGAAGAAATCGCCGGCTCACCGCTCGTGCTCATTTCGGACGCCGACACGCTCGGCCGCACGCTGATCGTCAACGTGTTCAGCGGCATTCTCGTGTTCGATTCTCGTGCTGCGGGTCTCGCGGTCTCATCGACTCATTTTCTGCCGCGCACCGGGGGATTGCTGATCGCGGGCTTCGAGACCGACGACCCGCAGCCGACGCTGTTCGCTTACGGTATCGACGACGGGGCCCGGCGCTGGGAGAGCGACGCGCTCGCGATGACCGGCCGCATGGGCGGGCTCATGAATCTGCTCGCGGCAGTTGCACTCTCGGTCACGGACACGACCCCCGTGCAGAGCCCGCCGCTCGAGCTCGACGACGGCTCCTTCATCCTCGGCGCGATGGGCAACGTGCTGCGCTTCGACGCCGCGACCGGCGCGGTCGCATGGAAGGCACCTTATGCAGGCGGGCGCTTCGAACTTCGAGTCGCGCCCCAGCGGCCGGGTGTCATCTACGTCGGCGCAGAAGAAATTCAAACGATGACGGGCAGTGACGGGTCCTCGGAGCACGAATACGCGACGACGATGTATCAAGGATTCCGCGCGAGCAACGGCGAGGCCGTTTGGAGTCGCCCGACGCGCTTCAACGACCCGATGAACTCGCTCGTCATTCCGCTCGAGCGCGGCTTGCTCGTCAGCGAGGGCGATGCCAACAAGGGCAAGCTTCAGCTCCTCGAGTACGACACGGGCGCGGGACTCTGGGGCAACCGCGGCAAGGGCATCGAAATCAGCGGCCGCGTGCTCGACTACGCGTTCGCGGGCAGCAACCTGATCTTGACGACGGGCTACGACAGCGTCTGGACGAACAAAGACACCGAATACCTTCTCTATGTGCTCGACACCTCGGCCGGTGCGTTCCGATTCGCGGAGCCGTTCAAGGTCAAAGGGCGCATGCTGTCGACGGAGCTCACGGAGCAGGGGCTCATCTACGTGACGACCCACGAGATCAATGTGTTCGATCCGGCGACGGGCACGCTCAAGAACGCGCCCGTGTTGCGCAGCAAGGAGCCTCTCGTGACCGCGGACGAGGGGCGCACGGTGTATGCATTCAATTCGACCGACGGCGTCATTTACCGTTTCGACCGCGACAGCAACGCGATTGCGCGGTTCTCGCAAGCGCCGTTCGAGTTTCCGGAGCACGATAGCGCCCGCTCGCTCGACGTCGTCGACGGCCAAGTCGTGCTGCTCGGTTGGCAGACAGTCGCCGGCTTCGGTGCCGATGGCGCGCTCGCTTTCTCAGTGCACCACCGTGCGCCGCGCGATCCGGCGTGGCTGCGGTCGCTCGCGTGGGCCGAGGGCATTCGCGCGGGCATGGCATCGGCGTACGCGGGCGCGTACAGCGCCGCCGCGGCGAGCGTCGCCGCCGATACCGCCGAAGGCTCGTTGGAGCACGAGCTCGCGGCCGAGCTCGAGCACGGCTTCGGCACGCTCCAGCAGGGCTATCAAGGGCTCGCGACCGAGTACGTGAATTTCGCGCGGCGCCGTTACGAGGCGTCGGCCGAGTCGCGCGATTTCGCATTCGTCATGACGCAAGACGACGAGCGCCGAGTATTCCTTGCCCAAGTCAGCAAGCGCGATGGCCGGGTGCTCGGCCAAATCGAGCTCGGGCGCGACAAGGAGCCCGACTACCAGGTCGACGACGTCCAGAGCTTGGTCTTCTATCGACCGTCGCCCTCGGTCATCAACGCGTACGTTTTTGCCGCAGAGCCCGTGCGGGTTGCGGCGCAGTAGCGCGCATCGCCGATGTGGGACGCACGACGCGTCGGCCTTCGAGATCCACGATCCATGTTTCGGCGATGCCGTGGCGCGCGTACAGTGGAACTTTGACCTCGCGATCGTACGAAAGCGACGCCTCCGCGACCTCAACGATCAACAACACATCGGCGGGCCCCGGGTGGGCGGACTTGTAATAGTCGCCGCTGACGCGCACGACCGTAACGCACGGCTCGGGCTCGGAATGCTCGTCGAGTGCAACGGGCTGCTGTGTTCGGACTATCGATGATCTCTCCCTCGATCAGCTCGACACGGGCGTCGGAGTGCAAGATCCCGACCTCACCCATGCGGTAGTAATCGCTCACCGTCAACCGATGGCGGGTCAGCAGATTCTCGGCCATGCTCGACACGGTGCTACGTCCGTGCGTGCCGTGCAAACCTGGCACGCCACGCGCTGAGTTTCGACAAGCGAATCGGCCGCGTTCATCGCGATTCTCCGATCTGCACGGCCGCCGCTCCCCCGCCGACGGGGAAGTGAATCCAGCACCCGGCCACGGTCTTGCCGGCCGCTTCCAACGCGCGCGCATAAACGGCGAGCTGCCCCGAGTGCTCGAGCGCCTCGGCCGGCCATTCGCTTTTCGGCCGCGGTGACGACTTGTGATCGATGACGACGTAGCCGGCGTTAGTCTCGAGAAGAACGTCGATCCAACCGCGCACTGCGCGGCCGTCCGCGAGCGCGTGCACGATCGGGTATTCGACCAACGTGCGCTTCGGCGCGAACTTCTGCTCGAGCCACGCGCGGAAACGGCGCGCGGCCGCGAGCGCGGACTCGGGCTCGACGAAAGTCGCGGCGGAATCGCCGCTAGGATCGCGGCTAAAGCCGCTCCCACAATAGGATGCGAGTAAGGTGCGCGCGTGCTCGAGCGCATCCGTGCGTTCCGGGTTGAGCAGCTCGGCGGCGATCAACGCGTGTAGCGCAGTGCCGATCGCGGCCATGTCCTCGCCGTGGAGCTTGACGCGGCCGCCGAGCTCGATGATCTCGACCACGCTCGCTTCAGGAAGCGCCGGCGCCGCGGAAGGATTCACGCCCTCGCGCAACGGCGCGGCGAGCGGCGTGCGCTCCGGCAGCCGCCGCGGCGCAAAGGGCGCGAGCGCGGTGCGCGCCGATTCGTCGCTCGGCGCGGGCGTGGGCACTGAAATCCTGCGCGCATCGAGAAGCTCACGGCCAGCAAACGCGTGGAGCCACGCATCGGGGGGAGGATTGCGCACCGGCAGCGCGAGCACGACGCAGTCGCGCGCGCGCGTGAGGCCGACGTAGGCAAGTCGGCGGTTTTCGCTGGCCGCTTTCGTCTGACACGTCTTTCCAATCGCCGAATCGAGAATCGATTCGAGCACCGGCGCCTTGGTGCGGTTGCCGAATACGCGCGGCCAGAAGTTGATGACGCGGTTCGCGAGCGGCCGATGCAGGTCGAAGGCCTCGCCGTTGCCCTCGACGCGGACGTCCCAGAGTCGCGATTGCCACGGGTAGTGGAAATCGGTGTTCACGACCACGGGCCATTCGAGCCCCTTGGCCCGATGGTAAGTGAGCACGTGCACGGCGTCGCCGGTCGTCACGACGGGCTGTAAGTCGAGCTCGGGCGAGTGCGGGTGCTCGAGCCAGAACAGAAATCCCGTCAGCGTTGCGGCGAGATGTTGCGCGTCGCAGTGACGTTCGTACTCGACAGCCAGGTTGAGCAGTGCATCGAGGTTGCGCTGCCGCTGCATCCCTTTGATCGCGTTCGGTCCCCAAGCTGTCACGACCTCGCGGATGCCGACGTAGTTCAAGACACGCGCGACGATTTCGACGGGCGACTGCGTGCCGATCTCATCGCGAAGCTTCTTGAGCTTGATTGTGATGGGATGGGTCGTTTCACCCCACGCATAGCCGTCGTCCTCGCGTTCGAGCCATTTGAGCCGCTCGGCGAGCCAGGACTCGGGCTCGGCGCATTCGGCCATCGCGATGATCTCGGCGGTAGCGAGCGTGTCGGTCGTGTCGTTGAGCCGGCGCAAGCACGCCTTCGCAAGACAAGTCTCGGGCACCGTGAAGAGTCCCGAGAGCGTCATTTTCATCGGCACGTGCGCAGCGCGCAGCGCGAGCGCGATTCTCTCGACGTTCTTGTTCGTTGCGGCGAGCACGGCGATGTCGCCCCAGCGCACGGGCCTGACTTGTCGCGACTGCGGATCGACGACGGGGTAACCAGTAGCGACGAGCGCTGCAATCGCGTGCGCGATCTCCTTTGCACGCGCCTCGTTGTTGCCCCCCGCGAGCGGCCAGTGCAGCACCGCCGGCGCGAGGGCCTCCTCGGGGCGCTTTGGCTTCAGCGTCACTTGCGCGGCGGGAATCTCGTTCGCAAACGCTGCGCCGAACACGGCGTTGATATACGCCACGAGCGCCGGGCGCGAGCGCCAGGAATACTCGAGCTTGTCGGCGCCGCTGCCGCCTTTCGCAAGCGCCGCAAGCGTCGCGAATACGAGATCCGGATCGCAGCCGCGAAACGCGTAGATCGCCTGCTTGACGTCGCCGACGAAGATGACTTTGACCGCGAGCGCCGCGAGCTTCATGAAGATCGCGAGCTGCATCGGGTTCGTGTCCTGGAATTCGTCGACGAGAAGGAGGTCGAGCTCCGCATCGAGACGCGCGCGTACGGCCGGCTCATCGAGGGCGCGCAGCGTGAGCTGCTCCATGTCGGGGAAGTCAATGAGGCCGCGCTCCTTCTTTATCTCTTGGAAACGCGCGAGCGTCTGCGCGGCGATCGCGAAGACACCCTCGATGTAACCGCTGAGGTCGGAATGGAAGAGCGGATGCTTGTCGTAGGCCGAGGCCGCCACACGCACCTTCGCGGCGATCGGCTCGCTGCGCTTGGTGGCCTCGGCGTGGCTCAAGCTGATCCACGTCGACCACGGGCACGGCGGGCGTCGCAATCGAAAGATTGCGAACCGGAGCTCTCTGACGTACTTGCCGGTGCCGACAGTCGTATCGAGCTTCACATCGATCGCATGGAGCGCGTCGCGCACGGCCGCGAGGAGCCCCTCGTCCCACTTGCCTTTCTCGGGCTTGGGAAAGTGAGCGAGCAGCGCCGCGGCGCTCGCGCGGCCCATTTCGCGGAGTGCCTCGGGGCCGATGTCGTTGTCGCGTGCGCGGTCGATCAGATTCTTCACGTCGTCGCGCCAGTCCTGGAGCTTGTTGTCGTCTCTGATGTCGAGCCGCTCGTTGATCTCGTTCATGCGGCGCACGTCGGTCGTTGCAAGCGCATCGTCGAGCGCTTGGCGAAACAGGGCCGCGCAGTCCTCGAGGCTCGCGACGTGAAGCTCCGGCGAAAGGCCGAGCTCGAACGCGAACCGTTTGAGCAAACGCTCGCAGACGCTGTGCACGGTCCCGAGCAGCGCTTGCGCCGTCTGCTCAGCGAGCGCGGTGCTTCCTGAGCGGATCAGGCGCTCGCGGACGCGCTCGCGAAGCTCGCCCGCGGCTTTGACCGTGAACGTCGTGCCGATTACCCGGCCCGGCGCAATGCCGTCCTCGACGAGCGCGCGCTCGAGCTCCTCGGTCAGGCGATACGTCTTGCCGCTGCCCGCGCCAGCACTGATGAAGCGCACGTGGCCGAAATCGCGGCTCATGCGCCTTCGTCCCAACCTGTGAGCCAGGTGTAGTCGTCGAACTTGTCGGGATCTACGTTGGTAATGAGCGCATCGGCGGGCGGCGCAGACCAAAGGTCCGGCTCCGTGCCCGCGGCGTTGACTTCGACCCGACCCGCGGCGATTTGCGCACGGCGCCAGAGATACGTCGCGCGGAGCCGCGCCCAGATCGCCGCGATGCCCTCGTCGTCCGCGGGTGCAAAGACGGCGGCGTCAGGGAACACGGTGCTGTCGTTGGCGAGCACGTTGCCGGTCGTGACGATGAAATACGCGTGATACGGCCACGTTTTCGCGCCGGCCGCGTGCTTGCGCATGTAAGCGTAAGTCGCGAGCTGGAGATAACGGTTCTCGGTGAGCTCGTCGCCGCGGTACGCCTCGCTCGACCATTTGACGTCGAGCACGATCTCGCGTCCCTTGCGGTCGTTGAGCACGAGATCGATCGCGCCGTGGAGCTTCACGTCGTCGAACGCTGCGTCGGTCTCTTGCTCCGCGGCCGCGCGCTCGATGCCGGCGCGGCGCAGGTGTTCGAGCAGGCGCGTGAAGGCGCTGTCCAAGACGGCCGTGACGCGCTCGTGCTCGACGCCCATGCCCGGCTCGCAGAGCAACGCGCCTTCCTGGGCGATGAGCACCGGCAAACGTGCCTCGAGCCACGCGCGAATCGCCTGTTCATTCAAGCGTGGCCAATTCGGATGCGCGGTAAAGAAGTTTTCGAACAGCCGGTGCGCGAGTCGACCGTACAGAAGATTACCGCTCGCGAGATCGGCAGCCCGTCCCAGGCGCAGACGCGCCGCGTAATCGAGCACCCACTCGTGTGGATAATAGACGAGCTTGTTGAGACTCGAGTACGACTCCGTCTCGCGCGGCGCGATCGTGGTGCCCTTTGGCAGGTCCCACCAGCGGCGCGGCCGCGGCAATGGCTTCAGAGGCAATGGCGCGGTCGGAATCTCGAGCGCGGGGATCGAGCGAGCGGCCGCGTCGGTCAGGAGCGCATCCTCGATGCGGATTTCGGTGAACCCCGAGAAGAGGCTCGTGAGCCGGGTCCAGAGCGGATGGTGGCCTTCGTCGCGGTCGTGAATCACGAGGATGAGCTGTGACTGAGCGTTCTGAATGGGCCGAAGCCACGCACGCATGCGGCGGCGGATGCGCTCGTCGACGCTCGGCA